>CAYTVL010000001.1:0-275318 GCA_964441775.1 uncultured Enterobacteriaceae bacterium
TCGCATCCTTCCAATCTAATCACGCCCCCCTCAAAAGTGCATAACACCTTCTAGAAACAGGGTGCCGCCTTGCGCTTCTTCGCACAAGCCTTTTTTATTGGTGATAGCGCCCGTAAAAGCGCCTTTCACGTAGCCAAATAATTCACTCTCTAACAACGCCTCCGGGACGGTCGCGCAATCAATCGTCACAAAGGGCCCCATGCGTCTGGCGCTGTGATCATGAATAGCGCGGGCGAGCAACTCTTTCCCCGTTCCCGACTCACCCTGAAGGAGAACCGTACAGTCACTCCCTGCTACTAACTTGACCTGACTGAGCAGGGTGCGCATGGGTTTGCTGCGGCCAATAATCTGGGGAAAGCTGTGGTTCTCCGCCACTTGCGCTCGCAGTTGCTCCACTTCACGGGTCAGTCGGCGTAACTCCAAAGCTTTGTGAACGACGACTTTCAGCTCGTCCATGTCCACCGGCTTGGTCAAGTAATCGGCCGCTCCTTCCTTCATCGCCGCTACAGCCGATCGAACTGTGCCATACGCCGTCAACAGCACATAGGGGATGTTCTGGTATATCGTTTTGACATGATGCAGCAGTTTCAGTCCATCCATATTCGGCAACAGTAAATCCGAGATGACCAGATCAAATCCGTTTTCCGCAAGCAAGCGCAACGCCTCTTCTCCTGAAGCTGCGCACGTGACCAGATAGCCCTCCTTGCGCAGGACGCTCTCACATAAAGCGAGCATGTGTTCTTCATCGTCGACAACGAGAATATGTTCACGCATCGAGGACATCCGCCCCACCCTTTCTTGGCAGATGGAGAAAAAAAGTGGTCCCCTGACCAGGGGCGCTTTCCACAGTGATGCGACCGCCATGCGCTTTCATAATGCTTTCACAGATGGAGAGCCCCAGCCCCATGCCCTTTTGTTTCTTCGTGGTAAAAAACGTACGGAAAATCTTCGGCATATCTCTAGGAGCAATCCCTATCCCAGTATCAGCTACAGCCAACACCACTTCACCCACCGCCTCAGGAGGCTGTCCCGTGCCGTCATGCGACGAGGAGGGCAGATATGTTCCTGAAACCGTCAAAATTCCACCCTCTGGCATTGCCTCAATGGCGTTAAAAAACAAATTGAGCAAGACCTGTTCCAGTTGCTGAGGGTCCACCAAGAGCTGGGGCAACTCCGTGGACAAGCGTAACTCGGTAGCGACCTTCCCTCGGCGAGTGCGGCCACTCATCAAGGCGAGGCTGTGGTGGATCAACGACGAGAGATCAGTAAGGATCAGTTGTGTTTGTGGAGGACTCGCCAAGTCCAAAAGATTTCTCATGAGCTGCCCACAACGCCGGGTCTCGGTTTCAATGATCTGTAAGCGCTGCGAGCGTGGATCATCAGATGGGGTCTCACTCAAAAGGTCTTGGGCAAACCCCATGGCGATGCCCAAGGGATTATTGAATTCGTGAGCAAGCGAGGCTGCAAGTTCCCCGAAGGAGACCAGCCGATCAGACGCGATCAACCGTTGCTCCCTTTCATGGGCAAGCAGGCGGTAGCGTTCTTCACTTTGGCGCAACGCCGCTTCAACCTGCTGTCGCGCCACAATCTCCGCTCGTAAGGCCATATTCGCCTGCGCCAGCTCCGCTGTTCGCGCTTCTACCCTTCGTTCTAATTCTTCATGGACTGCCTGGAGCGCCGTTTCCGCCTGCTTGCGCTCCGTAATATCCTGCACCAGTCCCTCGTAGCACACCACCTTCCCTTGTGCGTTGCGTATAATCCGCGCCGAGACGCTCACGATGATGATCTCGCCATTCTTCTTTTTCCAACGGAGCTCATCACCACGCACTTCGCTTTTGCCCTCATTGCGTACGCGAGCCCGTTCTCGCTCGTTGGGGTCCACATAAAGATCGTCGGGCAGCCTAAGCGCAAGGACTTCCGCAGCAGAATCATACCCGAGCATACGCACCAAGGCGGGATTGACGGCGAGAAAGCGTCCGACTGGCGTGCTGCGATAAATGCCTTCAAGCGCGTTCTCAAAGAGTTCCCGGTAGTCTGCTCCGCTCTCGTGCGCGGTCCGCGTGTGTTGGGGTGCAGGATGAGCACGTTGGTGAAGGCTTTCGTTCATAAGAGGAAAAAAACACCAGTATGGATGAAGAGTCAATGGTCGACACTATGGCCCAAGGAAACCAAGAGAAATCTTCTCAATCAAAACTCATGAGATTCGTCCACTCGGGGTCAATGCAATCTCCTCGTCCGCTCGGCGATCAATCGCCGGGCTACAGCGCGGCGCCTCATGAATGGGGCTTACAAGCTGGCTTCAGCCAGCGTCGCTTCGTAGCCCGGACACCTTCATGTCCGGGCGGAGGACGTCAATCTCTTGCAGTTTGGTTTAGCGGCGAGAAGAATCTCTTGGAGCATACGAAGAACGACGCTATTCACCGTGTGTACGACGAGTGGTGTCCAGGAACGGCCAGGCAGCTACGCACCTCGACGTTGGCCTCGCTTTCCTTTCCCAACGAGCTGAGGCAAAGTGGTTTCATACGGGTCGCGGGCCACTCCCTTCTCGGTGATAATCGCGGTCACCAATTCGTGCGGCGTTACGTCAAAGGCGGGGTTCGCCACCTTCATCCCAGTCGGTGCAATCTGCTTCCCCAACACATGCGTCACTTCTCGTGAGGAGCGCTCTTCGATGGGGATGTCTCGCCCGCTCGCGCAGCGGAGATCAATGGAGGAAATCGGCGCAGCCACGTAGAATGGAGCTTGATGACGAGCAGCCAGCACAGCGTTCGTGTAGGTGCCGATTTTGTTGGCGACGTCGCCGTTTGCAGCAGTGCGATCCGTGCCCACTACCACACAGTCGATGAGTCCTTTCTGCATGAAATGGCCGACCATGTTGTCGGTAATGAGCGTCGCGGGAATGCCGAGCTTGGTCAGCTCCCACGCGGTTAACCGAGCGCCTTGCAGAAATGGACGCGTTTCCGGCACGAAGACAGCAATGTTCTTGCCCTGCTCCCAAGCGGCGCGGATCACTCCAAGCGCCGTGCCATAACCAGCGGTCGCCAAAGCGCCAGCGTTGCAGTGGGTAAGCACAGTCGCGCCCTTGGGCATCAAGCTCGCACCATAACGACCCATGCGACGATTTGCGACGATATCTTCCTCATGGACTGCAAGTGCTTCCTGTTCCAAACGGGCGCACAGCGCGTCGCGCCCCTGAGCCCGGGTCTGCTCATAGACTCCACGCATTCGCTCAATCGCCCAGAAAAGATTAATTGCCGTCGGTCGCGTAGAGGCAAAGACCTGACACAAACGAGCAAACTCTTCCGGCTGGTCAATTTTTTTTAACTGACGCACCCCGAGCGCAATGCCCATCGCCGCTGCTACGCCAATCGCCGGCGCGCCCCGGATCACCATGTCGGTGATCGCCTTGGCGACGCCTTGATAGTCTCGGTAGGTCCGGTAAATTTCTCGGGTGGGCAGAAGACGCTGATCGAGCATCACCACTGCCCCATCTTGCCAGGCAATCGTAAAAAAATCGCTCATGAAAATAGGGTTTCCAACTGCAAAATTTTACTCAGTCACCGTGCGCAACTGAGCAAGCACTCTTTCCCGAATCTCTGCCGGCGGCAGGAACGGCGTGAGCACGCGTCCGTTCTCCATCAAGGGAACCGTGCATGACGTCAATGCCGCACTGCACACGCGGCACGCAGGCACAGGCTTGCGGGTGGGCGCGATCACTTCTTGTTGACAGGTCGGGCAAACGAACAGACGCTTGCCGCCCGATTCTTTGCCACGTTTCGCGATTGGCTCGCCGTCGATCTCAACAATGTCAAGACTCAAATCGATCACCGGCGCGTTGGCGATTGAGGTGCCCACCCCAAACGCATCGGCCCACGGAAGCAGGGGGGGGATGTGCGACTCCTCCAGCCCGCCGGAAACAAACAACTTGAGTTTGTCAAATCCACGCAGATCCAGCTCCCAACGCACCTCTTGCAGAATCTTGGCAAAGTCGCCGCGACGCGAGCTGGGCGTATCCAGTCGTAGCGCCCACAGGGCGTCTCCCATGCCTTGCGCTAGCCGAATCGCCTCGAACTTTTCATCTTGAAATGTATCGATGAGCGCCACCCGTCGCACGGTTGGATCAATCACCCCATGAAACGCCCGCGCCGTTTCCAACGTATCGCCAATTTGGAGAATAAGCGCGTGAGGAATGGTGCCGGACGGAGCGATCCCGAGTTTCTCAGCGCTCAACACCACAGCGACTCCGTCACAACCGCCAAGATACGCGCTACGATCGATCATCGGGGCCAGGGCCGGGTGCATACGCCGCGCGCCAAAATGAATGAGCGGTTTCTCGCCCATCAGTTTGCGAAAGCGCGCCGCTTTGGTGGCGATGCCCGAAGCCTGGCACAGAAATCCTAGCAGGGCGGTCTCGTGCAGACCAAAATCGAGGTAACGTCCTTCAATACTCAGGATCGGTTGATAAGCGCGAAACACGCTTCCTTCAAGCAGCCCTTCGACGCTGACAGGGAGCCCTTCAAGGAGACGTAACGCATCTTCGAGCCCCGCCAACACCGCCCATTGATAGTCAAGCGGCAGCCCTTTTGCGACAATCTCAACGCGCACGTGCTTATTGAGTCCGCGCGCTTCGAGCACTTGCTTCGTGCGGAGAAAGTAGACATCGGTGACAGCCCCAGCGTGAATTTCCGCGTCTGAAGCGGTGAGGAATCGTTTCTCCGCTGGCGTCTCGTGGTCCGGCATAGAAGTCATCGGCGTATCTTTAATCGGAATGTCCAATCGTCGTAAAGAAACCGTGTCAGCCCTGCGGTTTGGGGACAGGCTGCGGTTCAAGCAATTGCAGGCCTGTCGCGGGAGTCCACCGCGCCACGGTTCCCTCATCTGGAAGACGTTGAATCACGACTTCTTCCAGCTCGTCTCTAGATTTCAACAATCGCAAGGCTTGCCCGTTTTCTATCCAGGTATTCACAATGAGATCCGCAACAGTCTTGCGTTTATCTTCCGAAAGGTCTTGCCATTTCTCCGTAACCTTCGCTGTCATCGTTTTGCCGTCGAGACGCGCCTCCATGCCATAATAGACGTCGGCCCAGAGTCCGTTTGAGAGTTGCGAATCGGAGCGACTCACACAGGTCCAGACGGAAGGGTTCATGCCCGGCGGCAACTCGGCTGGCGGCGGCTGTTCCGTTGGCATGGTCGTAGGATCGTTGAATTGAGGGATCCGGTCTTGAGGTTGATCCGACTGACGAACATACAGCACGATGGCCAGGACCACGAACAAAACCGCTATCGGAGCCTTTTGCACAAAAGACAGCACCCCACCGACAACAGCGGCGACTCGATCGAGCAGCGATTGCTTTGACTGGGGTGGCAGTGACTTTCCAGGCGACCGTGGTGCAGCACTAGGCATGTTGGCGAGTGTAGCACGACAACACACTACTGCTGAAGCCCAAGAAGCACCCACACTTGTTGCATGGGTAGGAAGCAAGAGAATCGCCGCCTTCTCTCATTCTTTCACGCCTCCGAAAATGGCGAAGTCCAGATACTTCCAATAGCATTCCACCGAGGCAAAGCCGGCCTCTCTCAGCCAGGCTAACTGCTCTCCTAAAGACGCCACGTGACTCTGGCGATCCTCGACGTGTAATCGTTCTTGCAGTTCCGCTTTAATGGCGTCAACGGAGCGCTTTACGCCTCGCTGACGCTCTTCCTGCGCTTGCATCTCCCGATACCACAAAGAGGTAAACCATTCTTGTAGCGCCGGCGGCGACGTCACTGCATCGTTATTGAGAAACAATCCGCCGCGTCCCAAAAGTTCATGGACCTCTTGATAAAGTTGACGTTTGCGCACATCTGACAAGTGATGGATGGCAAGTCCGGACACCACGGCGTCAAAGGGGCCGTGCAGGGCATCTCTCCAGACGGGAAAAGCCAGGTCACCCAGGAGCAGCTCGACCCGCGCCCTTTCCTTTTTGAGGTGTTCTCGAGCCAGCGCTAGCATCTCCGTCGAGCCGTCCACACAAGTAACCGTCGCTTCCGGATAGCGGCTGAGGATAGCTTGGGTGATGGCGCCAAAACCGGAGCCCAGGTCCAGCACACGCCGCACTCCCTGCGGCAACGCCCCCAGCAAGTTCACCAGCATGGCGAGCTGTTCCTGCCGCTTAGGGATAAGGATGTCAACGTTGTTGAGATAATACGTGACCCGGTCGCGCTCGCCCCAACCGCAGAGCGTATCGTGAGTAGGCATATAGCAGCTCCCCTCCTTAGAAACGGCGTTGGTTAGTCTTTCTCCTCTTTAGCGCAAGAGATGAGCGTCTGGCAAATGGGGAAGGCGAAACTCAACTGCATAACGCATTGTCGGGATGATTTACCGGACGCGCAAACGGTTGTTTTTCTTGACCTCACAAACTGTCAAATTTTTCAGGAATTCCCGGACTCTTCTTACAGAAAGGGCAACCCTACTCTCTGCGGACACACGCAACAGCGGAAGCCACTGCTCTTCAGAGTTTTCTCCCCACTGCGACAAACAAGAAGGCGCAGGCGAAAAAGAGCCCTGCCGTTTGTCGCTCCCGGAGATCCGCCATCCAGGCGGCTGCAGCCTCTGCAGTCACTATCCCCTGCTCGACGGCGGCGTCGGCAGCTCGCTCAACCCCGAATGCATTATCGAGCACACCCAGGTCGTGAAACACCACAGGGACGGGCTGCACTTGGATAGCGGTAAGACCGACACGATGGAACAAGCCAAACAGTTGCCGCCCAATCCAACTCGCCCTATGCTTGTCCGTCCAGAGCATGCGTATGGCCCGCGTCGTTGCGCAGTCTGCTGCGTCAATGGTCAACAACTCGTGATCGGCGTCCACCACCACGATGCGTCCCCCGGATTTCGCTACGCGCACCATTTCCGTGAGTGCGCGCTGGGGTTCGGCGAGGTGCTGCAAGACTCGCTCCGCCCAGCACCCATCAAAGGTATTGGTCGGAAAGTCTAAATGGTCGGCCTCGCCCACCGAGAATTCCCCAGGCAGATTGTTCTGCTCTGATCGCTGGCGTGCTTCAGCAATCATGGAGGCGCTTGTGTCGATCCCTACGGCGCGTCCTTGGTCACCGACGAGCGCCGCAAACGCGCGCACGTCGTCTCCTGTGCCACACCCTACATCCAGCACAGCATCACCAGGACGCAGGGCCAAAAGTGCTTGATGGGAGCGCTTGAGCTCCTGGAGTAAGGTAGTTGCTTGGTCAAGATAGGTCACGTACTGGGCGGGTTCACCGGTGGCATCGACATCGTGAAAGGTCCCCACGGGAAGTCCTGCTTTCCCAGCACTCATAAGCTCCTCCTTGTCCATGTTGGTTCTGTCTGATGTGCCGAACACGAAAGATTATATCTGTCCTCTAGTGACCTGCATAAGCAACGACAGCATAAACTCATAAACAAAGATATGGGCTATTTCCCCAACAAAGGACCCTTTTTCCAGAGTCTGGAAAATTAAGAGACACTCCTCTGAAAAATAGCGCGCCTGGCGAGTTCGCGTTACGTTAAACCCGCTTCAATACAAAGAGTATAAATTTTTCGTGCAATCTCATCTTCCGCGCGCGCTTCTTCCAGAGCCTTGAGCGCCCGGGTTTGCCCTAGCCGTAACGATGATAAAGAATTTCGACCGCGTCGGTCGCAGTTTTCCGCTTTTTGGGTTGGGCGCTCATGATAGTTCCTCACATGATTTTTCCCTAGCCTACAGCTATGGTTGCATGGGCTGCAATCCACGGCGCACCGGTGGCGGTGAAGCGGGCGAGCGGCCACATTTCAAATTCCAGTAGGCCCAAGAACGCGCGTCAAACACGCCTGGCGGAGCCTGATCGAGAGCTTCCCGAAACTCGTCCAATCCGACAAGACCTTCCAACGCTCGCAAATCCTCGACTGTCCCATAGGTCATGACATGAACCAGGAAATGCACGGGGTCAGCCAGAGCATCGGCAGGATCTTTAAACCACACCACGCGTTGCGCCACAGCCAGCAAAGTTGGGGTTGGCGGAAAAGTCTTCACAACATTCACCCCTTGTCGTCGGGCCGTTTCGCGTACGGTGTCAACATCGGCAACTTGGTTACATCCACAGCCGCCACTGCCGCCTTGAGTCGCTCACGCACCTCAAGAGCCAGCGCCGGTACGTCGTCGAAGTAGCTCAGCGCCTTGAGCGTGATCAGCGGGTTGAAGCTACGCCCATACACCACGGCTCCCGCCGCCAGCACAGTCGGCAACTCAATCCCCTGTTGCAAGAGGATGTCTATATCAAGGTAGTCTTTCACCTCGGCTCGCTGCTGAATCACAGCAGCCTTTGTCCCTGCAAGATCAAGTAGAGAAGCGATATACCATCTCATCCCTTGCACCTGCTCGCGAGCTGCAACTTGCCCGAGGCCCAGGCCGCCGAAAAACGACACCAACACAGGACCGCCACGTTCTACGCGACAAGTCAACGTATTCGGAGCTACTTGCACGCGCTCCGCCTTTTTGAGATACGGCAGAGTTCGAGCGAGTTCATCCGGGTCGCAGGGCATGTTCGAAAAAAAGTCGAAAGCAATAGACGCCCGATGTCCCAAGCGCAGCACTAAAGCGGTCCCTCCGTAAAGGGTAAAAATCTCTGGCGTGTCCACCAGCTCAGGCCAGAGCGCTTGTTGTGGAGGCGGCAGCGTCGCTAGATTTGGAGTAAAAGTCACCTTTTCAATCTAGTTCCCCTCCGTTGCCTTGTCTAGGATTACCGTCGCCTTCACGAACTCGCCTTGTCACAGAGGAATCCTGACAGTTGCCTCTACCCCCACAGCCGTTTGCTCGCGAGCTGTGCGCCATCGTTACAGGCTTTGAGCTTGGCCCAGATCACGCTCTCCGCCACCATCTCCCACCCGGCGAAAGTGCCAAAGCCGCAATCCGAACCGGCAATGACGCGGCTGCGGTCTCCCACCGCATCAACAACCTGGCAGATGCGATCCGCCACCACTTCGGCGGGCTCGATATAGTTGGTGGTCGAATCAATCACCCCGGGAATCAGTACCAGTACATCAGGAACCTTGTACTGCTTGAGCACTTTATGTTCGTGTTGATGGCGCGGGTTCGACATCTCCAACGAGAGAGCTCCGACTTTCGCTTGATAAAGAATCGGCAAAATATCGGCGAGCGGCACGTCGTGGTTGTGCGGCCCGTCATAATTCCCCCAGCAGACGTGCAAGCGCACGCGCTCCGGCGGGATGTTACTGATCGCTGAGTTGAGCGCCGCAATATGCATCTCGATGATCTTTTGGAATTCCACCAGCGATTTGTCTTGGAACAAGAAGGTCCGCTCCATCGCCAAATCCGGGGCGTCGAGCTGCAACACCAGGCCCTGGGCGACGATGTATTCGTACTCTTTGCGCATCTGCTCAGCGACGGCAAACACATAGCGCTCGTAGGTGTCATAATGAGCGTTCAACATTGTCGTGCAGATAATACCGGGAGAGGCCGCGGTCATAAACCGTTCGGTGAATCGCTGGGCGAGCCCTTCCGTGCTCCGTTGAAACATTGCGCATTCTTTCTGCACCCCGGTTAGGTCCTCATATTGCAATTCAGCAATGGCCTGGGGCGCGTTGAACACCTTGGCGCGCATGATGTTGCGCCTTTGCATCAGTTGCACGAAGTCGGGGAACTCACGCATATCCTGTGGGGTCGGGCGCTTACTCTCTCCGCCAAAACCTTTCATCCGTTGCGGCACGTAGGTCTGGAAGCCGATGCGTGGCTGCTCGCCGTCATTGCCGATATCCACCCCAGACTCAAGCTGTTTTTGCACCACGTGACGCACGGCGGCTTCGGCTTGCCGATCAAGCTCGGCTTGGTCTACAACCTCGCCCTGCTCTTGCCGGATCAGCAGCTCAGCCAGGGCAGCACTGCGGGGCAAGCTGCCAACATGCGTGGTTAAGATACGAGTGTCGCTCTTTTTCATGGGAGCCTCCATCATGACCGTGTAGAAGTCACGAGAGCCGTACAGATTTTACGGTCATGCGCCCTTCCCCTTGTCAGAACGGCGCACCTCGTTTAACTGTGCATACAAATCGTTCAGCACCTTCTGTGACAAAAGGAGAGAGTATGGCCGAAGACCACACTCCGCCTGCTGCGCCACCGGCAGCCGAGACTGATCCCTTACGAGACATGTGGCTCTTTATTCTCTTTGCCATCGGCCTCGTCTGTTTTTTATTCTTCGCGGCGCCGAAGGGATGCAGTGAGGCGTTACAAGAGAAATCCGGAGCCAAGCAAACCAGAGACTCGCACGCCAAAACGGACGAAAATGAAAAAATACGAGCCCCACTTGCGACCGGGGGCGCCGCCACTGGCTCTACAACAAAGCGGGAGCACGACTCCCACCCGTGAGTGATAATGGCCGCAAGCCCCGACCCTGCGTCCCGCTCGTTTACCGTTGATGATACAAGGGGTGCCCATGGAACGAAGTGTGCACCCGGCCAAAGTGCTCGCCTTCCAAATTGGCGATAAACAGATCCTGCAGCCCCGGCCCGCCGAACGCACAGTTGGTTGGGAAGATGACTCTCTCTCCTGTCGGATCTTCGATCAGCAGAGACCAATTGCCATTCGTATCCACTTTGATGATCTGATTTGCCGCCTGAAACCCTGCGCCGACGATGCGGGCAGGCAAAGTGATGTACAAGTTGCGATCCACATCAAAGGCCATGCCGTCAGGAATAGCGGGGAAGCCTTTCGAGTAGACTTCCGGTTTGCCGAACGTCCCATCCTTTTTGATTTGAATGCGGAGACAATCGTACCGCGTGCTTTCCAATACGTAGACCGCGTCTTCGTTGGGATCGATGGCCGTACCGTTGGCGAGCCAGAGCCCCTCGGCCACCACATCACCTTTTCCATCCGGTCGAATGCGCACCAGGGCTCCATTCGGCGCCGGCTTCTCCAATTCAGGAAGCAACGTGTTAATGTCGCACGTGCTCGAATTAGAGACATACAAGTTGCCTTCGGCATCGTAGCTGCAAAAATTTGGTAAGGTCAACGTCACCGACCCTACGCGATCAGCAATCATCGACACCTTCCCATCCGGGGCGCAGCGCATCATCGCTTTTTTGCCGAGGTCGCAGTAGACAAAATTGCCGGCGCGATCAAGCGCCACGCCGTTGGGAATCGATCCTTGGGGAAGCTGGACGACTTCGTGCACCTTGCCGTCCGGGCTTACTTTGTAGACTTTCCCGTTGCGTCCGCCGCCCCAGGCGTTGCCTTCCTTGTCAATGACAACACCCTCGGATTGCAAGACGCCTTTGCCAAAAATTTCTACCTGTTCAGTCGCAATTGTGGCCATGAGCATTCCTCCTTTTACGCATCAGCCATATCGCTCCGTGGTGTACCATCGGCAGTGAGAAAAAGCGAGTCCGCAAGAGCAACAGAAAACAGACAGGATTGAGCACAGGGAGCCATTTGCTTTAGACTACAAGTCACACACCGACAGCGGAGAAGATTGTCACACGAAGAGGAATATTATGGCCCAACCTTTACCACAAAATCTACTGGAAGAGTACGAGCTTGAAGAGGTCGCGGCTGCTTGGACAGAGGCCATCAACAACCTGGAGACGGAGGATGACAAACCGGTGGATAATCTTTTTTCCGCAAAGCAGCAAACGTTGTTGAAGCGTCCCTTGTACAGTTCCTGGACACCACCAGCCGGGGAAGAGCAGTCGGACGAGAAGCGTAAATTTTTAGCCGACGCCAACGTTGGCTTGTTCTACTCTCCCTATCAACCTCCACTTGTTCCCGACTTTTTCTTAAGCCTGGACGTAGAGCCGCATCAGGATTGGTACGTCAAAGATCATCGCCCCTATTTCACCTGGGAGTTTGAGAAAACGCCGGATGTGGTTGTTGAAATCGTCTCAAATCAAAAAGGTGAAGAGTTAGGGAGAAAACTCCAGCGCTACGCACGGATCGGCATCACCTATTACGTTGTCTACGATCCGCAGCAGTTGTTAAGCGCAGACGTCATCCGGGTCTATGAGCAAGGCATCGGCAAACGCTATCGACTGAGGAAAGACTTGCAGTTACCGGACGTGGGGTTGAGCTTAACGTTGTGGCAAGGAACGTTTGAAGGGCATACCGACACCTGGCTGCGGTGGTGTGATGCATCGGGCAAGCTGATTCCGACCGGTGAAGAACGGGCGGCGCAAGCCGAAGCCCGCGCTGAGCAGGCAGAAGCTGAATTGGTCAAATTACGTGAAGAGGTCGAGCGGCTGCGGAAGTCTGCGTCGTAACAGAGAGGACAGTTATCAAGTCGTCAGGTCATCAAGTCGAATTTTGGAGCCATCTTCTTTGATGTGTGACTTGAAGACTTGATGCTCCAATGACTTATCATTTAGCGCGCGATCTTGCCCTTCCTTCGGCATTCCGCACTCTTCATTTTGCATTCTCCATTCTTCATTTATTTGAGCCCTGCCTTACGGAGGTTGTTAAGGTGTCGCTCCATTTCTTTCGGATCTTTCCAAAACTGATTTTGTCGCCACACCTCAGTGCTGAAATGCGGACTCAACTGCATTACTTCCGCTGCCTCCGCCCGTGCTTCCTCCATGCGTCCCGCATCGCTGTAGGAACAAGTCAACATAATATAGGGGTTCAACGCGTTTGGATAATAGACTAAAAAGCGCTTGAGCGTCTCGATCGCCTCTTCGTTCCGCCACGCCTGATGATAATTCGATCCTAATTGAAGGAGATACCAGGGAGGGTAATGCGGGTTGAGCCGCATCGCGGTCTTGGCCATGACGATGCCTTCCTCTGGTCGCCCGGCCATCCCCATCTGGTCAGCCAACGCCATATACGCATTGGCGTTATTGGGATTGAGCGCAATCGCGCGTTCCGCTGCAACAAGAGCTTGCTCATGCTGATTTTTCTTTGAATATACTTGAGACAACACCATATAGGCTAACGGCAATGTGTCGTCCAAGGCCAGGGCTTTTTGCGCGGCGTCGAAGGCCTGTTCCAGGGTCCGTCGGTCCTGACTCCATTGCAACAGCCAAGCTCTCAGATAGGTATAACTCAACCCGGCATACGCTCCGGCATACTGGGAGTCTAGGGCAAGGGCATGCTCGAACAGTTGCCGCGCCTGGGCGTTGGCCTCTTTCGTGTCCTGCAAATAGGACTCCCGCCCGCGCAAGAAGTCGTCGTAGGCTTCCAGATCAGCGGTCGGGGCGCGCCGAAATTCTTCTTGTTCATCGGGCAGGAGATTGACTTTGAGGGCAGTCACAATTTTCTGCACGATCTCATCTTGCAGAGTGAAGATATCGCGTAATTCCCGATCGTAGTGACTCGCCCACACATGCCCGCCCGTGACGGCGTCAATGAGCTGGACTGTCACTCGCACCCGCCCCTCAGCTTTTTGTACACTACCTTCGAGGACGTAGCGCACGCCCATTTCCCGACCGATGTTCTGCACAGTGACCTGTTTGTTTTTGTAAAAGAAGGCCGAGGTACGAGCAGTAACAAAGAGACCGGAGACGCGCGAAAGTGTGGCGGTAATCTCCTCAGTGATGCCATCGCTGAAATACTCTTGCGCCGGGTCTCCACTCAGGTTGACAAACGGCGGCACAATAATGGACGGTTTATCGGGCAAGGGAAGCTGCGCTTCCTGAGTCCTGAGGGCTAAGTCTTGAGGGCTGCGGGTCGGACGCGGCAAATAATGTATGGCCAGCCCCGCACCTATGAGCAGCAACACAACAGCAAGTACGAGGCTTCTGCGCAGCTTAGGTGCTGGGGGTTGGGGATTAGGGGTTGGGGAATCAAAGTCTTGAGGGCTGAGAATTGAGTCCTGAGAAAGGCTGGAAGCTGTGGGCTGCGGGCTAGAGGAAGAAAATAAGAGCGGTCCCGCTCCTTCCAGTCTCGCGCTTTCAGCTTGATCAATATTATCACGATTTATCCCTTCGACGACGCTTGTCCTAAGTATGGTCGAAGGACTCGGGGCAGGCTTTTGATCCTCTTCTTCTCTACTGGCTACTGTCTCCTGACTACTGACTACTTTGCCGATGAACCGATACCCCCGCCCGTGGACCGTTTCAATAAATTGTGGCGTGCGCCGTTCGTCGCCTAAAGCTTGACGTAGTTCACGAATACACACAACCAGCGCCGCATCACTTACAATCACTTCGGGCCACACAGCAGCAAAGAGGTCATCTTTGGTCACAAGCTGCCCCTGATGTTCGACTAAATAGCGCAGCACGGCCAAGGCTTTGCCGGTGAGGTGCAGCACCTCATGCTTGCGCCAGAGTTGTTCGTTCCGCGCATCCAGCCGAAACGGCCCAAAATTCCAGAGATTCTGCTCGCCCATCGTGTTCTTAGTGCATCTTAGAAATATCTTAGAAACTTCTCACAATTTTCTTAGGACTTCGTGGCGCTTTGCTTCTACCCTCCTGACACAAAATCCGCACGTTGACAAGAGAAACCTCAGTGCGGAACGGAAAGGAGGTGAGGCCTTTGCGGGTATAGAGCACCACACAAGGCGCGGTCAGGAGCGAAAGAAACAAACAACTTACAATACTATTAGTCTGCCACGCTGATTGTGATGGGTTCAGCGCCGTCATGCCAGCGAAGGCCGGCATCCAGGAAGATTGAGTACTGGCTCCCGGTTATGCCTCCTGGATTCCCGCTTGCGCGGGAATGACGGGATCATGGATTGTCCGTCATCTTCACTGTGGTGGTCTCCTAACCTCATAAGGAGCACGAATATGCAAAGGAAAAAAGGATTGCTGCTGGGAATCGCGACTGGGATCTTCCTTGCGGTCAGTGGCGGGAACGCCAGCGCGGAACACACCCGCCCCAACAACGGCAAGTTTGGTGGGACGTTTCTCACCTCCCGCATTGATACAAATGACGATGGGATAGCTGCATCTTGGTCGACAGGGGAGGTATCGGGGAATTTAGGGAAGCGTTCTTTTCAGAGTTTAGTTGAGGTCGTGCCCACTGGTCCGACCGCCGCGTGTCCAGGCGGGGTATTCATTATTGATGCCGCAAAGGGGATCGGTTTTGGCAGGACCACACAGACCTTTCCCAATGGCGACCAGCTCTATTCGCAGATCCTCACACGTCATCTATGTGGTCCCGGTGGAGGGAAGAATGAGGCGAATGACACTAACGAGATTATTGGTGGGACTGGCAAGTTTGAAGGGGCTTCGGGCAGTGGGGAAGCGCACTCCATCAGCATCACTCAAGTAGGTGATCCGAATGCCGTTCCACGTCAGAGTTTTGGCTCCTTCACGGGTGAGATTGAGGGAACGATCACGCTGCCATAGAGCATCGTTAAGAGCCTATCTGAATAGCTCTCACTCCTGTTGCTCTGCAGCGCTTGCTGTACAAATCCCCCGCTCGGCTACGCTTTCGCCGCCCCCTTTGATAAAGGGGGCCGACAGGCGCTGCACGACTGGCGGGGGGATTTTTATTTTCTCACGCCCGGCAGAGCCTGGGCGCGGACTGAAGACTAGATTTCTTTGACTTTGATGATGTAGACAAAATTCTTGGGATCGAGACTATCTTTACGGCCTTTTTCGGTCTCGGTCTGCGGGTACATGAGAAAGCCGAGTTCTGGTCCCACAGCTTTCGGGAGCCGCACGTCGTGGGCGTAGTTGTACGGCAGCCAGTTCATCTCCCAGGCCCCGAAAAGTTTGGTGCGGGCTCGGACGACTTTCGGATCGTCAAGAGCAAGTTGACCATTGGGAGCATTTTCCTCCAACACAACCTTGCGCACGTCCGCAGGGTCGACAGGCGTCCAGCCATACCCCGTGAGATAGACTTCAGCGCGGCAATGTTGAGCGCCGGTAATATCGTCAGCCCTCCCCAGACTTTTGAATTCACTTGAGGCGGCGCAGCGAATCCCGTACACATCGCGGGCGGGAAGCCCTGCTGCACGCGCCAAGCCGACATATAAGGCGTTGAGGTCGGCGCATTTCCCTCCCAGATAGCCGGTCTCTAACATGGTCGTAATATCACCAATCCCACAGCCTTTGACTTGCGGATCGCGAAACGTATGATCCACGATCCACTCATAAATCGCCTTGGCTTTGTCAACATCATTCCGCAAGCTTGCGGTGATCTCTTTTGCAGTGGTCGCTACAATGCCGTCTGTACGGACAAGTTTTGAGGGCTGACGAAAATACTGCAACACCGCCGGATCTTCTTGCACGCTCGCAGAGGGAGGTTGAGACAAATCAACTTGTCGATCGCGCGTCTTGAAACGACTTGTGACTTCAAGGACCGGAGTCTGTTCGCTAGCCGCCCATTCGGCAAACACCAGGCTTGTTCCATACTGGTCGAGCTGCACCGCCCGCGCCGAGGCAAAATTCCCGGTCCAGTGATCCGGTTCACGTTGGAAGTAGTCCACCGTACTCATCAGCGGCACCGGCACCCAGGTCCGTATGGCCCCAACCGCTTCCGTTACCTCAAGCCGTGTTGTGACTTCAAAGGTGCGCCACGGGACCTCATTCGCTCTTGCAACCCGCACGAGTCGGGGCATGCCGCCCAGCACAACTCCTGCCGACACCGCTACTCCCTGCTTGAGAAACTCTCGGCGATTCATCAAATCTCCTTAACCCCTAGTGTTCGACCTCGTCTGCTGCGGATGGCACCGGCACGGGGTACTGCCACGTGAGGTTTATGATCACTTCTCCCCACGGCAAGGAAGTAAACTCATGTGCGGGGGTCACGTCCAGCGGTAATTCAGGGTGACGACTCCGCGCTTCAGCCGTTGCACGAGCGAGAAACTCGTCCCGATCCAAGACCTCACCGTTACTAGGACGCAGACCAAATTCCGATGCGCGGAAAGACATCGTCAGCGTTATTTGCATTGCGGACGAACTTCGCGGCGGCGGAGCCGGAAGTTCGTCCTCTTCTGGCACGAGAGGACGAATCTCCAGCGCTGGTTTTTGCTCTGCTTCAAGCGGCGTCACAACGACAGAAGTGGGTGGTTCGATGGTAAGACGTTCTTCACGTGTGGGCGGCGTTTCTAGCGGAGATTCCGTGGATTCCTCTCTGACCGCCACGGCCTCGACAACATCCTCACGCTGCTCTTCTCGCGCGCTCTCAGTCTCTCGATCGCCTTTCCGCTTGCCGCGACTGCGGCCACGCGAGCTGCGCTTCTTTCCTTTGCGCTCTTCGGGTTCTTCCTCTTCTGCGCGCGCCTCCTGGGGCTTCTCAGGCACAGGCTCAACTTGTGGAGCACGTTCGGTTTGTGGGGCGCGCTCGGCGGGACGAACCCGTTGCTCCCCTTGCGTCAATCCAAAGGCGATGAATTGCACCTCATCAGTCGCCAACGATTCAAGTATTTCATCTGTAAATTCCCCTGCCCTTTCCTCGTTGTAGGCGTCGACATCAAACTCGGCGATCACAGAGAAATACAGATTGTTTGACGAGGGCGACGGTCCGGCGCCAGCCGTCACGTCATGTTCATAGTAATGGATACGATTGTGACGAAGAGACTTAAATAAGGCAGCAGCCGTGCGGTCCGCCTCCTCCAACGAAGTCCCTTTCGCTTCAAATACCGCGGTAGCATGAAAGTATGGCATAATTCTTAGCGTTTTCACTACAGAGAACCGTGTCTCTTTGCAAGGGAGTCGGCGCCGCCTTCTCCAACTTTCTTGGTGTTATCAGTCTCTTAAGACTGGACCTTTGGGCAAATGAAGAGTAAAGTAGCGAGTAATGGTCGGGTTTACACAGACCCTTTACATCACGACTTCTACAATTCGGTAGAACGTTGGTGGACCACACCTCGGGCCGACACTCCGGCGGTCGGTTCCTGGTTGAGCGGTTCTGGACCCGCGACGGGTGCGCCGAGAAAGGAGGTGATCCAGCATGGACAAATCTATGGTGACCTGTGAGGTGGCGGCCTCCTAGGCCGACGGCCCAAGAAGTATCTGGGTGGTCGCTTGGAGGACCCAGGCGCCACCGTTGCCCCGACAGCCCGCCTTCACCAGCGGGACGTCTTCCTCAAGGCGTAGCACTGTCGGGGTTTTATTTTTGTGACAGTAAATAGGGAATTAACGTTTCTAATAAGTTAACTTCTGATCCCAACTGCTTCCCGACTCCGCTTAATAATCCCATGACCCGTCCCACCAATACAAGATCACTCGGCGCTTCGACAATCGGATCCTTGCCCATTGCATCGGACATGGCGTTATTGAAATGTTCCACCATGTCCGGGTCAGCATACGCTTTTTGCTCCTTGACCGAATGACCAAGCATGGCTTCACCAAGCACGAGTAAGCTCTCAGAGCCGCCATATTTCGTCACGAACCCCAATCGCCGGAATGACTCAACAATCTCTTCGTTGTTCTG
The DNA here is from genome assembly GCA_964441775.1 of uncultured Enterobacteriaceae bacterium. Lineage (GTDB taxonomy): Bacteria > Desulfobacterota > Binatia > Bin18 > Bin18 > SYOC01. Next base: position 18,318 of record CAYTVL010000001.1, read on the forward strand.
AGTCACGATCGCCGTCGTGAGCCGCGCCATCTCCAGCGGAAACTCCGGCGGGAGATCTTTCGTTAAGCCAAAATCGAGAAATACCAAACGCGGCCCAGGTTGCACGAGCAAGTTGCCGGGATGCGGATCAGCATGGAAGAGCCCATCGAGCAACATCTGCTGAAGGTAGACGTCGGTCAACTTTTGCGCCACGGCGCGCGGTTCGATGCCGGCTTGTCGTAACGCCTTGACATCCGTTACTTTAATCCCGTCCATGAACTCCATCACCAAGAGCCGCATCGTGGAATAGTCCCAATAGATGCGCGGCACGCGCACTTCATCGCCACGAGCCGCAAAGTTACGCCCCACCAGCTCGGCATTGCGCCCCTCATGCAGAAAATCCAATTCGAGCGGAATGTAGCGTTGCAATTCTCTGACAATGAAACGAAAATCATAGCGGGGCTCCAGCTTCGCCAGCCAGTCGACGAAGAACGCGATATTGCGTACATCGAGATCGACCAGGTCAGCAATGTCTGGATATTGCACTTTCACCGCCACCCGACGACCATCGAGTAGCGTCGCCGCATGCACCTGCGCCAGCGACGCTGCCGCAATAGGTTGCGGAGCAAACGAGGTGAAGACCTCGGAGAGCGACTTGCCCAGTTCCGCTTCTACTTGTTGTTGGATGAGGGCAAACGGGCGCGGCGGCACTTGATCGTGTAGCCGCGAGAGCACCTCAATGTATTCCGGCGGAAGAATATCAGCGCGTGTGCCGATGAATTGACACGCCTTCACCAGCCAGCCTTCTAATCGCAACGCGGTCTGATAAATCAACTCCGCGCTGCGTCGATGCTGACGGTGGTAGCGGTCGTCTTGCCCGTGTTGAGAAATGAACCGACCATACAGTTGAATGACTTTGTAGCCGCCGTACACTCGCACCACCATGCGCGCCACCATGAGAAAACGGACAAAGCGCACTCGACGCGCGAGCGGACGAGGACGGGGACTGACATCAGTCTGCGGGTTAGTCATGTTACTTGATTTTGCTCCTCATGATCTTCTTTTCTTTCGTTCCTCTCGCTATTGTAGCGGAAGTGTCTTATCGATGGGGGCAATACTATGCAAACTCCACAAAAGCCGCAAACCGCCAACGATCAATCTCGCACCGCCCAAGCCGTTCAACAACTTGGCATGAAACTACTGGAGTTAGCGTCAACCTCATGGAACACACTGAAAGCTCACTCCGACGTAATGCAAGAACTGGCCAAGGACCCGTTCACCAGCGAAGCCAAGGCCCAGGCTGCCACGGCGGAATTCTTAATTTTTGTGCTTCATATTTGTGATCGCGTTTCTACCACTACGTTTAGCACGACGCTGCCTGGACAAACTGCAGGTCTCTTGCGGAACGCGTTCATGGGAGGACTCGTGGGCGTCACCCTCCCCTCGTTTGTCCGGCAGGCCTGTCCTGACGATGATGTGGATGAACTGGAAGAAACTCAGGCGGACCTGCTACATCTCTATAACGCGCGCGCCACGCAATATGGCTTTTTCTCACCGGGAGGTGCGAAAGCTGAGGCCAACGATGGCCTGTTCTCACTTGTGGGTATCCGCCTTGCGGAAGCGCTCGATTGCCCGGACAACGCCGAGATCATTGCGCATGGGGTGGAAGTGATTGTCTCCAGCCTCACGGCGCTGCGAGAGCAGCTCCCGCTCAAAGCGACAATCGGGGAGTTGATAGCGGGAGCGCGATGAAAAGAACCCAGCCTGACGAGAAGTGTGCTATGTCAAAAGATATCACCGTATGCTTATCGTATGATTTCGATGCGATGTCGCTGTGGATTGCGAATTTTCGTACGGAATCGCCCAATGCGTTGTCCCGCGGCGAGTTTGGCCAGGTCGGGGCTCAGCGGCTCCTCGACCTCCTAGCGGAATATAACCTCAAATCGACCTGGTTCGTGCCTGGTCACACCATCGAGGCGTTCCCAGTGGAATGCCAGCGCCTGGTCGATGAAGGTCATGAGGTCGGGCACCACGGCTATTGTCACGAAAATCCCAGGCGGCTGGAAAGCGAAAAAGAGCGTGCAATCCTGGAGCGGGGCATTGCTCTCATTAAGGATTTGACAGGCCGCCCACCTCAAGGTTATCGGGCTCCCGCCGGAAGCTTCAGTACGAACACGCTTAGGCTCCTGTTCGATTATGGCTTTGTCTATGACAGTAGCCTGCTGGGAAACGACTTTACTCCGTATTACTGTCGCGACGGCGTCAAGGCGACGATTGATGCGCCGTATGACTTTGGAAAACCCATCAATCTAGTTGAAATGCCTTTTTCCTGGAGCCTGGATGACTTTCCCTTTTTTGAGTACACATCCAGCAGTCGCGGCATTCAGCAGGGACTGGCGGATCCTGCTCGTGTGTACGACGTCTGGGCTGGAGACTTCGAGTACCTCTACACAAAAATGGGCAAGGGCGTGTTTATTCTCACCATGCATCCGCAAGTGATCGGCCGCGGGCATCGGATGCTCATGCTCGAACGCTTCATCAAAGACTTGCAGAGTCACGACGGGGTGACGTTCAGCACCATGGGCGACTTCGTGCAACGCTGGAAGGCCGAGCATCCTTTCGTCGAAGCAGAGTCGTGATCGCTCTGCTCCACCCGGCATTCTTCAAGGTGCATCATTGATCGCCTTCTTTCCTTTTTTCCCTTTTCCTCCTTCTGCAGTTCGCATCTCACGCTTGGCGTGCGCTTCGTTCAAGAGCCACTGAGCCTGGCCTATGCCTCGTAAGCTCCGGTATTCTTCTGCGGAAAACACCGCCTCCTTTCGTGAAGGGATCACATCGAGGGCACGCGTTAACGCCGCTTCACAAAATTCAAAGAGGGACAAGAGTTGATTTCCTAAGTCGCCTAGCGAAGCCTCTAATAACGCTTCTTGAGCGACAGCTAAGGTCTGCCCCAACCCCCGTGAACGCGGCGACCGGCTCGCGCGCGCCCTACTCTCCTTTTCCGACAACGCAGAAGACGATACAGATAACTCAGAGACAAAAGCAAAGTCCAGTTGGACTTCTTCATACGGTTTTTCGTTTCCCTCTTCCACCGGACACCTCCTCCTTAAGAGCGCCGCGTACACATCTCTAGCACTAAAGCATCAAATAAACCGGCAGGTGAAGAACGAGAAGATTTGAAGGCGACATCCAGAGTCGCAGCCCGGTGGAGGAACCGACGGAAGTCGCTTGTCGCATACATCTTGCTCTGTCCCACTGCCGCTCTGAGCCGCTGACCTCGTAAACCAGTCACTCGCTCGATCTGTCCTTCCGGCGCGCCGCTCCCCAGTAACTCCTTCACCTGCCACAAGCGACGAAAATGCGCGACCAAGGCGTGTAAGATCCGCAACGCCTCATTGTCATTCGTTAACACGCGACGGAGGAGACCCAACGCTCGTTTGAGATCACGTTGCCCCAGCGCCTCCGCCAAGTCAAACGCATCGTAACGGTGGAGGTCGCCAATACAGGCCGCGATATCACTCACAGTGATCTCTTTCGCGGGAGACACAAACGCCGCCAGTTTCTCAAGCTCCATCGAGAGCGCGAGCAAATCAGCGCCAAGCAAATCCGCCAGTAATTGCGCCGCTTCTTCATTGCAGCGCAGGCCGCGTTCACGCGCCAGACGCAGCACCCAGCCCGGGACCTGATTAGGAAACGGCGGACGGAATTCTGCGACCATCCCCACTTTCGCACAGAGGGAAAAAAACTGTTGGCGCAAATCAACTCGCCCATGCGCGCACGCCACCAAGGGCTGAGAGGCGTCTTGCAATGGCGCAGCAGCGGCAAGACGCTCCCGCTCCGCCGCTTTCAACCGTTCCGCGCTCTTTAAGACAAACAAATTGTGCGCGCTAAACAGAGACGGCGCGCCCCACGTCTCCAGAAGTCGATCGAGCGCATCTTCTCCAGCATAAAACACGGCGACCGATGCGTCACGCATGCGACGCCGCACACGGGCAGCGGCTTGATCGATCAGGTAAGTTTCCTCACCGTGGAAAAGATAAAGGGGAACAGGAGGGTCTTTCTCTAAACGAGAGAAAATTTCGTCGGGGCTCGGAAAGAGAGCAGTCGGGCGGCTCGCAGCCATGACGGCGCTTGTATAGCGTGAGGATGAGAGCAAAACAAGAAGGGCAGCTTCATAGGCTGCCCGGATAATTCCGAGTCCACTCGGTGATAAATCGCCGGGCTACAGTTCAGCGCCTCAGCAAAGGGGGCTTAGGGGCTTGCAAGCTGGCTTCAGCCAGCGCTGCTTCGTAGCCCGGACACTTCATGTCCGGGCAGAACTAGGTCCATCCACCATCACATCTAGCCACGTCCGTGACGGAGCAGACGGCCAGGCGTCGCGGTGGTGCATTTGCCGTCTTCGAACGTGACTTCACCGTTGACCATGATCCAACGATAGCCTTCGGCGTACTGGACGCGTCGCCATTCGCCAGCCGGGAAGTCATGCACGATGGCCGGCCGATCGGGCACGACCTTCAGGTTTTGCAGATCATACATCACCACATCAGCCGGGGCGCCTTCCTGCAGCACGCCACGATCTTGGAAGCCTGCACATTTCGCTGGCAGCGCACTGAGCCGATAGTGCGCTTCTTCCAGGCTCATGAAACCAGCGTCCCGCACCATCCAGGTGAGCATATCGGTCGGATACGACCCCAGAGTGACGAACTTGGTGTGCGCGCCACCATCGGAGACGCCCGGGATACTATACTCTGAGGACATCACCTCGGCCTGGTAGTCTTCACGCTGGTTGCGCGCCGGGGTGTCGAACTCGGTCTTGAGATTGTCAGCTAGCGCCAGATCAATCATCGCCTCCATTGGATGCTTATTTTCCATCGCGGCGATCTGCTCGACGGTCTTCCCCACATACTTCTGGAATTTCGGATCAGCCACAGTCTCTACCCTGAAATCCTTGATCGACCCCGTTACAACCGGGGTGTGGCCGGAGTCATATTCCGCCACCAACGCCTGTCGCAGCGCAGGATTCTTGAATTTCTGGGCGCGTTCGGCGGGGGTGCCCATCGTGACCTCACGCCACACGTCGCTGCCGTCAAACAGGTTCCAGTCTTCAAAGGAAAAAATGAATCCCTGGCGGATCGTCCCTACCTGATTGTAGATCTTGCGCCCCTGCTTGTTGGTCTCTTCAATCCACCGCATGGTGCGTCGATGGAGCGCGGGCCGGTCATCACGCACCGCCGTCGCGTTGAAGAGAATCGGCCGGCCGGAGACATCGGCAACGCGATCGTACAAGCGTGTATCGTCTTTGAAATCTTCGCTTGCCTGAGTGAGCTGGATAAAGCCCTCTTTGCGCTGACCGAGCACCTCGGCGAATGCGAGCAGATCCTCTTCCGACATGGTGTCAGTCACCATCGGGGTGCCATCGTAGTCGCGCTGCACGGAAATGAATCCGTTCCCCAGGCGCTGGCAAGAGAATCCGCAGCCACCAGCATCCATCGCCTCGTTCAGGAGTCGTTGCATTTCTTGCCGTTCGCTTTTCGTCGCCGGGCGGCTCTTGGCGGCCTCGAGTCCCATCACCCAAATCATGAGAGGCGCAATAGGAACATAGCTGAGAACGTTGATCCCCTTCGGAGTCCGATCAAGGAAATTCAGCCAGTCAGGGAAAGTCACCCAATCCCATTTCATACCGGCTTTCATCGACTCGAACGGAATCGCCTCGACACGCGACATCGTCAACATGGCGCGGTCGCGCAGCTCTGGCTTACACGGGGCAAAGCCAAACCCGCAGTTACCAATGACAATCGAAGTCACACCATGCCAACCAGACAAGGTGCAATACGGGTCCCAGTTGATCTGGGCATCGTAATGAGTATGTAAATCGACGAACCCAGGCGCAACGACGAGGCCGTGCGCGTCAAGGGTTTTCTTGGCGTCACTCGGGTTGAGCTTGCCAATTTTAGCGATCTTCCCATCTTTCACGCCCACATCAGCCACTTGGCGTGGGGTACGGGCGCCATCGACCACGGTTCCGCCCTGGATAAGAACATCAAATTCAGGCATGAGTATTCCTCCCTAAAGGATTGAACGTTCGTTCACTGAAACTTTACTGCACCATGCCATAGAGGCTGCGTTGCGTCAACCAAAGCGTAGCACAGTCACACCGACAGGCCACTCTTTAGAACTGAAAGATCACACTGAAGATGGTCTCGTTGCGACTGTCACCCGGCCTCCCAAAACGATCGCCAATCGACCACGGTCCGGGATCGTGAGAATGAATCCGCCAGTAGAAGTCCTGGGTGAGGCGCAAGATAATGTGGTTAGAAAAGAGATAATCTACGGAAATGCGATTGTAGGCGCCGGTGGAGACGGGATCAAACGCCGCAACGACCAGCGGTTGCCACAACCCGCCAGGACCATAACTCGTAGACGCCGACACGGTCATGACAAATTCTTCTTGATTGATCTTGTCGGTGTTTACGCTTGTGTAACGTCCGGGAATGATTTGGTCGTTGAGAACCACTCTATGCACAGAAGGAGAGCCGAGAAAGAAACGATTGTAATCGATATAGTGGCGCCAGAAAAATTGCCCGGAGATAAAGAACGTGCGAATCGTGTTGAGCGGGCGAATCCAGGTCGGTCGATCGAAGGCGAGCATGACTACCGTGCGCTTCGCCGTCTCGAAACTGTTGTTATCCGGGTCGAAGCGCCGTGGGATACCGCTCTTGAGACGCACCGGCACGCCAGTGGACAGCGCCGTTTCTACTCGAAAGACGGCTTGGGTGTATTTTTCCTCCGAGTAGTTTGCAGCAAAGCCGACGACATGAGATCGTGCATTGACGGTGTTGACTACCGCGCAGCGCGCCGTCGCGGGGCACGGTTGCAGCGCGGCCAAGTCTCGCCTCACCTTCACCCCAGTATCACCAAAAGTGAAGAAATAATTCGCGCTGAAGTCGATGCCGCGCCAGATGCCTTTGAAGCGCATACCGCCCTGACTGCTTTCCAAGGAGCGGTCCGGTTTGCGATCAATCACCGTGGTGAGCAAATCGAACAGTTGCCCATTGCTCACCACCGTATTGGCGCGGGCGCGCAGGCCCTGACCAAACGCGGCCCACGGGCGACGCGGGTCGCTTGTAGTTTTTCCGCGCTGAAAATCCCAGGGAATCCACACGCCTTCCACAAAGGATTCTTCCAAAGGACCGATTTTGCCAATGTCATAAATGGCGCGCGCCATCCACAGTGGAATGCGGATATCTTCCCACGGCTCCCGGCTCCAGTGCCACCGCGAATCAAGCGGATTGATAACATCCAGCGCTCGGAAGTTATCGGTTTCCCCCCACACCACTTGTTGGCGACCAAGACGCAAGGAAAATGGCGGAATGGCGATGTCTGTGTAAATCTCACGCAGCTTGTACTCAAACTTGCGTTTTTCTTTTTCCTGCGCAGTGAACTTCTTGCTAAACGCGTCACCAATGTCATAGATCGAATCATACACGCCGCGCCCAATGACGGTGAGCGACGCATCTTCAACGGGTCCAGCGTCCAAGAAACCAAACGCACGACCGTCCTGCAAGAAGTGATATTTTCCCTCGACCTGTGCGGTATTGCGCTGCATGATGAGCTTTGCACCCTGAAACATCGGCTCGCGCAGAATGTTCTCTGCCTGTACGAACCCTTCGATTTCGAGATCCGGACGCAGGGCGATGATCCCCCAAGACTTGGAGGGTAAGAATAAAGACAGTCAAAAAAAGACAACGACCAATCGTTTCCCCAAAGCAAACATCAAAGCTTCCCCTCTCACTAAAGAAACCGAGTAACGGAAATCTAACGTTTTACCCAAAGCGAGTCAAACTTTTTTACTTTTTCACCTCCTAAAGAACAAATGAAGATCACGCGGCGAACCAAAGAAAGAGACGAGGCCAGGTTGACCGACTTGCCCCTGGTCCCTAAAAGAATCCACACGGAAGGATCTGACGCGTATGTCATCAGGAAAAAAGCCACTTGTCACATCCCCCAAATGTGAGGAATGTCTGCACTCCCGACAACTCAGCCGCCGCGTAATACTGAAGTCCGCGTTGAGTATCGGTTTCGGGCTCCAGTTTATCTCCCTCGCGGCTGGCGACGCTGAGGAGCCGAAAAAATCCCGTCCCCAAGTAGGCGATGTGTTTACATTCTCAGCGGAAGATCGCCGAGGTCAAATTCTCACGCCTCAGGACGTGCCGCCGGGAGGACCGCCGGTCATCGTCTACCCGATGGACGCCAGCACGCAGACAGTCCGGAATGGGTCTCGTCTCAACCGGCTCCTGTTGATTCGCTTCGCGCCGGAAGAGTTGACTGAACAAACCCGCGCGTTCGCCGCCGATGGCGTCATGGCGTATTCAGCGGTCTGCACCCACACGGGTTGTGATGTTTTTGGCTGGGACAACAACGGCAGATATTTTGTGTGTCCATGCCACACCTCTACGTTCGATCCCAAGGATCGAGCACGAGTCGTCAGCGGTCCGGCTCCGCGTCCGCTCGCGATTCTGCCACTGCAAATTGTCGACGGCAAGCTAGCCGTAGCAGGCGGCTTCTCCGGAAAAATCGGGGCGGAGCAAAAATAAGAGAAGGAGTCTCTCATGTGCGGAAGAAAAAGGATCGTCTTCATTACCTCCCTGGTCATGCTCCTAGACGCATCGCTTGGATACCGGCCTCGTCTCGCCGTCGCCCAAGGGCTTACATCTTACCGGCCGGTGACAAGCGAGCGACTGCTGCACCCTGAACCCAACAATTGGCTCATGTATCGGGGCACGTACAATGGCTGGGGATACAGCCCGCTTGACCAAATCAACACGAAGAATGTCGGTAGGCTGAGTCCGGCCTGGGCCTTTTCCACCGGCGTCGAAGAAGGCCACCAGTCGCCTCCGCTTGTCAACAACGGCGTAATGTTTATTACCACGCCAAAGAATCAGGTGATTGCACTTGACGCGCGCACCGGAGAACAATTGTGGCGCTACAAACGCGACTTGCCGGAGGACCTGTTCCAGTTGCACCCCACCAATCGCGGCGTTGCATTGTACGGTGACAAAGTGTTTTTGGCCACGGTAGACGCGCACCTGCTTGCCCTCAACGCCAAGACCGGAGAGGTCGTGTGGGACCAGACCGTAGAGAATTACTTGACGGGCTACTACATGACGCTGGCGCCGCTCGTGGCGCGCGGCAAGATCATCATCGGCGTGTCCGGCGGCGAGCTCGGCATTCGCGGTTTTATTCAAGCCTTCGACGCCGAGACCGGCCAATCGGCGTGGAAGACGTATACGGTCCCTGGCGCCGGTGAAAAAGGCAACGACACCTGGCCAAATGACACCTGGAAGACTGGCGCGGTCTCGATATGGGTGACAGGCACGTACGATCCGCAACTCAACTTGACCTACTGGGGCACGGGTAACCCTGGCCCTTACACTAGCGAGGTGCGGTCCGGCGACAATTTGTATTCCAGTTCTGTTCTGGCGCTGGATGCAGACACCGGCGAGATCAAGGCCTATCATCAGTACCACTGGAATGATGCCTGGGACTGGGACGAAGTCTCGGCGCCGCTGTTGCTCGACGTGCAACGCCCCGGCAAATCCTTCAAAGCCCTCGTGCATGCAGGCCGCGACGGCTATCTCTGGCTTTTGGAGAGAGGCGCAAACAAAATCAACTTCGTTGACGCTAAACCGTTCGTACAACAGAACGTGTTTACCAAGATCGATCCGGAGTCCGGACGCCCCACTTACGATCCCGAACGCATCACGAGAATAGGCAAACGCGCCGAGTTTTGCCCCTCGGTATGGGGCGGAAAAGACTGGCCATCAGAAGGCTACAACCCCAAGACCGGGTACCTCTACATTCCCGCGAACGAGAATCTCTGCGGCGCACTCACAGGCCAAGAGGTCACCTATCAACCTGGTCAATTGTATATTGGCGTGGATTTCTCGAAGATCGAATTGATTCCTACTCCTGAAGCAAAGAATCATATCGGCGAGCTGCAAGCCTGGGATCTCAATGTCGGGAAAAAAGTGTGGACTGTGAAATTCAAATCCCACAACTGGGGGCCAATTTTGACAACCGCAGGCGGGCTCGTGTTCCAGGGCGGCACCAATGATCGCTATTTTCGTGCGTTCGACGCCAAAACAGGCAAACTGCTCTGGCAGCAGCGCACCAACTCCGGCGTGACTGGCGTGCCTAGCTCATACGCAATCGACGGTGTGCAATATGTCGCCGTGCAGTCGGGCTGGGGCGTGGATGCTCAACGCAAACAAGAATTGCTCGATAAAGCCTTCGGGACGAAAACGTTTGTGCCTCAAGGCGGGGTGCTGTGGGTGTTTGCACTGAAGAAATAGAAGAGCGAGGCGTGGACTGTCGCGCCTTGCTCTTCACGAACAGGCCAGCAGTCGCGCTTCCGTGATAATCCACTGCACGTTTTCATCATCTGGACCGGATGGAATCTCCGGCATGACTTGCAGCTCATACGCGAGCACGACCCGTAGCGCTCTGGCAAGTACGCCGCGAAAGGCGCGGTCGTAATACCCTTTTCCTCGACCGAGCCGATGCCCATGCTGATCAAACCCCACGCCTGGCGTCAGGACGAGATCAGTTGCCGAAAGTCCCTTCAGAAGTTCATTGCCCGGCGGGATTAGAATACCAAACGTCCCAGTTACGAGTCGATCCTCCGGATAGCGTCTGACAAATTCGAGGTTCTCCCGATCAGTGGTGATGCGTGGATAAAAAACTGCTTTATTCTGGCTCATCGCTTCCCGCCCAATCGTTTCCGTGACAACCTCGTTATCATTGGCGTTGTAAAGAACGATCGTTGTGGCCTGCTGAAACGGCGGGAAGGCCAGCAGACGCCGAGTGATGGCGCGGCTTTTTTCGCTCACCTCTGGTGACGAAAGCGCACGACGTTGAGCGCGGAGCTGGGCGCGGAGCTGTTTTTTCTCAGCGATCATGATGGCGTCAAAAGGCGCAGGCACGATGTAAAAGATCTCCGATTCCTTCTTTCAACTGTACTCCGGCAGCGTAAACGTCGCCTCGCCCATTAGGATCTTTTCTCCCTTCTGGTTCTCCTGCCAGATTTGACAATCGACGCGCGGCTCGTCGTTTTCACGGTATTTCCGCGTCACTGTGCCTCCGCATGTTAGCATATCGCCGGGGAAGACATTAGACGCGAAGCGCAGCTTGGTTTTACGAATGTCCCACGGCCTGTGCAACCAATCCGCGAGAAAGCGATAAAGAAACGTTTCATTGAGCGGTCCTTGCTGCACCGCGTCAGGCAGGCCCCGCTCTTGGGCATAGAGAGGATTGAGATGCAGAGGATTCGTGTCACGTAAAATAATGGCGATGGGAATGTATTTGTAGCGGTCCATCGGACCATAGGTCGCGCTGGGAATCGCCATACCTTCGTACACATCGTCAAAATAGGCTTTCGCTCGTGTATCCATCGCTCGCCCCTCATTTGAAGATGATGTACGACTGCGCCCCACGGATCACCACCGCCCCGCCTTCATCTGTCACCGTGAACGTAACTTTCGCAACATCAAACGTGCGTTTGCCTTGTTTCTCGTACACATCAGTCACGCCGCTATGCACAGTCAACATTTCCCCAACATACAAGGGGCGCAGATATTCCAGCTCCTGCTCGCCGAACATGGCAGTGCCGGTTTTGTAGTCTAAGTAGAAATCCTTCTCCCAATCGAACGCCCGCAGGAGACCAATCACCGTAATATACGGCGCAAATGACGGAGGAATCACACGACGTTCATAGCCAGCCGCACGCGCCCCAGCATCACTGACAAAAGCGGGATGATCATCTTCGGACACCGGAAGATAATCCTTCAGGTCTTCCTCGCTGAGGACATAACGAACATCAGGAAAAGTCTTCCCGATCAGTGTTTTTCGGTCAGGGGTCATCCCAACGGTCCTCCTTCTCGCGGTCCGCTATTGTACGCGACTCGGAAGCGCTGTAAATGGCGACAGCAATGGCATATCTGAGTGACCCGACAAAAAAGCCGCCGGGTTGGCATCCAGACTGGTTCACGGGAAAGGATCAGAGGGGGCCCTATTCTCAGAACCCACAAACTGGGGAAAGATGGTACCCGCACCCAGAAGATGCAGGGCACTGGGATCATTATGATAGTAATGGTGGGAAGCGCTTCCCACAGGAGGTAAAGAAACCATGGCGCGGACAAAAGCGGCTGCGCAAAGGACAATCCCGAACCGATCCGTGGCTCCAGCAACGATCATGAAAAACCGTTCTGGGACTTCCCTCAACCAACTTCTCCGGCAGCAGCGAGAAGCAAAAGGGTATTCCCTCTCGGAGTGTGCTCGGAAACTCGGCATTACCACCGAATCTCTTCGTGATCTTGAGGATTATGTAGACGAGATTGACGACGCTCCCGTGTGGCTTGCGCGAAAGCTCTCTTCGTTGTTGGACATTCCTCCCCAACGGTTCTTGCGCGATTGCTGAAAAGGGAAAAAAGAGAGGGAAAAACGCAAGTGATCCCTATTTTCCTTCTCCCTCTCGCCATTTCACCCTTGTATTTTTATTTCCCAAACGCCGTCGTCACCAGCTCAGTATCCAAGTACTCCGTCATCTCCTGCACCTTGCCATTGGCGATGCGGAAGACATGACAGTAGGTATTGTTGTACGGCTTGCCAGTTTTCGTTGTAGACTTACCGCGCGCCTGCATAGCCACGAAATCGCCATCGGCAATGAAATTGTCCGGCGTGAGAGTCATACCGCCTTCAACCATTTTACCGATCGGAGCCAGCACTCTCTCGATGAAGGCCTTTTTGCCGTTGAAGGTTCCGGAAAAAATCGTTGTCCCAATCAGCGTCACACGCACATCATCCGCCATAGCATCAAGAAACGCTTGACCGTTTCCCTTTGATAATTCAGCGAACATGTTTTGGATCAACGCTTTGTTTTCTGTTGCACCCATGAGGCCACCTCCTTAGTTGTTTTGTTGAACTGTAGAGCCGATGCGACCGAACAGTCAAGAAGACTCCCTTGCACCACAGACAAAAGCGGGCGTAAAAGAAGAGCACGATGCACTGTCCCAATTGCCAGAGTGACAACCGCGCCGGCGCGAAGTTCTGTAACGATTGTGGTGCTCCGTTACCATTGCCTTGTCCGTCCTGCGGCGCGGATAATCGCCCTGGCGCGAAGTTTTGCAACGACTGTGGATCTCTCCTTATCACCTCCCCTCGTAGTTCCACGTTCCAGGTTCCAAGTTCTCCCCAGCCCTCAGTCCCCGGCAAGCCTCCTCCGCCTTCTCAGGACTTAGCACTCAGAACTCAGCACTCAGCCGCCGAGCGACGCCAACTGACTGTGCTGTTCTGCGACTTGGTCGGCTCGACCGCTCTCTCTGAACAACTGGACCCGGAAGAGTATCGAGAGGTTGTACAACTGTATCAAGACACCGGCAACGCGGTGGTCAACCGCTATGAAGGATACACCGCCCAGCATCTCGGGGACGGATTACTGGTCTACTTTGGCTACCCCGTTGCGCACGAGGACGACGCCGCCCGTGCGGTCCGCGCAGGGCTGGAAATTGTTGCAGCAATCCAACGGTTGTCTCCCTTTTCTTCTGAAGTGAAGGAATTGCAAGTGCGCATCGGCATTCACACCGGACCAGTGGTCGTAGGCGAGATCGGCAGCGGCACGAAACGAGAACTGCTAGCGATGGGTGAAACTCCGAACGTGGCGGCGCGACTGCAAAGCCTGGCGGCTCCGCAAACCGTCGTCCTCAGCCTTGCCACACAACGCTTGGCAGCAGGGCTGTTCGCCTATCAGGATCTTGGCTCACTTTCGTTGAAGGGCCTCTCGGCGCCAACGCAGGTCTATCAGGCCCTGAGAGAAAGTGACGCGCGCAACCGCTTTGAAGTCGAAGCCACGATCGGGTTAACACCGTTGACTGGAAGAGACGAAGAACTCGCCCTCTTGCGTCGCCACTGGGAGCAAGCAAAGGAAGGCGAGGGCCAAGTCGTCTTGTTGAGTGGAGAACCGGGAATTGGCAAATCCCGCCTGATGCGCGAATTCCGTGACCGCGTGCTGCGTGAAGATGCGATCTCAATTGAATTTCACTGCTCGCCCTATCATCAAAACAGCGCCTTCTCTCCCATCATTGATCGCTTACAGCGCACTTTGCAGTGGCAAAAGGACGAGAGCGCCCAGGACAAACTCGCCAAGCTGCGCACGCTGCTGGCCCGCTACCGTTTTCCTCAGCCTGAGACGTTGTCGCTGTTCGCAGCCCTGCTATCACTTCCACACCCAGCAGAGGCCCCATCCCTGAACTGGAGCCCGCAACGACAAAAGCAAAAGACCTACGAAGCTCTCCTCGCGTGGATCTTGGAAGAAGCCGCTCACCACACAGTGTACTGCTCGTGGGAAGATCTGCATTGGGCCGACCCTTCTACGCTTGAGTTCTTGCAATTGTTGATCGAGCAAGCCCCGACCACTCGACTGTACACCCTGCTGACCTTCCGTCCCGAATTCTCCCCTCCGTGGGGCACGCGATCCTATCTCAGTCATGTCACGTTGAGCCGTTTGGGACGCACTCAGGTCGAGACGATGATCGCACAGGTAGCGGCAGGCACGCCGTTGCCTGCCGAGATTGTTCATCACATCATCGCCAAGACCGATGGGGTGCCGTTGTTTGTCGAAGAACTGGCCAAGATGGTGATGGAAACCATTGGGGAACGGGCAACAGGATCCGGGGAACGGTCGGGTTTGCCCTCGGTTCAATTAGGCGTTCCTTCCACCTTACAAGACGCCCTGATGGCGCGGCTTGATCGCTTGGGACCAACGAAAGAGATCGCCCAACTTGGGGCAACCCTAGGGCGAGAATTCAACTACGAACTGCTCCACGCCATCTCGCCTCTAGACGAAGAAACGCTGCAGAAAGCATTGAGTCGTCTGGTCGAGGCCGAGCTGATGTATCAACGCGGCTTGCCGCCGCAGTCACGCTACATTTTCAAGCACGCTCTCATCCAAGACGCCGCCTATCAATCGCTGCTCAAAAGTACGCGGCGACACTATCACCAACAGATCGCCCACGTATTGGAAGAGCAATTTGCGGAACTGAAAGAAACCCAACCCGAGCTGCTTGCACATCACTACACGGAAGCAGGGCTTGCTGAACAAGCGATTCCGTACTGGCAGCAGGCGGGACAAAAGGCGATTCAGCGATCCGCCTATACTGAAGCAATCAATCATCTCACCAAAGGGCTGGAGTTGCTTAAGACGCTACCCGATGGTCCTGAGCATGTCCAGCAAGAGCTCGCATTGCAAATTTCCCTGAGCACTCCTTTGATGGTCACCAAAGGCTATACTGCCCTAGAAGTCGAAAAAGTTTACACTCGGGCGCTAGAGTTGTGCCAGCACGTAGGCGAGACTCCTGGGCTTTTTCCAGTGCTGAGAGGATTGATGGGATTTTATCAAGCGCGGGGGGACTCACGAATGGCGCGTGAGCTAGGGGAGCGGGTGATGCGCCTAGCCCAGAGCGTACAAAATTCCACTTTTCTTCTGGAAGCCTACCATATCCTAGGTGTGAATTTGTTTTGGCTGGGAGAGTTTTCCTCTGCCCAAACGCACCTGGGGCAGAGCATTACCCTCTACGATTCCCAGCCACACAACTCTCTTTCTCTCCTTTCCTTACAGGAACCTAAGATGCATTGCCTCTCTTACATAGCCTGGTCCTTATGGCTTCTTGGTTATCCGGACCAGGCCTTGGAGAGAATGTCCGAAGCTCTCACTCTAGCCCAGGAGCTTCCCCATTCTTACAGCCAAGCTTGGGTTCTGGTTCCTTTCGCGGAGCTTCATCAGCACCGTCGAGAGGAGCGATTAACCCTAAAGCGTGCAGAAACATGCATTGCTCTCGCGACCGATCTAGGGTTTCCGGCTGCCTTGGCGATGGGAACTGTCATGCGGGGCTGGGCTTTAGTCGAGCAGAAACAGGGGGAAGAGGGCATAGCCCAGATGCGGCAGGGTATGACTGCCTACCGGGCTATAGGGGGAGAGCTACAAAGGCCTTATTGTCTTGCCCTACTGGCTGAGGCGTATGGAAAAACGGGGCAAATAGAGGCAGGGCTTACGGTACTGGCTGAGGCGCTAGCCTTGGTCAACAAAAATGAAGAACGCTGGTGGGAGGCCGAACTCTACCGCCTCAGAGGCGAGCTGTTGTTGCACATGGTAAAAGGTTGAGTCATTGGGCCACTGAGTCATTAAAAAAGTAAACAACGAGGAGAGAGAACGTCCGATCCCTGCCAAGCCAGTTGGTATTAGCGCTCATGAAGCGGGAGAGTTCGCTCTGTATCGCAACGCCAAGCGCGAAGAAAAACGCGTCCCAGAGAAGAGACCGAGACGAAGACCCCGACACCCGCCTTGTGCTCATGGTTGAGGAACCCCCTGCCGTTAGCTTCTTCCCATACGGGAAGTCGCGGACACGACGTGCGCCACGCTTCGATGACTTCGGAGTAGGGGCGCGCATCGGGACCAATCCATTCCAGCAAGTTCAGGATCAAGGCTTCGACAGGATCAGACATAGCGCCCCCCTTATCAACGAGACTATCTGGGCTCTACCAAGTAAAATCCTTCTAAAAGCTCGGCTTGGTCGAAAAGGGCGTCACTTGGAGTTCGTGTGTCCAACACGATTTGTCTTGGGTGTGAAGGTAATAAAACGCCTCGGCGATCTTTACCGGATTCATCACCACCTCAGGCCGCTGCTGAGCGAGCGGCAAGGCGCGGGTGCCAGGCGAGTCGATGAGGCCGTCGATCACCACATTGGCCACGTGGATGCCATGCTCGGAATATTCCTCCGTCAGCACCTGCGCCAGCGTGCGCATCATCACCCGCGGATAGTAGAGCGACTGGCCAGTCAGGCGCTTGCGCCCGCGCAAAGATGCCGCGTTATTCGAAATGAGAAATGTCCCGGCTCCGCGCGCGCGCATGGCGGGCAGCACTTCCTTGGCGACCAAGAACGGACCACGGCTGGAAATGTGTTGCGCGGTGTCGAACAGCTCAAGCGGAATGTGTTCCAGCAATTCTTTCTCGGGCGGCAGCTCCCGCCCCTCTAGATAGCCCGCATTGTAGATCACGACCTCCGGGTCCCCGGCGTGCTCACGAATCGTGGCGAACGCTTGGGAAATGGAGGCAGGTGACACGAGGTCCAGCTCGACAATCATACTGGCGCCGCCTTGCGCGTGGATAGCCTGCTCCAGCGCTACGGCGTTGGCTCTGTTCCGGGTCGTCAGCGCCACAAAGAAGCCTTCCTTGGCAAACTTTTGCGCGAGGGCTCCGCCGATGCCCCAGCGTACACCGACGGGGAGGTCGCTGTCATCAAGCACCTTCCCGTGCGCCAGTTTGGTATTGCGGCCATCGGCCTGCCACTTGGAGGTCGCCCCAATGACAACGGCGACCGGTTGATGAGATGCGTTCATAGTGGGCTCCTTGCTGCGTAAGGTCGAGGACTTCCCCAACGTACTCTTCGGTGCTTCGTCCTCTCATTAACAATACAGGACAGGACCGCCTCCCCTTTGATGCTCCCTTTAGAGAAAGAGACACCGTCCCCTCCCACTCTCAGAACGTCGCTTCGGTTCTTGTTTGCCCCTTCTCCCAAAGGAAGAACACCGTGCAGTACCATCTACGCTAGACTGACTCTAGACAGCGACCCTAGAGCGCTTCTAGAGGCTAGTCTAGCGCAAGTCCTTCTCAGATGCGCTCGATCAAGGTTCCTGTTCCCAGGCCCCCGCCGCAGCACATCGTGATCAGCCCGTAGCGGCCCTGCGACCGATTGAGCTCGTGGGCGGCTTTGGTGATAAGAAAACACCCGGTCGCACCGAGCGGATGCCCCAGCGCGATGGCCCCGCCGTTGGGATTCACCCGCGCCATGTCGGGCCCGATCTCCTTGGCCCAGGCCAACACCACCGAGGCAAAGGCCTCATTGATTTCCACAACGTCAATGTCATTGATCGAGAGCCCAGCGCGTTGGAGCAGACGACGAGTAGCTGGGATCGGCCCTTCGAGCATCAACACCGGATCGCAACCGACAAGCGCCGTCTCGACAATCCGCGCTAGCGGCTTGAGGCCGCGCGCACGGGCTTGCTCACTGCTCATCAGCAGCACCGCAGCCGCGCCATCGGCGATCTGGGAAGAGGAACCTGCAGTATGGACACCGTTTTCGCGTGCGACAGGCTTGAGCCCGGCGAGAGCGTCAAGACTCGTCTTGCGCGGGATCTCGTCGGCGGTAACAGTCCTTATTTTGTCGGTACGCTTCCCGTCTACATCGAGAACCGGCGACTCGATGGGGATGATCTGCGCCTCGAAGCGGCCCTCCGCGATGGCGCGCGCCGCGCGGAGTTGGGATTCGAGTCCGAGGGCGTCAGTATCCTGCCGAGAGATGCCGTACTTTTCGGCGATGCGTTCAGCCCCCTCAAACTGGCTGGTGAATTCGTAGTGGTCGTGGTAGCTGCGTGCGATAGGCTTGCCATGCCCGGCTTTGGCGCCAGCGATAGCGTCGGAGCCGATGGGCAGGCGGCTCATGTTCTCGACTCCACAGGCAAGCACGACGTCCTCCACCCCGGAGGCGATCAGGCTGTAGGCCAGGTTGGTGGCTTCCTGTGAAGAGCCGCATTGGGAATCGACGGTGATGCAGGGCACCTCCTGAGCGCCGCCGTGCGCAAGCCAGGCTGTACGAGTGACGTTCATTGCCTGGGCGCCAACCTTGTTGATACAGCCGCCAACGACCTGCCCGACATCAGTAGCGTTTATTCCAGCGCGCCGGAGCACGCCGCGCATGACTTGCCCCAGCACATCAGTCGGGTGAGCCTCGGCCAAGGATCCATTCCGCCGGCCTACCGGCGAACGACCTGCCTCAACGATGACGACTTCGTTCATAGCTTTCCTCCTCAGAGGCATCCTCAACTTGCCTGGTTGGACGCCCGGTTTGATTGGTGGTCAGTGGGATTTTGTTCTAATATACGAGGAACAATTTGGCAAGGCGGAAGGGTTAGCGCAATGTTGGCTAAGGCGCTGGAGGCTGCCCGCCGCAGCCTTCAAGATGTGCTTGACGCTAAATCAGACCACATGACATTCGTACACTTCCGCACTCGCTGTGAAATCCCCCCTAGCCCCCCTTTGGCAAAGGGGGGGATGAAAATGCCCCCTTTCGTAAAGGGGGTCGCGCGACAGCGCGGGGGGATTTTAGTCAGGGACTATGCCAATCTCCTGTGGTTCAATTTAGTCCGCAAGACTTTCCAAAGTCGGACGATGGTCCCTTGTAGAAATCTCGAACGCCAGGAGCCTATGGACTCCTAGCAATACTACACAGCCCGCGCCGTCACCACGACGGCTTGCAAAGTCGAACGAAACGGCGATGCGCCCCCGTGTTGCGCCAAGGCTTCTGCCGCTGCCTCAATGACAGTCTCGAAAGACGCGCCACGCTCCTGAATCGCCGCGCTCATCGGCGAGCCCTGAATAAATCCAGTCGCCAGCGCCTTCGCGCTCTCGCTTCGCGCCTCTAATGCCACAGTCTCAAGCTGTGCATCCGCAAATCCGTGCGCGCTCAACAACTGACGCAGCACCTCATGATCACAAAAGTTGAAGGGTGTGTGAAACTGCGGTGGGTCTTTCGGAAACAATTGGGCCAACGTTTCGTGTACGATGTGAACAAAGGGATTCTTCTCTACGGTGTCCCACACGTTGAAAGCAAACACCCCACCTTTCTTCAACACACGCCGGGCTTCACGAAACGCGGCTTGCTTATCGGGCACGAACATCAGGCCATATTGGCACACCACAGCGCCAAACAATGCATCGACAAACGGCAAGGCAGCAATATCGGCTTGACGCCAGTCAACATTTTTTAGATCCGCGAGTTTTGTTCGCGCATAGTCGAGCATCGGCTGGCTCAGGTCAGTAGCGACAATCTGCACGTCAGAGGCAAGGTGAGCACGTAACTGGCGTGTGACAATGCCAGTGCCACACGCCATCTCCAACACTGGCCCAACGGGCTGGGCTGCGACCCGACGGACAAGATCGGCAGCATAGGGCTCGAACAACACCGGCCCCATGTAGCGATCATACAATTGCGGAATGGAACCCGAAAAGCTGAGGTTTGGTTCTGCCAAGAGAGTCCTCCACCTTTATGATGGTGTCGAGCGATTCCGGACGAAGTTCGGCTTGCGTTTCTCCTGCATCGCTTTCACCGCCTCTTTATGGTCCTGCGTGGTCAAAGTCAACGCTTCATATGCGAGCCCCGCATCCATGATCAAGTTGGCTTGCTGCTTCAGCCACTTGTTCACCGCCAGTTTGCTCCAGCGGATCGCCCACGTCGGTCCATCCGCCAACCGTTGCGCGAGTTCACGCGCCTTCGGCAGAACTTCTGCTGTCGGCACGGCGTAGTTGACTAAGCCGATACGGGCCGCATCCGCGCCGGTGATTGTATCGCCAAGCATCAGGAATTCTTTGGCCCGGTTGGGACCAATCAGCAACGGCCAGATCACCGCACCGCCATCTCCGGCGACAGCCCCCAAAGCGACATGGGTATCAGCCAGCTTGGCGGTTTCACTGGCTACCGTCACATCACACAGCAGAGCAACGTTCGCAGCAAACCCAAGGGCGTCGCCATTGATCGCGGCCACAATCGGTTGTTCAACGTCAAGGAGATTCTCAATCACCCGCCGACCATCGGCCATCACGATCCGACGCCCACCGCGTCCCCTACTCTTGGTGGGCTTGTCACGACTGGTGATATCGCCGCCCACAGAAAAGGCTTTCCCTGCTCCTGTCAGCAAGATCGCATTGACGTCGCGGTCTTCAGCCAGATCCAGCCAGATTTGTTCGAACTCATGATGCAGGGCGGCGTGCACCGCGTTGAGCCGGTCGGGCCGATTGATCGTCACCGTCGCCACGCGATCGGCGACTTCGATCTGTAGATACTCGTACGCGCTATAGTCGTTCATAGATTGGGCCTCCTTTTATGCCATGTCCTACCACTGCATGGCTGAACAAACCAGCCGTGGCGCCCTTTTCCTAGCGCTCATCTTTTCACTGCTGCGCTCGAATGCATTGCGCCCTCACCTCCAGGTCGATTGCTTCGGCTTCTCGCTCAATCTGACGCAGAAGGACAGCCAGCTTCTCCAGGACCGTCGCTACACCAGGATGCTCCGCGCCCCACTGCGCTTCCCGAATTGTCAGTGCTTGACGAAAGAGGGGCTCAGCTTCCGCGTAGTGCGCTTGCATTTGCGCGAGTTCAGCCAAGCCACAGAGGGTGGTGGCGACCGTCGAATCCTGTTCCCCAAAGAATCGTCGCCGAATGGTCAATGTCCGTTGAAAACAGACCTCAGCGTCCTCGTAACGCCCTTTCGCGGCATAGACAGCTCCCAAATTGTTCAAACAATTAGTGATGCGCCAATGGTCAGGTCCAAAAATCCCTTCCGCAATCGCCACCGCCTGTTGAGACAAATTTTCGGCTTCGTCATGCCGCCCTAGCTCCCGATACAGGCAGGAGAGATTATTCATGGACTGCGCCACCATCGGATGATCCAGTCCCAGCGTGTGACGCCGGATCTCGAGAGCACGTTCATAGAAGGCTTGCGCTTCCTCCAGGTCCCGTTGCTGATGACGGAGGCTCGCCAAGTTATTGAGCACGGTGGCCACGCGCGTATCTATGGGACCGAACTCTTCTGCCGCAGCCAACGCAGCACGGAACGCGAGGGCGGCTTCCGTGTAGCGGCCTTGCTGATAGAGGTATGCGCCCTTGCGATTTTCCGTGTCCCAAACGGCGTCATTACTCATAGTGAGTCTCCTCTTCTGCTCTTCTTAGGCGTTAATGATCATGGATTAAGGCTATCGTCAACACGCAACCTTTAGAGCGCCAGGGGTGCAGTATGGACCGCATCTCTGGCCAAAGGTAGGCTCCGTGCTACGTGAACGTTCACTGCTGCGGCAATGTTACCGGAATCTTGTACAGGCTCACTGCATTGTCGAAGACCAGTTGATTGAGCGCTGCTTTCCCGAGCGCCGCCTCCACCGACGTGTGCCCCATCGCCTTCGAGTGCGGCCAAGGACTGTCCAGCCCAGGGAAGTCGCTCGCCCAGAGGAAGTTCTGGAGCCCCACCTCCGGCACGCGACGGAACCCGCCCTCTTCTTCGACTTCAAACGTGAAGAAGACTTGTCGCTTGACAAACTCACTTGGTTTTTCAGAAAGTAGAATATCAGGCTTAAAGACACGGGCTGATGAATCACCCCAATCGTACTCCCGATCGAAGCGCCAAAACAAAAACGGCACCCACCCCACTCCAGCTTCTTCGAGGACGAAACGAATGCCAGGATGACGATCACAGACGCCAGCAAACACGACGGCGCTCATCAGATCCGCCATCGGACCCATCGGGAAGCTCACAACCTTCATCAAGAGCTGATTCCGTGGCTCTAGGCCAGAGACTCCCTCCCCTAATTGACGCGACCCGCCGAGCGGATGCGCGTGCAAATTCACCGGTAGTCCCGTCTCCGCCGCTGCAGCCCAGACCGGCTCCCACATCTGATGCAACACAGGCTCCGGGGCATTCGCCCAATCAAAGATAACCCCCGTAGGCAAACCAAACCCAGCCACCCGCAGCAGCTCTGCCGACGCCTCCTCCGGGGTCTGACAGGGTAAAGGAAGTAGCATGATGAACCTGCCGTTCGACTCCTCATAGAGCTCTCGCGCCCAGTCGTTGACGACTCGCACGCAGGCAGCGCGAAGCTCTGGATTTTTGATCGCGGCTATCTGCTCATAGGGTCCGTTAACAAGTTCTGCATCGACTCCATCCCGGTCCATATCTTCACAGCGATACTTGGCATTGGCGGCGCGAAAGATTCCGGGCTCAGCTTCCTCGGCCACGCCTGCTCGCGCGTAACAGGAAACCTTTCCCCAGCCCAGACCACTCCAGCCTACGCCGCTCCAGGGACGTCCCTCTACAATCCACTGCCGAACGCCGTCGGGCCGCTGCACCACGCGCGGCCCATCTTCCTGGAATTTCTTGGGAAGCCGCTTCGTCCACAAGTCGAAGGGGAGATGCATCACCCGGCAATGGCCATCCGCGGATATGACACCAAACCGTTTCTCCATTTCGAGTTCCTCCTTTCATTTGGTTGGCAGCTTAGATCTTTTTTGTACAACATTTTGCAAATAAAGGCTGGTGCTCCCTTAGCATAGTTGCCTGTCAGCCCGCCAGTCGTTTGATCAATCGGTAGAGAAACTCGCGTCCGTCGTAAAGTCGTTTCTGCTCCAGCCGTTCGTTGAGGCCATGCGCATGCACGTCGTTCACATCGGCGAAAATGCCGGAGACGCCATACATGGGAATGCCGATGTTGCGCATAAAGAGACTGTCCGTCGCACCCGTGCTCATCGCAGGAATCAGCGGCACGCCGGGCCACATCTCAGTGCTGATTTGCTCGACCGGCTCAATGATTGTCGCGTTCAATGGCGAAGGCGGGCTTGGAGTTGGCGCGCTAGTTTGAGTGACTTCGATCGCGGGGTTGCCAACCAGTTCTTTAATCTTTCGATCGACTTCCCCAAGATCGTCCCACGGCAGAACGCGGCAATTGACCGTGGCTCGTGCGGTTTGCGGCAGGGCGTTCTCAGCGTGCCCCGCGCTGAGCATCGTTGTTACGCAGGTCGTGCGGAGGGTAGCGTTGTAAAGCGGTTCTTTTGAGAGCCGCGCGACCACTTCAGGATCAACTTGCCCTTCGCCGATGCTGCGCATGTCGCTCACTCGCTGTCCCGTGAATAATGCCGCGCTGCGTGCAAAGTATTCTTGTGTTACTGACGCCAGCTTGACAGGGAAGGCATATTGGCTAATGCGAGTGAGCGCCCCGACAATGTCGTAGATCGCGTTGTCCGGACGGGGCAACGAGCTGTGACCGCCGGGATTACGAGCGACCAGCTCGTAGGTCGTAAAAATCTTCTCCGCCACCTGAATGCGCTGGATGGTCGGTTTGCCGTTGATCAGCTCACCACCGCCGCCCTCGTTGATGCCGAACTCGGCGTCGATCCAGTCGCGGTGATTCTGAGCGAGCCAGCGTGCACCATTCGTCGACACCCCGCCCCGCTCTTCATCCGAAGTGAGGGCGAGGATGATATCGCGGTGGGGCGTAAAACCTTCACGCTTCAGTTGTGAGAGGATCGAGACGAAGGCCGAGGCCATCGCCTTATCATCGGCGGCGCCACGAGCAGTGAAATAGCCATCAGTCTCGATCAATGTGAACGGATCAGTGTTCCACTCTTCGCGCTTGGCCTCGACCACGTCGAGGTGCGCCAGCAGCAGGAGTGGTCGACTTGAACCGTCCCCTTTGAAGCGCAAGATCAAGTTACCCTTTTTGGGAAATGGTTCGAGCACTCGCAAATCCGACTCAGCAAAGCCAGCATTACGTAGTCGCTTTTCCATCCGATGGGCCGCGAGCGTGTTATCACCCGCAGAGTGCGAGGTGTTGGTTTCGACCAGTTCCTTATAAATGTCGTGGAACAAGGTGCGTTCGGTTTCGGGCTCAGTGGCGCAGGCTACGCCAAACACAACAAGCGTGACCAACGCGATTGTCAACATCATAACATTTATGGTTTTCATGGATTGTCCTTGATTCTGTTTCACTCCTTTTGAGCACTCTACCACAGCCTTTTGGATTTTCGTGCTCCACGGTTAGCAAGCTAACCGTGCGGTTCCTTTGCACTGTCGGATAAGCCGACAGTGACACCCAGACACGGTTGCGAACAACCAAACGTAGTCAGCAGTAATGCGTGAGAATGAGCCATATCTTGACTTCGTAAATCATGCTCTGTGCAGAGAATAAATAACACTCCTCCTGTGAGAAAATCTCTCCGCTATTCACAAGCGACTCTATTTTTTTGATTTCTCGGCGCACTTAGCGCTCTGCCGTATGGCACACTGATTGCTCCCCAAGCAAGAAGCGAGAATCTACAAAGAAGGAGACGGGTGGGACGTGGTAGCCCTGGTTCCCCTTTTTTATTTTTCGTTCACATCCTTAACATTGTAGAGTTGTAACCATTGTGAGTGCTCTTTGCTTCGTACGCAGCTGAAGCCTCTCTACATATTCTGCGCCGCTCCTGATCTGAGAATTTTTTTTGGAGGTGTGTTATGCAAAAACTCATTTATCGAGAAGTTCGGATACTTGCCGTCCTGGGTATCCTGACACTGGCGCCGCCGTTTACAGTCCCAGCCCAAAGCGCGGACAGCAGCAGCGAACGCTGGAATCAAGCCCAAGCAGAGCTCCAGAAGGATCTTCCTCCGGGCATGCCTGCGGACTTCTACAAACGGAAGCTCGGTGACTTAGGATACCAAGTCACCTCAACGAACTATAATAAGCCTGACTATTTGGAATATGAAATTGTCAAAGGCGATCAAACGTGGGAAGTACAGATCAATATCAATGAAGATACCCGTAAAGCGACGTCTGTAGATATCGCCCAAAACCTCTGGAAGACCAGCGAGACAAAAGCGGCGCTTGAGCGGAACAGCTCTTCGGCCCGTGCGGATACGGCGACTTCAACCAAGGAGGGAACGAGCGCTTCCGAGTCCCGCCGTCAAGCCCTGCGGAACAATCGCTATAGCGATCGTGATCGCGCCTCAACTGATCAGCTCGTCCGTGAAATCGAAGCAATGCCGATAGGGCGCGACAAACAGTTCTACAAAGACACCCTTCATAAGGAAGGCTTCGATATTACCAAAATAAACAAAGATGACACGGATAAATTAGCCTTGGAAGCCGTAAAACACGGGAACAGCGTGAAGATGGATGTTGATTTCGATGAAGATACAGGGCGAAGCACAAAGGTGGATGCTTCTTCGCTGTGGGCTGAATCCGAGTCGACCTCTCGCGCTCGTAAAGCGCAAGATGCAGAGATCGATCGGCGCAGCCAAGCTGATATTCGGTAGCCCCTGACAAAAATTGGAGCGATACACGCAAAGCGCTCTTTACCGTAGGGATGAAGTATCGCGCCTCAACTCTCTCAACGATTGAGAAAGAAGGAGTGCTTCATCCTTACGGTTCAACAAACTTTTGTCTCCTGTTCTTCTTGCTCAGATATTCATCCGCATGGCTCTCTCATGGAGAACTCTATGGCGACAGAACAAACACAAGTCCCAACACAACAACCCCGGAGACAATCTCTGTCTCACCAGAAAATGTCAGATGCTTCCTCTACGACAAACCCAAAGCAGAACAACGACCAAGAGATGACGAAGGAAAACCAACCCTATAATACCGTCGTCATGCAGCTCCAGCGGCAGGTCGCTAACGCCTACCTCCTCTATACCAACTATAAGCATTATCATTGGAACACTTATGGCCCGCTCTTTCGCGATCTTCATCTATTATTTGACGAATTTGCCATGGCCGTTTTGAAAACCTCCGATGAGTTCGCCGAACGCATTCGTATGATCGGGCAAGACCCGCTCTTTAGTCCTGCCGAAATCCTCGAAAGCGGCAGCATCAAAGCGGCCGACCGCACTAACCACACAATGCAGGAATGATTGCGGAGGCTGATCGGAATCTTCTTGTCGTTATTAAGGAAATGCGGGAAGGAGTGCACAGTGCTGATATGGCAGGCGACCCCGGCACCGCCGATCTCTTCACGAAGACCGTGCAGCTTCATGAAAAACATGAATGGTGGTTGCGTGATATCCTAGAAAAGCGCGATGGATTAACAATGTAGAAAATATGAGCGACTCTCCTGGAGCTGATCGGCCCTACGATCTTCGTTCTATAGCGGCAATCATCGCCCTGGCGCTCACGATGATCGGGGGCGCCCTCATTCTCTACTATTTACTGGATTTGTTGCTCATCTTTTTCCTCGGCATTGTCATGGCTGCGGCGTTGCAGCCAGCCCATCTCTGGCTTGCGCGCTGGGGAGTCCCCAAAGCAGTAGCCGTTCTCTCAATCTATGCTCTTTTTCTCCTGACCATCACTCTTCTTGGTCTGTTTGTAGGGCCAGTCTTATTTACACAGCTCACCACCTTTGTGGAGGGTTTACCGCAGCGGTACAGCCAGTTTCTCCACGACAGCCACAGCAGCTCGAATATGTTCTTGCGAGAAATCAGTGCTCGTCTGCCCAGTTTCAACGCCATCACTCAGCAGCTTTCCAACAATATGCCGGCGTTTGTGGGCAACCTCTTGAGCCTTTTCACAAGTGCGGTGAGCTTTTTTACGTATTTCATAGTGGTGTTAGCCATCGGTTTCTATTGGACGATGGAGGTGCCCCGCTGGGAACGGGTCATCGTGTCTTTAGCCCCAACCTCGCGACGCCAGCAAATTTTGGACATCTGGCACGAGATTGAGTACAAACTTGGCAACTTTATTCGCGGGCAGGGACTCGCCATGTTAACGATGGGCGCTGCGTCCGCCATCGGCTATTGGTTAATTGGCCTCCCGAACGTCTTTGTCGTAGCTGTTCTGGCGGGGTTATTCGAAGCTCTTCCTATTATCGGTCCAGTCTTGGGAGTTGTCCCGGCCCTGCTTGTGGCGTCGCCGCTCGGTTTGAGTTCCGTCTTGCTGGTTATCGGCTACGCCACACTGATGCAATTGTTTGAGAGCAACGTTTTGATCCCGCATATTATGAGTAAAACCGTGGGGATCAGTTCTCTGGTGGGTTTATTTGCAGTCCTTGCGTTAGGAACACTCTATGGAGTGTTGGGGGCTTTTATTGGCATTCCCATAACCGTAGTGCTGCAAGTCCTCCTGGAACATTTGCTGGTGAATCCAGAACCAATTCATCAAACTCCGCTCGTACAAGCTCGCCCCTTTGAAGTGCTACGAGTTCGTCTTAACGGGGTGCGGCAACAACTGCGAGAGCGCTTCCGTGACCGGAGCGCACGCGTACAGACAGACAATCCTCCCCAGACCGTAGATCAGGTTGCGGATCAAGTCGAGCACGAATTAGAAAAAGCAGTCGAACACGCCGAAGCTATTCTCTCCACGGCCCAACACGCTTCCCCTACAATGGACGCGGACGCGCAACAGCTTCTGGTGTCGGATCTCGAACAAACGGCGCGGACGCTTGAGCAGAGTGTTGTCCAAGTAGAAAAATCTCTTCCCTCAATGAAAGGCGAAGAAACTCTCTCTGACCAACAGCCTTCCGCCGCCACAAACTTGCAGCGCGTCACCCAACAAGCCAAAGCAGTCGTCGCATCAGCCGAGAACACGCTGAGTGAAGTTCAGAAAAACCCCGACGCACAGCAGCCGCCGGACTCTTCGCAGTCGGAAGAGGAAACTAAGAAACACTCAATTTCGTAATATCACTCACAGTGACCATGCGATACAACCGCTTTTTCTGTTTCATGATTTCCTTGAAGAGGCGGCAGTGCGCCCCGCAGAGCCTGCTCGGGGAAACTCTACTATTGAGTAGACACGGGCGAGGTGTTGTTGGGATAAGTTAGTATTCAGCTCGTCGGGGTGTCTACTTCTACAGCGAGATAGGACCACGGGCATTCGCCTTGCCAGTGACGATGAAGATCGAATTGACCGTAGATCACCTTTTGGCCGTTCGGCAGACGAGATTCCCATACTTTTGTGGCAACCAGGCGCTCTCCACTCTCTGGACATCTAATTAAGACAACTTCTTGTGTACTCATACCTCTTCTTGCAAGCTCCGTGCCTCCTCAACCACCGAAAGAAAGGCCTGACGTTATTTTTGCTTGAGCAGCACATTTTTTGCTGGACACCATGCATAGAGGAGCTAGATATGTCACGGAATGTTGGCGTTCCCACTGCTGCGACTACCGCACCGCAAATACCTGAGCCCCTCACGCTGGCGTAATTACGCGCTCGTGCAAAAAGGTGTCAAGCGTGTAAGTTATGGAAGTCCGCCACGCAGACCGTTTTTGGGGTGGGCCCTGACCACGCCAAGGTGATGTTTGTTGGAGAACAGCCGGGGGACCAGGAAGATCTGGCTGGTCAACCTTTTGTTGGACCAGCAGGACAGTTGCTGAATGAAGCATTGGCGGAAGTGGGAATTGATCGACGCCATATTTACGTGACAAACGTGGTGAAACATTTTAAGTGGATTCTCAAAGGACGCCGACGTCTCCACCAAATACCTGCTCCTCGTGAAATCGCTGCCTGTCGTCCGTGGCTGGAGAGAGAGATTGAACTCCTTCATCCCCACATCATTGTGTGTCTCGGAGCCATTGCCGCCAAAACCCTTCTCGGAAAAAACTTTCGCGTAACCCAACAACGAGGCCAGTTGGTTGAGTCTCCACTGGCGCCTTTTGTGATGGCCACGCTGCACCCAGCAGCCATCTTACGCCTACCGGACGCGACCGTACGCTACAATGCGCAACAGCAGTTTCTTGCCGATTTGCGGAAAGTCACCGACTGTCTAATTTCTGTCGGGAAACGCGTCTTGTCCACAAAATCTCACACGGGTGGTGAGGGAATGCCCACATGAAAAATTGAACTCTTGTCCCTATTTGTTGCGTAATTGCGCTGTTGCGTTCGTCTGCCTCATGGCATGGCCGTTGCACCCCTGCTTAGTAAGACATCGTAAGGGGCCTTTACGGTTGGGCATACAAATTTTAACCCATAGGAAAGGAAAGACTATGAAAAAATATCATTTACGGCAGACCTTGCTCGCGTTGGGTGTCGCTGCATGTTTGATCCCAACTTACGCACAAAGTCAGTCGATGGGAGGAAGCTCCTCTTCGTCTAAGACGATGGATTCACATTCCAGTAGTAGTTCGACAGGTCCGGCGATGGGAAACCAGCCTGGAAGTATGCCGGGAAATCCGTCTTCTTCTACAAGTACAACGACAATGACGACAACAACAAAGGGTGGGATGGCGAGTGACCAAGGCATGACTGAAGCGGACCGAAGCTTAAATACTCGGATGCGCGAGGCCCTCAATGCTGATTCTTCCCTGCGCGACGCAAGTCAGACCATGACCATTCACAGCGCTAGTGGCGTCGTCACGCTCAGTGGCACGGTCGCCACTGAGAAAGAAAAATCGGATCTTGAGAGCAAGCTACAGCATATGGCTGGTGTGAATAAAGTAGAAAATAACCTACAAATCGCGCCGCGGACCAGCAGTAGTTCTGAGATAGATGACACTACGGCTTCTCGTTAAGTATTGGCGCATGAAGGAGACGTCGCTCTCCTTCATGCCTTCATAGGGACCAGGAGTATGCAACAGCAAAGAACCCTTTGGCCTCTCATCATCCTGAGTGTATTGACGTTAAGCCTGCCAGCGACGGGGCTTGGTCAAGAACGGGAAACCTTGCGGGAAAATCATACCGCCTCTCGCCTCTACACTCGACAGGACTTTTCCGCCGACGAGTTCTTCACCCAAGCGGACCGTGATTTGATCACGCGAGTAGAAACGAACATAGCAGATGATCCGAGGACCGCAGGTATCGCTAAAAACATCACCGTTGGCGCTGGACAGGGAGCTGTGATGCTCGGCGGCTCGGTCCCCAGTGAAAAAGAACGTGATCAACTAGTTGATGAAGTACAAAAAACTATCGGAGTCGTGCGAGTGCAAGATAACCTACGTGTAGCCAGCAGCGCTCGAAGTGAGCTGCGCGATCGCAGGACTGGAGTGGGAGAAACAGAAACGAGAGCGACAACGGCGCCTGTTCCGCAGTCGACTCGCGGGGAACAAAGAGCTGAAGCCATGTCCGCACGACAGGGAAGTTTTCCTGCCGCGGAACCAGAAGCAAAAGGGGCGACAGGGATTGATGAACCGCCTCTCACGGGAAGCGGGGGAATGAATGAAGAAGATCGTACTGGCACGACTGGGCCTTCGGGTACGCGGAGTACGGCGTCCCTGAATACCGGCGCCGTCGATACGATGGGCCGCATCACGAAAAGCGCCGGTGACGAAGCGGTCACGGAAAACGACCGCGCCCTAGTGTCCCAAGCCCGCGCCGCCTTAGCAGGGAATCCTACGATTAATCCGACAGAAGGCTCCGTGCATCTCAAGGCCGATAACGGAATTATCTACCTCTCCGGCTGGGCGGCAAATGAACGAGAACGGTTGGCAATGGCGGAGACCGTGAGAGGCTTAACCGGTGTTCAAGCAGTAGTGAATAACTTACAAGTTCGTCCGGGAACATATGGAGCCGTGCGATAACGAAGATCGGTTTGTCTGCTTCACTTTAATGAAACAAGGAGTAATTATGAAAATAGCGACCCTCACCATAGCTTCATTAGCCCTAGTCGCCGTTGTGGGATGTAATCGCAGCGATCGCAGTACAAGTACAAACCCCAGTGGGACGACTATGACTCCGCCTGCGACTTCTTCGAAAGCAACGGATAGTAGCACCACCACTACGACCACTACGACTTCAGGATCTGCGACGATGAGTGAAGCGGACCGCACCTTGGCGCAGCGCGTAGAGCAGACGCTTCGACAGGATACAGAAACAGCGACGGTGGCGCAGCACATTCAAGTGCAGGCCAACAATGGTCAGGTGACCTTAACGGGATCAGTCAACTCGCAAGCAGAAAAAACGGAAGTGGGAAACAAAGCACAACAAGTAACTGGGGTCACCCGTGTTGACAATCAACTCACCATAGCGAGCGCTAGTCGCTAAACCATAGCAAAAGGCGCGACAAAGATTTTCTTGTAAGGAGCACCCCAGAGTATGGCAGAAAAAAGTAAGCGTGGATTTGGAAGAATGAGTCCGGAAAAACAACGAGCCATCGCCAGCAAAGGAGGGCAGGCTTCTCATAAGAAAGGGGTAGCCCATGAATTCACCTTGGAGGAAGCGCGCAAAGCTGGTCATTTGGGGGGAAAAGTCATAGGAGCAAACCGCGAGCACATGGCGGCGATTGGTCGAAAAGGAGGTCAACGAACGGCCTCGGGCCATCGAATTTCAGCGGCAACTCAGCACCAGGAAAAAACTTTGACCCAGCAGGCGGCTTCAAGCGTCAGCCCGCGTGCGACGGATCTTTTACGCATGGATCATCACGTCGTTCAAGAACTCTTTCATAGACAAGCAATGATCACTGAAGCGGATGAGGCGCGAGTCGCTTTGATGCAGCAAATCTGTGCTGAACTTGAGACGCATGCGCAACTCGAAGAAGAGATTTTTTATCCAGCAGTCAAAGCGAGGGTTGACGATGACAAGCAGAAAAAAATTGAGGAAGGCGTAGAAGAGCACCAGCAGATCAAAGACCTTGTTGCGCAAATACGACGTCTCGCCGTATATGACGCCTCTTTTCTTCCGACACGAGACCAACTTCGCACTTGTGTAGAGCATCACATACAAGAAGAAGAGCAAGAGATATTGCCCGTAGCAGAAGAGCGACTTCATGAGGAAATAGTGCAACTTGGTCAACAGCTTCAGCAGCGCAAGCAGGAGTTGACGGGACACACAACAACGAGCCGCCAGCCACTCCCACCCACCAGGCAAGAAGTCATCTCCGAACCGCTTCCTAGTGAACAGAACGGACAAGGGGCGCTATCAGAATCACCTTTACAAAATGAATATTCTAACGAAACATCGCACTAAAAGGGGGCTATGCCCAGAGACTCCTATAGTGTTCACGAGATTTTGCGTCGTAAAAAAGCAGCAGGGAAAAGCAGCACACTCTCACGTCAAGGAGGAGATGAAGCATGAAAGACACACTCGAGAAAGTGAATACAGTGCGAGAGACCTCGGAATCCACGCCTCCTCACCAAAGCCACACCGACGCAAGCATGGGACAGGAAACAGCGAGCGCCTCCGCTAAAACTGGCAAGCAGCAAAGTCAGCACCCTGACCAGAAGGCTGGAGGCGCACCCACTAGCCACGGACAAGAAAACCCGTCGCCATCGGCGACAACAAATCAAGGGCAGACGCCGAACCAAGGCCGTTTCATGCGGACCGATTGGTTGACGCCTACCCGCTGGATGGAAAGTCCGTTTGGTCTCATGCGTCGATTTTCCGAAGAAGTGGAGCGTCTCTTTGAGGAATATGGCATAGGCCGTGGGCTGCGGAGCTGGGGGTCGGGGCAAGGACGAGAGCAAGGGCAACCGCTGTGGTCCCCCCAAGTCGAGATGTACGAAAGAGATCATCACCTTGTGATCTGTGCAGACCTGCCAGGACTGAAGAAAGACGATATTCAAGTAGAAATTGCCGATAATACGCTGACCCTTCATGGAGAACGTCACCAGGAGTTTGAAGATACCCGGGAAGGCTATCGGCGGAGCGAACGGAGCTATGGAAGTTTCTATCGAGCGATCCCTCTCCCGGAAAGCGCCGAGGCCGAGCACGCGCAGGCAAACTTCCAAGATGGGGTGCTGAAAATTACCCTCCCGCTCTCGCAAGAAAAGAAACAGCGTCGACGCATAGACGTGCAGAGTCCGGACTCATCTTCTTCTCCTCGACCGGCAAACACCTAACGAGTCGGCAGCCGCGCCCCGCTAGTATACGGGCAAATTTGGGCGTTTAATACCTTTTGCTGATAACGAGAGAGAGGCGCATGGAGCTGCGCCTCTCTCGGCAAGAACCGTTTGCCCGTAGGTAGACCCCTTTTTTTCGTTGGCAAAATTCATTCTTGACAGTGTAAAGACTCCTCGTGAATGGCAAAACTCTTCCGCACGTCGTCATTGTTGGTGGAGGTTTTGGCGGATTGTACGCCGCTAAGCAGCTCAAACGCCAAGCCGTGCGCATTACGTTGCTTGATCGCCGCAATTATCACCTTTTCCAGCCATTTCTTTACCAAGTAGCCACTGCGGGTTTATCTCCTGGCGATATTGCCGCTCCCATTCGCTCAATCTTACGGCGTCAAAAAAATGTGACCGTTCTCCTCGCCGAGGTCGAGCGTGTCGCCCTTGCGACAAGAGAAGTGGTGCTCACCGACGGAAACCACCTTTCCTACGATTATTTGATTTTAGCGACTGGCGCGAGCCATTCCTATTTCGACCACGCTGACTGGGAAGTGAACGCGCCTGGGTTAAAAACGATTGAAGATGCGTTGGAAATTCGCCGACGAGTGCTGTTCGCCTTTGAGGCGGCGGAACGAGAAGGTGATCCTCAAGTACAGAAAGCCCTCCTTACTTTTGTCGTGATTGGCGGCGGTCCTACCGGTGTGGAATTAGCAGGCGCAGTGGCGGAAATCGCCTGCCAGACGCTTACACAAGACTTCCGCTCGATTGATCCCAGCAAAGCGCGAGTCTTGCTGCTGGAAGCCGGGGCGCGAATTTTAGCGACCTTTCCGGAAAGTTTGGCCACCCGCGCCCAGCAAGATCTTACCCGCTTAGGCGTAGAAGTACGGGCGGGCGCACCTGTCACTGCCATCGCACAGGATCATGTCATCGTGAGCGGAGAGACTATTCCGACGTACACGATGCTCTGGGCAGCAGGCGTGAGGGCGTCCTCCTTAGGGCGCACCCTGGGAACGTCACTGGACCGGGCTGGACGCGTCATGGTCGAATCAGACTTAACGGTTCCCGGATACCCTGAGGTTGCAGTCATTGGCGATCTAGCGACGCTGATGGATCCAACCACCCAAAAACCCCTCCCTGGAGTCGCCACTGTCGCCATTCAGGAGGGACGTCATGCGGCGGACAACATTCGCCGTGCCTATGAGGGAAAACCCCGATTGCCTTTTCGCTATCATGAACGAGGGGCCCTAGCGACCATAGGCCGCGCGCGGGCGATTGCGGATCTTGGTGGGGTCCAATTATCGGGCTTTATAGCGTGGATAGTCTGGGTTGTTGTTCACATTTATTTTCTTATTGGCTTTGAAGACCGCGTGCTTGTCATGCTCCAATGGATATGGGCGTATTTCACCCAACAGCGGGGCAATCGTTTAATTACCCACAACAGCACCTCTCCTCAACGCGCGATTTCGGAACAGAAGGATAGGACAATGACGGAAGCGCCCGAGCAGAACAGGAACGAAATCAATGCTCGACTCGGAGCCTCGAAGCTTTGAGTATGTTCTCTTCCTTTTCGATACCGTCTATTCTTTGATACGAAGTCAAAACGCCTTCCAACACGCTCGCCCTGCGACAATACTGCATCCCCGACAAGTGTAGAGAAAAGCTCTACAGTATTTTCGGGAGAATCTAACAGCTTGTGCTGAGGCGCATCTATTTCCTTCAACATTTTCGGCGGCCTCATTGCCTTGACTGCGGCATACTCTTTGCTGTCAATAGACCTCCGAGCACAACTCCAAGAAAAGGTTGCAGAAAATTTACCATCACCAGCTGCGCCTCTCGGGGAGAACGTGCTGAGCCCTTACTGTTGTTTTTCCTCCACCTCCACTAGTGTTGAGAAGGTCGCGGTGGGAAATGCCTCCACTTCTTCTTACCCCCCCCTACCGATGCTTTCTCCCACAGTGAAGTGGAGGCAACAGCAAGGGAGAAGACGGAAGCTCAGTAATTACGTGCGCCTAAACAAAGAACACATCTATGTAGGAGGAGAAACCCCCATGCACAACAGCACCCTTACCTCCCTGTTGCCATTTACGGATTGGAGCCTTGACAAGGAGGGTCTTACTTTCTCTCTTGACGCCGTCTTACCTGAACAAGTCTATGGGGATCCACTGAGTGCACGGGTTGGAGGTCCCGAAGCAAGCCTGATGCGAGCGATAATGGAGGATGCGGTCGTCTGTTTTCAATACCAATTTTATATTTCGGGATCGCGTTCGCAACGACTGGCGCGTGAGGCAGAAAGTTGGTTTTTTAGCGAAGACACCGAATGGCCATTTACTTTTGTCAATATCTGCAATGTCTTAGGTTTCAATCCAGACTACATCCGACAGGGATTGCGCCGCTGGTACGTCAAACATCCTGCGAAAATGAAGCGGCGCAAACGCCGTGCAGTAGGAGCGGTGGGAGCGTTAAAACTTGCAGCGTAATTCCTCCGCATTTGAAATGTAGAGAAAATCTCACCCCACGACACGCACGCGTGGTCGTGGGCCTTCCCTATCAAGGAGGCTCCGCCTCCGCCCAGAAAGCCGCGCCCACCCGCGCCCTCCCTGCAATGGCATTAACGACCAACAAGAAAGGGAGGCAAGGCTTCAGCGCGAAGCGCTCAAAATCAACGTGGAAAAAAGAGAGACGCACCGCTGGGAACATGGACGGCTTGTCCTCATCGTACACGCTTCAAGTAGGACTCTATCACCAAGCGCCTCTTTCTTTTTCTACATTTTCAATTACGCTTCGGCCTCTTCCCCTTTTCCACTCCTAAAGGTACTAGGAATGAGTCCGTGTTTCCGTAGCACACGATAAAATTCGGCTCGGTCTTTTCCCGATATCTCAGCGGCTCGGTAGATGTTGCCTTTTACAGAGACCAATAGCTGAATGAGATACTTGCGTTCGAACTGCTTATGCGCCTCCCGCAGAGTAGTAGGCTCCGTTTGTTGCACGCTTTGGGTTTCCGGTTTCCCCAGGAGCAAAAGATTAGGTGGAATCATGGAAGTTAAGGCCAAGACAACAGCGCGTTCTACAACATTGGCAAGCTCACGGACGTTCCCCGGCCATTCATAGAGCATTAACCGTTGCAGGGCTTCGGAAGCAAAGCCTTTCACTTCTTTCTCTAGTTCACGGGCGAAGCGCTCCATAAAATAGTGGGCTAAGGGAATAATGTCTTCCGGTCGTTCTCGCAGTGGAGGAAGATAGATGGGCAACACATGGAGGCGATAATACAAGTCCTCACGAAACTTCCCCTGGGAAACGAGTTTTCCTAAATCCTGATTGGTTGCCGCCACCAAGCGGATATTTACCTTCACAGACTGCGAGGAGCCCAAGGGATAGAATTCCCGCTCCTCCAACACTCGCAAAAATTTCACTTGTAAGACCGACGGCAGTTCGCCGATTTCGTCAAGGAATAGCGTACCCCCTTCAGCCTGTTGGAGAAAACCTTTCTTGGGGCGATCAGCGCCAGTGTACGCGCCTTTGACGTGCCCAAATAATTCGTTCTCCAGTAACCCTTCGGGGATTGCTCCACAGTTAAGCGCCACAAACGGACCCAAGGCGCGACGACTCGCCACATGCAGCGCCTTGGCGATCAATTCTTTGCCAGTGCCGCTTTCCCCATAGATGCAGACCGTCGAGTCGGTAATGGCAATCTGGGACACCTGCTGCAGGACCTGTCGCATCACGTCACTTACTGTGATGATGTTATCAAACTTATAGCGCTCCTGCACCATGATGCGTAACCGCTCCACCTCGCTTTTTAAGCGAGAGACTTCTAGAGCTTGCTCGATCCGGTGCAACAGATCCTTCGTTTCAACCGGTTTGGTGAGATAATCATACGCCCCTTTTTTGGTGGCCTCGACGGCGCTTTCGATTGTCGCATGCGCAGTCGCAATAATCACAGGAAGTGTAGGTTGCAGATGTAAGAGCTGTTGAAGCAGCTCAATGCCGTCTTC
This sequence comes from uncultured Enterobacteriaceae bacterium, assembly GCA_964441775.1. Lineage (GTDB taxonomy): Bacteria > Desulfobacterota > Binatia > Bin18 > Bin18 > SYOC01. Next base: position 55,664 of record CAYTVL010000001.1, read on the forward strand.
ATCGCCAATGCGTAAATCGACAATCGCGAGATCAAATATCTCAGCCTTCGCTTGTTCTATCACCTCGTTACTATTTTCCGCTAAGGTCACACGAAAATTTTCCGTAGTGAGCTGAAGCTGCAAAAGATGGCGAATGCTCGGATCATCATCGACTACTAAAATTTTCGCTCTCGTCGTTTCCTCTCCCATAGAGGCGGCAGGAGATTGTTTGGCTAGAGGATGAGCCGAGGCAGTTACGTTCTCCGGGATCATGTCCGGTGTCTCTATCATTTACGCTACTCCTTTAGCTAGCACTGCCAGCGTCTTCTTTTTTATCTTAGAATGATCCCAAACGCATACAAGAGCTGCGCGAAAATGGTGGGCTACAAGCAGAGCAGGCTCCTCTCCTCCTTCTTGCGCGCCTCCCTCTTTACTCTAGCAGCGCTCCGTTCCCGCAGGAGGTTTAGTCCGTAACACGCTGAGAGCTGGACGTTTTGTATAGCGCTTTACTCCTCGTGAGTTAGGAGCTCTTCACGATGAGCCTGTTACGATACAAGTCATCTTGTGAGCGCTACAATTCTGGAGTCGGCGTCCTGCTTATATGATGAAAACTACTGGACGAATTGGAGCTTGAAGGGAATGCGGTTACTGCGCGGCGCAGAGACGCTCACCCGCATTTAACTACGAGCGAGCATTTTTTCCTCAAAGTAAAGTTTTATTTTTGCAAATTAGCGGTGAATTCCCTCTCCGTCGTATCAGCCATCGCCATGAGACGATCCGCCGCACGTTCGGCGCGTTCCGCGGCTCCTTGCGCACGATCCGCAGCCGCCACTGCTCGCTCCGCCGCCACTCGAGCGCGTTCTGCCGCTGTGTGCGCCTGTTGTACAGCAGCCAGGGGATTCGGCGTGGATTCAAAATACATAATGGAGTCCACGTCATAAGTTCTGGTGCGGCGCAGCAGCCCAGTGAGTTGCACCTGTTTGAGAAGATTTTCTTCCGCCTTGAGTTGCCGAAACAAGGCGCTGGGGGCTCGCACCGCCACTTCATGGCCGGGGCCCACAATCGACTGCCACCAGATTGCGCCATCGCTTTGCCACCAGGAAGCATAGGCCAGCATCTCTTCGCTCGGCGCAATCTGCATCACGACCGTGCCTTCTTGTGGATGATGCAGTTCATAGAGGTTGCGTAACGTGGGCTGAGAGGCCAGTACGTCGTTCCTGGTGCAGCGAGCGCAAATTACTTTTCCCCCGATGACAGTGGGTCCTCGAAGTTCCCCGCCAACAAGGCCTCCTGCTCCCCCTGCCCCACCCCCAACTTGGCCCCAAGCTCCAGGTGCGAGCCCCATGAGCGCCAACGCCAGCCCGCATCCCACGGTAAGTACTCTCTGCAGTAGTTTCATAGCGACTTCTCCTTAGTCTGTTAATCTGTTTTGCTTCCGTATTGTTATTTCCTGCGAATGCCATGCCAGCTCCAGGTATTGAGGTCCATCACAACATGTTTGAGAAGAACGAACAGTTGCGAAATTGGCCAATATTTGAGGCAAGGAGACGCTATGATAAGGAGCAGGGCAAGGTTTGCAAGTGATATTATTTCCACACCCGCTGTGACCCTCCCCGCTTGGTTAAGCGCGCCGTATACGGTAGGGTTTCAAAAAGTCTTCTTCTCCAAGGAGAGATATCCATGACGACGTCACGCTCGACATTGGCCCAACTTGCGCAGCAGGCGGCGGCCCAGATTGGCTTTACGGCGCGCCGCTGGTGGCGCGACCCTGCCGACCCCAACATGCTGCGTGTAGAAGTCGAACGCCGCTTGGTTGGAGCGCCCCCTGCGGTCGCGGAACTTGCCGTGCCGATTTCTCAGGCTGAGGCTCCCGCTCTACGCACCTCGGACGCCGTCACACCACCACGGTCTCGACGCGCGACACGTTCCCCGCGAGCGTCGATTCACACACAGCAGCATGGCGCGCGTCGCGCGAAACGCTCAGGCAAAGTATCGTCCTAGCTCCTTTGTGAATACCGGCAATTTCTTCTCCGTCCCCGGCTGGCCTCACGCACGGCTGATTTGTGCATGCAGCCCCGAAAGAAACGAGGCGCTCGGGCAGTGCGCCGACTGCGCTTATAGTGGTGCATTTTTTGAACAGTATTTTCCTCCTAGAGCAAATTTCCTTTGCGTGGATGGCACAGAGAAGGGGACGGTCCGAGCCGCGCGCGTCAGCAAGCGGCTGAGGAACCGCCCCCTTACGGTCGCGGCTCGGTTCCCGGCGAGCGGAATCCCGTACGCTCAATGGTAAAGCGCTCTAGGAGAAACCTGCTCTCATGGAGGACCGTCATGATACGTGTACGTTTCATCACTGTTCTGGTTGGAGTCTTTCTAGGCTTCAGTCGCGTGGGTTCTCTCCTAGCCGCCCCAACTTCCGCAGAGCAACTCCGCCAGGGCGAGTATCTGGTTCTGCATGTTGCCATGTGTGTGCAATGTCATACCCCCCGTGACCAAGAGGGCCGCTTAGATGAAACCCGCCTGCTGCGAGGGGCCCCAATGCCTGTCCAATCTCCATTTCCTGCTTTTCCTTGGGCGTTTCAAGCGCCCGCACTCGCTGGCTTGCCAGGATGGACCACAGAGGAGGCGATCACGCTTCTACGAACGGGGAAACGATTGGATGGCTCGTCGCCTCGTCCCCCGATGCCTCCATTTCGCTTCACTCCAGAAGACGCAGCTGCGATTGTCGCCTATCTCCAGTCTTTCGTGTCCAGCACTCACTAAGTGGAGGAAACTCTTCAAATTGCGTCCACTGATTGTACGCGGTAGAAATCGCGACACATTCACTTCCACCGATTGCGCGATGCTCGAGGCGCCACTCGCATCGCGCCCCGCATCCGTCATTTGCTGAGCCGCTGTGCCTTTACTTGTTGCCCTCGTATAGACTGAGCACTCATCAATTCTTGTTTACGCTTCTCCATTTGAGTTCCTAAAACATCCAGCTGAGAGCCAAGGCGTTGTTGGGCTTGAGGCAACATCTCACTCTCTTCTTCTTGCACATGATGCTGCACTCCCTTCATCAACTGCTGCATGGTGCTTTCACAGTCGAGTCCGGCAAACCCACTCGTTTGCAGTTGACTAATCAAGCGTTTCATTTCGTTATGTTCTTTGAGAGCGTCTTTGACAAGATTTGCGCCTTGGGGTCCCAACTGCGCCTGTACTGCGGGATAAAAAATCGCCTCCTCAATTTTTGCGTGAATTTCCAATTCATGACAAATGTTTTCTGTAATGGTGCGCCTCTGACCAGCTTGCCCGTTGGACGCTTGGTAGCGTTGATACAATTGCTCCACTTTTTTATGATCTATTTTTATGAGCTCAATCGCGTTCGCCATAACATATACTCCTTCTCTAAACTTCTCGGGAATTTTCCCCTGAAGCGTCTGCCATCATAGGATTGCAAAGGCTGCGCCAAAAATTCGCAAAACAAAATTGTAGAAAACCTAACAAATAGTTATGCTTCTCTAGAACTCCAGAGAAGCGCAATGACGGCGTACAGAAGCAGGCATCCTTACAAAGAGTGTGAGACGATTAAGCGATCTCCACCCAGCAAAATTCTTTTATGGATAAGAAACTTAAGCTACGAGTTGAAACTCTAGCCGGGTAGAAGAACAAAGAAGAGAAGAAGACTTGAGTAAGCGCGCCTACCATAAGAAAGGGGAGAGAAAGAAGTCTAGCAACTTCTTCTCCCCCCCCAACGGTATAGGAGCTTTCCCTACAAGAGTTGTGGAGAATCATTCCGTGGAGTCATGAAGAATGCTCCTCATTAGTCGTCATGGTGATGTTCTCTATAGCTATACGGGCCGTAAGGATAGACATTGCCACGACGATCATAATATCGATAGTGACGAGGATAGGCGCGCCCGCGAGGATAATTATAAGCATAACGCCCATCATAACGATGTTGCCAGTGATGATGGCGCCACCAATGACGCGAATGGGCTGACGCAACAGAAGTAGAAAAAAGCATTCCCATGAGAGGAATGATAAGCAAAAGTAAACGACCAATACGACGAGTCATAACGAATTCCTTTCTCTTCTTCCTTCTTGACTTGTTCTTCACACTGGAAGGACAGGTAATATATTCGAGCAAACAATGTACCAGCTTGAGGAAAGGGACGGGAAGCAATTGAGCGAGAAAGCAGTCTCGTGTATGGGGCGTTGTGACGATTTTGGGGCTGCTCGAAGCTATGGATGTGTTCGGTGCGGAACCAGGAAATGAAACGTGGCTCCCTGAGCGAACGTAGCGTCAACCCAAATGCATCCGTGATGACGTTCGATAATTTTCTTGCAGAGCGCCAAGCCAATGCCAGGTTTGGGATAGGGCTCGTGCGTGTGCAGCCGTTGGAACGGGAGAAAAATCTTCTCGGCCAAGTGCGGAGCAATTCCTACGCCGTTGTCACTGACTGTGAATGTCCAGGCGTCATCCAGGAGAGCCGCGCTGACATGGACACTGGGAAGCGCTTGGCTGTGAAACTTGATGCCGTTGTGAATCAGATTGCGGAACACGAGGTGCAGGAGGCCGGCATCGCCCCATATCCGGGGCAGAGGGTCGTGAGTGATTACGGCGCCCCGGTCGGCAATCGCGCCACGGAGATCAGCAAGCACTGTCGTCACGAGCGTCTCGCAGTCGACTGAGGTGAACTCCATTTCTCGCGTGCTGACTTCAGCATACGCAAGTAAATCGAGCATGAGCCGTTGCAGGCGCTTCGTCGCCTCGCTGATCGTCGTCATAAGGTCATGGGCGTCTGCATCCAACTTGTCCTGATAGTTCTGCGTGAGTAACTGGAGATAGGCGGAAATAGTGCGCACGGGCTCTTGCAAGTCATGGGCTGCGATCCGTGTGAGCTGCTGCAATTCGGCAATCGCCCACTGGAGATCAGCCGTGCGCGCGGTGACGCGTTGTTCGAGCTCCGCATTGAGGCGTTGTATTTCCTCCTCCGCGCGTATCCGTTCCGTGACGTCGTGAATGATGGAATAGAGCACCGGGCGGTCGTGCAATAGCAAGGGGCTCGAATAGACTTCTACCTCTCGAATCGCGCCCGAAGCAAGCCGGTGTTGAAAACGAAAGGCGGACTTTCGTTCGGCTACTGCTTGTTTCAATGCCAAAGCAAGCTGCTCTGACGGTAGTATATTGAGGTCGGTAATCCGCATGTGACAGAGTTGGTCTTTAGAGTAACCGTAAAAGTCCGCCGCCGCAGGGTTCGCGTCTACAATAGCGGAAGACTCTGGGTCAATGAGCAGTTTGACAGCTCGATTTTTCTCGAACATGACCCGGTGCCGCGCTTCGCTTTGACGTAATTCTTCTTCGCCCCGTTTCCGTTCAAGCGCAAAGGCGGCTTCGTCGCTCAGTAAGTGTAACAATTGCTCCTCTTTTGTCGTTGGCAGGCGTTGATACGCATAGCCTAAGATCCAAATACCAATGGCCTGGGTCCCATTCATCAGCGGAACGATCCAGGCGCTTTTCACAAAATGATATTTTTGACGTAACCGTTCGCTCACCTGAGGGCTTGTTGTGGTATTGGTGATGATGGTGGGACGCTGTTGCTGAAACGCGAGCGTAGTCAGGGCCAAGTCTTCTTGTAATTGAATAATCTCGTTCGTAAAATCTTCGGTGTGCGGCCCGTACGCGGCAACACCGCGGAGTTCAGTTGCATTACTGTTTGCAAATAGCAAAAACCCGTACTGCGCGTCGAGTAACTGATGACCATGACCAAAGAGGGCATTCGCAAGAGCCGTGAAATCCGGCGCTCGCGCCAAATCATGCATGAACTGATAGGGAAGCGCGAGCACTGGAGCGTCTTCAAGAGACGAGGGCTCGGGGGGTGTTGCTTTAGGTAAAGGACGCTTGTGCTTGCCCATAGAAGAAGGAAGAGAGCCGGCAAAGAAGAGCGTTTGGGTTCTTGCGTCTAGGACATCAGACCAATCGCTTCTGAGTCACAGACGAACTTGGCGCATCACCTACTCTCAGAGCGTCATTCATCATTTGCAAAAAACCCTCCCAGCTCATCGGTTTCACAAAGAAACGCGCGGCGCCCAGAGCATACGCTTGCTTAAGATCCTCCCTGTTGCTCGAGGTGCTCATCATAACGACGGGAATCTGCTGCAATTCTGGATCAACTTTCATTGCCGCAAGCACTTCACTGCCATTCCTGCGAGGCAGGTTCAGATCAAGAAGAACCAGGGCTGGACGCGGGGCAGTCGCGTATGCATCTTGTTGGTGCAGAAAGTCGAGAGCGGCGTCGCCATCTGTAACGATGTTGACATGATAATGGAGATGCAGTCTTTTCAGCGCTTGCACCATCAAATACGAATCCGCAGGATTATCTTCCACAATGAGAAGCTCTCGAGTGGCTTCTTCTCCCTTCTGCTCCAACTTCATGTTTGTATCCTCAGTGAAGGGAGATTTCTCCATAGCTCTGCCCTCCTTCCCAATCTTCACAGCTAGAAGAACTAAGCAAGATGTGCACCAAACCAAGTCCACCACAAATGGGAGGAAAGGATTGCCGCAGATATTTGTCCCCAGCTAGTGCTATTAGATGGCGAGCCCTGAGACGACCACGGTTCAAGCCCAGCTCTAGTATGGCCTCAGTATTGCAATACCGGTGGAAGAGAACTTTCTCTTCGAGCTACGGGGTGTCAATGTCGTGGATTTCGATCCGTGTTCTTGCCAAAACCATCTTCTCGTACGCTGGCGTCTTCCTCACCCTTTTGTTGAGCGGCTGTGCACACGTTGCCTGGATGCGGCAACGGGACCGTTCGGTCTCTTACGCGCTCGTAGACACCCAGTCGACTTTTTTGGGGCAGCTTTTCGAAACCCACACTGAGAAACATAACGGGCAATCAGGGTTCGCTATAGTTGCTGCTGGACGGGAAGCGTTCATGGCTCGCTACGCTTTTGCAGCGTTGGCGGAGAAAACAATCGATGCGCAGTATTACCTGTGGGATGAAGATGCAACTGGCCGCATTCTTCTCTTCGCGCTCATCAAAGCGGCGGATCGTGGCGTGCGGGTACGCCTGCTTCTTGATGACCTGCATACCGCAGGCGAGGACCACATCTTAGCCGTCCTAGGAACGCACCCGAATATCCAGGTACGGTTATATAACCCCTTCGGAGGCCGCTCGATCCGGGTGTGGGACACCGTGTTTGATTTTGCGCGCGTCAATCACCGTATGCACAATAAGGCCTTCATCGTGGACAACACGGCGGCAATCGTCGGTGGGCGCAACATTGGTGACAACTATTTCTCAGTGAACGAACAATCAAACTACCGTGACCTCGACCTTTTTGCCGCTGGTCCAGTGGTGCGCGAGGTCTCGGCAAGCTTCGATATGTTTTGGAACAGCGCCTGGACTCTGCCTGCGCGCGCCGTGGTAAGCGAGAGACCGCCTCCAGAGCAGTTTCAACAGCTCGCGGCTACGCTTGATCCCACAGTTGGGAACTATGAAAATCTACCGTTCAACCTGGAACTCGATCTTGAGACTGTAACAACCGTTGTGAAAGAAATCCCGACACGGCTGCTCTGGGGTCAGGCAACTATTCTGGTCGACCATCCCGATAAACCTGCTACTGCTGAGTCAGACGTATTGTCGGAACTGCGGGAAAAAATGCACAAGAAGGTGCACCAAGAACTTTTGTTGGAGATAGCATATTTCATCCCTGGACAAAGAGGTGTACGGTCTCTCTGCAATCTGACATCTCGTGGCGTACACGTCCGCGTCCTCACGAATTCGTTCGCCTCAACTGACGTCGCCATTGCCCATGCCGGCTACGCCAAGTACCGGAAAAAATTATTGCGCTGCGGCGTGGAGCTCTCTGAGCTGCAACCCTTGGCTGGCTTCATCAAAAAGGAATGGACTTGGCTCAAGAGCAAGTCCACCGCTGCTCTCCACACCAAAGCTGCGGTGTTTGACCGCCGCACCGTCTTAATTGGTTCGTTTAATTTGGACCCACGCTCGGCATACCTCAATACTGAGCTATTGATGATGGTCGAAAGCCCCACGCTTGCCGTCGAAGTCGCACGTTTTATTGAGTCCGGTATGCAGTCTAGTAATGCCTATCGCGTAGAACTGAATCGAGAAGGCGACCTCTCATGGACGGCGACAGAACAAGGAAAGGTCGTGCATTTCACCAACGAACCCTCTCTCACGTGGTGGCGCTCTCTTGTTATTCATTCTCTTTTCCTTTTGCCGATCGAAGGGCAACTGTAAGAGAGGGGAAGTCGGAAGGGAGAAGCGAGCCCCTGCATTTATAAATGAAGCCTCGTCACGATTATGATCGCGTATCAGCGCTGCGCTTGAGATAATCGGCTAATTCACTGGCATGCTGTTCAGTGGTTAACAAAATATCCTCCAGCATCCGACGCGTTGTAGGATCAGCGTCTCCTATTTTCCGGATGAGCATGGTGTACGCCATAATTTGGCGGCGTTCGAGGAAAAGATTTTCAATGACCATGTCAGTGAGGGTCGCGCCTTGCTCGGGCTGTATGCCTTCTTGCGCCGCTTGGGTAGCAATCTCACTCGGATTATAGACCGGCACTCCCCCCAGTTGTTGAATGCGTTGACCCAGCGTATCGGCGTGTTGCAACTCGACATTCGCATGAGCGTCAAAATCCCCTTTGAGACCGGGGGCAAATAACGAAACGGCCATGTAGGCATGCTGTTTATATTGTAGATAACTGGAAATCTCCGTCGCTCGAAGCTGGTTCAAGTCATGAATAAGCTGCTGGAGGTCTGCCTGGTATTCTGAGGTCACCGCTCCTTGTGCAATTGCTTGGCGAACTTCTTCAACGGAATAGTGGGTCGTGTTCATACGGTCTCCTTTCTTTTCTAGGACAATATTGCGCTTTTTTCCGTGCAAAGAACTATGAGAGAATGTTTTCTTTGAAGACAAGAATTATATAGCTGTGACCGGAGCGTTATCCGTCACGAGGTAGACGGTGACCTCATCACCTTCGTGGAGTGTGGTGAGATCATCTTCCTCAGCAATAACAAGGAAGGTACCCGCCGCTGTTTCAAGACTGATCAAACCGGTACGCACGTCAATACGCCGTATCCTTGCTTGAACGAAAAAGCCCTTCGCTCGCGGCAATTCAGTAGGCGCCCGTTGAGAAATATTCTTGGGCCCCAAGTTTGGCTGAACTGAAGGTTGGCACGCAAGCTGGGAGAGACACACAAGGGTCCCAAGCAATGTTGAGAGCACCCTACCGTACAGTGTCTTTTTTTTTCGCGGTCCGAAGAGATCACTCATTACGTATTGCATAATCTTCCCCCATCCTTTCTTCGTGCTGGACAACCTCACTCCCAGTGGCGCCAGGGTTGCCAGTGTTAATTGAGGGGCGCGACCTATTGAAGATCTCAATAATGCGGCTTAAAACGCTTCCTTTTTCGCAGCAAATTCCATTCCGCCCTCGGTGTCGAGTCTATCGAAAGTCAACACCGTTGGTATCTTCCTTGCACAGATTTGTAAGGAGAGAGAGGGGGAGGAGAAGAAAAGAAAGTTGACCAGGAGTTCTTTATGAAAAATATTTCTACTATGTTTATACTTGTGTTGAGCGTGTTTAGTTCAGCACGCTTGCTGCACGGCGAGCCCCGGACACCTGTGATGAATGCGGCTCTTGAGAGCGCTCCTCCTGTAACAACAGAGGCGCAGGAAGCGCTCTCCTCTTCCGCTTCTCCTACGATTGAGGCTACGGATGTATTCCCATTCTGTCCTAATTTCTCCCCTTCTCCTGATAGGGAAGCAACGGCGAAGCCTGATACGAAGACAATGCCTTATACACCGGAGGTCTCTCCTTTCGCCTCCCAAAGACGTCCTACTCCCGGCACGGCGCATGACGTCGACTTAGGCATGTTTGAAGTAACGCCAGGCTCACAGTTATCAGCGTTTCCTCGAACGTAAATAATCTCATTCTGACGTCCTACCGATTTCTTCTGCGTAACCATGTTTCGTTGGACTTTGGCCGGAAGTCGGGCTGCCGCCAGCATGGCTGGCGCACCCCAAAGGTTTGGGCAGCTCAGGATGAGCGGAAGCGAAAGGCTGGGCATCACTGTGCTGACCCCAGCAAAATCAGTGCGATGAGTCTCCGGGGGCCTAGGCGCTGGACTCACATAGAGTGAAGCTACGGGTTCCCCCGTCCGCATTTTTTCCATGGCATAGTTTCTGCTGTGTCTTCCCAAAACGGGACTGTGACATGAGGTATCGCATCGGCCTTGATTTTGGCGCCAGCGCAACGAAGGTTGCTTATCTCGATGAAAAAGATCGCGTCCGTTTGTTCTACTACCCGGGCTCAATTGGTAGCGCATCGGCCCCGACTATGCTGACGTGTCATGTTCATGCTGGAAAATTGCAGGCGTCTACCCTGGGGGCCGTTGCTGAGTCTATTGATCGACCGGGTAATACTTTTGTCTGTGAGCACTTTAAGCCAATTCTTACCATGGCTGATGATAAGCAACGACAACTCCAGGGTTGGTCTTTTCCTGTTTCTCCCATAGAAGTGACGCGTGCATATTTTCACCACCTGTTGTGGGAAAATCCTCACAGTTTCACTTCGGAGATCGGCCCCATTGAAAGCATGGCGGTGGCGGCACCTGAAAGCTGGCGACACACTCCTCATCATGCAGGGCCAGACCTCCTAAAGAAAATGTTTCCCTACGACTTCTCGCTTGCTAACGTGCATCTGCACAGCGAGGCGGTCTGCGCCGCTACCTATCTCAGCCATTGTTATAAGCAAGCAGAAGGTCATCATTTCACCGGCTCTTTATTAATATGCGACATGGGTGGGAGCGATTTCGTCGCTACCTTATGCCGGGTGCGCGATCAGCACGTTGAAGTGCTTGCTTCCGAAGGAGGCCAAGCGCAAGGGATAGGGTTGGCCGGTATCGCATTCGACCATCATGTGGTCGCAGCTGCCTCTACCGCAGCATCGGGCGGTTTTTTAGCGCTGGATGATAAAAATTTCCGCGCCGCCGTGCGTGAGTTCACTACGGTGAAAGAACAAGAACACGAAAATGTCCAGCGGTTGTTGGACCTGCAGGCGACCAATCCGGAATTAAGCGATACGCCTGTCTATGTGGTACAAAATAAATACACGGTGGACATCAACCAGGTGCGACAGAGCTTCCAGCCCATTGCCGAGAATATGAAAGCCGTGCTGACGCGTCTCCTGGCGCGAGCAGAGGCGCAGGCGTGGTCCGTTGATTATCTTGCTCCTGTCGGCGGTTTTGCCCAGTATCCTCTTGTACAGAATACCCTTCGTTCCTATTGTGGCCCCCAGACTTCGCTTCTGTCACTTGCCACTTTACAAGGAGAGGAGGCAGGCCCTGGGTGGGAGATCGCATGCGGAGCGGCCCTCCTCGCCCAATCTTCTGCACAGAAGGTGAAAGCCTATTATCCTCATACGCTGGGAATTTTTGTACACCGCCGCGAGAAGGGGGCCCTGGTTGAAACCTTTCTACCTTGTATCGAAGCGGGTACGGTGCCGCTTGGACAGAGCGGGCAGTATTTCGTGTATGACAAAGGCCGTACTCCTGTCACTATCGAGGTGGCGCGGCAGGGACCGGCGCGTCTACCGGTGTACGTGCGGTGGCGCGGCGCTGGGGAACCGCAAGCGCTACCGAGAGCTGAAGTAGAGTATCCTGCGCCTGGAGCCTATCACTTTGCGCTCGCCATTGACTCAACCCAGCAAGTGTCGGTGCAATTTCAGCCGATTCCGTCCGGCAAAATGCAGACCTATCCTCTCGGTTCCATCTATTCTGATTTCCTAATGGAGGGGCAATGACCACTGCTCGCAAAGAATTACTTCAGCTTCTCCCTGAGACAAGCGAACAACAAGAATGGATGCTGGCGCCCGCCGTCCTGCAAGTCGCCTTCACGTACTGTGCTGAAGTTCTCGCTCCGGCGTCGCTGACAACTCTTACTCGGGCGGATGTTCTGGCTATGCTCGTGAAGCTTGTCGCTGCGCTTCGTCACGGTGAGCACGTGCTTGCGGCCAACACACGCACGGCGCTGGAGCACGCAGTGCCAGGGATGCGCTTGCAGGAAGCTCTACGAATAGGGGAAACTCAACTTGCGCGCCGTGCAAAAGAAATGGAAGAAGTGCGCGCAGCACTCTTGCCGCTTGAGCAACAAGAAGAGGCCCTCCACTTACAGGAGAAGGAATATGAACTCCTCACTACCCGTCTCACTGAATTGAGACGCCTAGAGAGGCTTGCTCGGCACTTAGATGCACTGCCACGCCAAGTCGAAGAACTGACGCAACGCCTTACGCAGTACGGACCTGGAGTCACAACTTGGGAGCGGCAAATGCAGGAGAAAGCCGAGGCGCTGATTGTTCTCTCGACCGGGGCTCTCACTCAGCTTGAACCCCGTGTTCACCAAGCGTTGATTGAAGCCCAACGCTTGGAAAACGCTTGCGCCGCCGCTGCCGCCCAGTTGCAAGAGGCGCAGACTCGCGCTCAGCAAGCGACGACGGATTTGCAAACATTGCATAATGAATTGCGCCCTCATTTAGCTGCGAACCGCTTGGTTGCTGATGCAGTACCCCAGGATCAGGCTCCGCATTCTTTACTTGAACAAGCAGAACGTCTCTTGCAGCAGGCAGAGACGGCGCTGCAGACGGCTCTCAAAGCTCAGGCGGAAACTCAGCAACTTCCGAGACTTCCCTTAATGGAGGGTCGACATGCACCCGCGGCCGTATAACGCGTGGAAAACCGGCGGGCTCCCACACCTCAATATCGCCGCTACCTGTTCGGCAACGCGCGTGCTGGGTCCCGGCGTGCGGGCCGTCATCTGGGTGCAAGGGTGCCCATTTGATTGCGCAGGCTGTATCGCGCCGGATTGGATTCCCTTTCGTCAGGAACATTTGCGCGAGCCGGAGGACCTCGCCGCTGAATGTCTCGCTTGCCCCGAGGTGAGTGGGCTGACATTCTCCGGCGGTGAGCCCATGCTCCAAGCCGCTGGCCTGACCGCCGTGGTGCGCTCGGTGCGCCGCCTGCGCGAGGTTTCTTTGATTTGCTTTACTGGCTTTACTTTAGAACGTTTGCGTGCTCAGTCTCCTGGCCTTGGCGTTCACGCCTTACTTGATGAAATAGACGTCCTGATCGACGGCCGGTATATCGCCGCGCGTAATGATAATCGTGGTATGCGTGGCAGCGATAATCAGCATGTTCATTACCTCACCGATCGTATCGCCCCCAGTGAATACAATTTCGCCTCGCAGTCGCGGCAGGTGGAAATTCACGTGACAGATGGAGCCGCGTTGCTGGTCGGCGTACCTCCGGTCGGATTACCGGAGGCCTTCGCACACGCCGTTGACCACGCGAACACGACTCTTCGCAACGTTCTTACAGGAGGTTCATCATGAGTGGAGAAAAACGTGTGACCCTGAGAAGCAGTGAATACGAACGCCTCCGTCTGGCGGAATCCCAGCTCCGCGCGATGCAAGCGGATCTGCCTGAAGTCATTGCAGAACTCCGACGGGCAAACGCCGCTGAGCTGCAACGGCAGCTCGAACCACTTGACCGGCGTCAACAAGGCTTTGTCCATGATATCGCCGCCATGCAGGAGCAGCTTGCCGCCCTAGCTACCGATCAGCAGCGCAAAACCGACCTTGCGGAAGCGTGGGTGGAAACGACGGAAGCGCTAGGCGAATTTATCAGGGTGCACTACCCTCACCAACAGTTCGCTCCTGGTCGCATGGACGCTTTGACCCGCGAGGCTCAACAAGCGCGGCATAATCTCCAGCAAGGCGCGGCGGAAGCCGCTCTGAGCGGAGCCCAACACACCTATCAGCAGCTCGCTGAGTTGCGGCAAAGCCTGGAAACCCAAGAGCGGGAATGGTGTATACAACGTCAATCCGCGCGAGAAGCTGCACGTGCGTTGCTCACTGTGGCGGAGAAGAGCCATGAATGCCAGGCCATTGACCTGCAGGGCCAAAACGTTGGGGTCGGCATAGAGATCGATTGGTGGACCGATGGGAAACTGCAAGCGCTAAAGAGCGAACTCAACGACCTGCTCGGTCAGATTGAGAACCAGCAATATCCGTTGAAGACCGCCGAACTACAAGCAATCGAACAGCAGACCGTGCCCGCTCTCCGCGAGCGGTTAGCACAGGCGATACAGGAAGCACGGCTGCGTGTGCTGGGATCGCAATTACGCATCAACATTGCAGACATGGTTGTGCAGGCGCTCGAAGAAAAGGGCTTTACCGTGCAAGACGGGACGTACGCCGGCGAGGACCTGCGGAAGGGGTATGCCGCCAAAGTGACTCATCTAGATGGCAGCGAGGTCGTCATCGTGATTAACCCCACGGATGAGCCGGGAAAGAATGAGATGCACATTCACTCGTACGATGCTGACCAACTTTCGGACCACGAATTACGTAGGCGTACCGGAGAAATCAACCAAGCGCTGCGTGAACGCGGCTTAGAAGTAGGCGAGCCACAAGAAGCTGCACGTCAGGCGGATCCAGCTTTTCGTGATCTGGCTCGGGTGCGGGCGCGCCAAGCCGCGCCGCGGCAACCAAGCGTCGCGGCCTAAGGGAGTGGTGCAATTTCGCATCGTGCCGTGTGCCGTAGGAGCGACCCCCTGTGGTCGCCCGCAAGATGGGCAGGCACGGGGGCCTACTCCTACGGGAACACACGGCTGAGATCAAACTGCACCACTACCCCGCATAGTTACAAGTAGACAAAAAGGAAAAGGCATGTCTTTCTACAATTCCTGTCCCGTCTGTTCTTTTCCAGCTAGCCGAGGAGAACGTCAATGTCCGCGCTGTGGATGGGAATTAGAAAGCGCCCCGATATTAGGGCGTCTCACGCTGGAGGTGAAATCGGCCTACGAGAAACACTTGGAACAAGCGCGAGCCCGGTGGGCCCTTTCTCAGCAGCGGATCACGGCGCAACGTAGTCTTGTTGCCGCGCAAGCAAAACTCCAACGCATCCAGCGTGTCTGCTTGCAAGCGCGCCCCGAATCGACTGGGGCGCGGCCAGCTTCTGCGCCTTCTCCTGCATTTTCACCTGTACCTGCGGACTCGCCTACTCCAGAGCCTTCTCGTGTACCACCTCGTTCATCCTGGAATCCACTCCACTGGTTGCGCCTTTACTGGGGCTCGTCTCTCTCGGATTTCCTGCCGCCCAGTGACCAGCAGGACCGGTGCGCGTAGACGAGGAGACTCGGAATGGCTATCGAGCGTCTGCAAGATGCGCTTCGTTTTGGCCTTGGAGACCGTTTCTTCGTCCTCTATGGACTTGGTATTCAGGATGCCTTCCTGACGCAGCATTACGTTGAAGAAGAGATTGAGACAAGCCTGTGGCGCGTGCTGCACGAGCACGGCTTTGAGCGTATCGCGTTTTACTCGGCTCATGGCGGAGTCTACTTTCGCGACACTCAATCCCGAGCTGCGGCGCGCCCGCAACCAGGCGCGCGTTTTCGGAGCCCGTCAGCTCCCGAGATGCGCCGCTTGTCCGGCGGTCCTTTGGGCAAACGCATGTGCCTTGCAGCTCCGCCCCAGTCGGAGACGCAATCACCATCGTCTGCCCCAGCGTCGTCCAATGGTAACGGGACGACTCCATCCATTGGCGATGCGCACGCTATCCGTCTGCTTGACACGATTATGCGTGACGAGCGCGGTCCTCGCAGCGCGGTGGTCATCGTGCAAGCGGAAACGGTGATCCGCCACTTCGAAGACGCTCGCACTCTGGCGGGACGGTTAGGCGAGTGGTTCCGTCTGCCGAGCACCAACACTAATGTCTGCCTGTTGCTCTTTGCGGCGCATGAATATCCCGAGTTGTGTGAGTCTGTGCGTGGACGACTGCCGGAATTACACGCGGTGCTGACCACCCCGCAACGGCAGCAGAAGAGACAATACAACGTCAGTTTTCTTGGAGGTCCGGGCGTGGCGGAAATGGAACGGATTGTGGACTACGTGCGCGTGTACGACGGGCTCCAAGTCGCCTGGCCCGAACGCGAACGCTTGGTGAAGTGGATGGCCGCCGAAGGTGAAGGGGCGAAGGTCTGGTTGCAACGGTTGCGTGTGGCTGGCCGCTTAGATCAGGAGACCGTGCGCCGTCGCGGCTGGCTCGCATCGCTGCCTGACGATGAACGCACGGCATGGGAGCGGCTGGAAACGCTCATCGGCTTACAACCCGTGAAGGAGCACCTTGCCCAACAGACCGCATTTTTGGCCGAAGAAACGCGCCGTCGCCAAGCAGGGCTGAAGGGGCGAGGTGAACCGCCCAGTCTGCAAATGGTCTTCACCGGCAGTCCCGGGACCGGGAAGACCACCGTGGCCCGGCTGGTCGGAGAAATGTTTCGAGACCTGGGGATGCTACGGCGTGGGCATCTCGTGGAGGTGGCAAAGGCAAGCGACCTGATCGCCGAGCACGTGGGCGGCACGGCGATGAAAACGAATGGGATGATTGATCAAGCGCTTGACGGCGTCTTGTTCATCGACGAAGCCTATCAACTGGCGGAACGAGAGCGGGGAGGGTTTGGCCAAGAAGCAATCGGCACGCTGCTCACCCGTATGGAGAATGATCGAGATCGCCTGGTGGTGATTGTCGCGGGCTATCCCGAAAAAATGCGGGAATTCCGCAAAACGAACCCCGGCTTGCCTCGCCGTTTTCCTGAAGAAAATGTCTTGCCGTTTCCAGACTACAGCCCGGACGAGTTGGTGGGCATCCTTCACAATATGTTACAAGAGCGCTGTTATAGCTGGACTGCGGCGATGGAACGCCAACTCCGCGAGGTCGTGGAGGGGTTGTACGCCGTACGCGATGAAACGTTTGGCAACGCTGGAGAGATGCGCAATTTTGCGGAGGCGTTGATCCGCCAACGCGCCGTACGGGTGCATGGCAGCCAACTGCCGATCGACGAGCCGCTCTGTCCAGAGGACATCCCTGGACACTATCGCAGCTTCCTGCGTCCGCCGATTCCACCTATTGAGGAACTACTACAAGAGTTGGAAGCGTTAGTCGGATTGCAACAAGTCAAAGACTTTGTGCGACGGCAAGTGCGAGTCCTGCAATTGGAGCAACGACAACGACAGCAAGGCCGCTCTCCCAAGCCACGCTCGTTGCATATGGTGTTTACCGGAAACCCTGGCACTGGGAAGACCACGGTCGCTCGGCTGATCGGTCAGCTTTGTAAAGCGCTGGGGGTATTGCGCAAAGGACATGTGATCGAAACGGGCCGCGCCGATCTCGTTGCCGGCTATGTGGGGCAGACCGCGCCTCGTGTGGAAGCAAAAATTAAAGAAGCGCTCGATGGCGTGCTCTTCATTGACGAAGCTTACACACTGTCGCGAGGGAGTGAACAAGATTTCGGCCAAGAAGCTATCGACACGCTGGTGCGGCGGATGGAAGATTATCGCGACCGTTTAATTGTCGTGGTCGCCGGGTATCCAGAAGAAATGCGGCGCTTCATTGAGCGGAATCCAGGTCTGCAATCGCGCTTTACTCGCTATGTAATATTTCCTGATTATCATGTTGACGAATTGATAGCGATCTATCGGCGTATAGCGGAAGAAGAAGGGTTTGTCTTGCCGCCTGAAACGGAAGAGCACGTCAAGGCGTATTTGCAGGGATTACAAGAGCGCAATCCGCACGGGTTTGGCAACGGGCGGGCCGTGCGCAATCTTTTCGAAGAGATGAAAGAATGTTTAGCCGAGCGCTTGGCCACGGAGGAAAAGGATGAAAGTGAGGTCGAGAGTTTTGCCTTCGCGGCCACCGATGTGCCGCCGCTTCCTGGAGCCACTGCAGGATCGGCGAGGCGTCCTGCCCAACAGACGTTGAATCTTTCTCCGCATCTTCCGGCTCCCCCGACTGAACCGTTATCGCTTGAGAGTGTACGCCAAGCGGTCGGGTTCGTGGCTGTGCAGATGAAAACCGGCGAGCAAGGCTCCGGCACCGGCTTCGTTATCTCACCTCAGGGGCTGTTCATTACTGCGTACCATGTGATTGAGAATGCTGCGACTACTCATGTCCGTCTTGAAGCTAATCCGGAGCAAGCGCTGTCTGTTGACCTTTTGGCTTGGGACGCAAACGCCGACGTCGCGATCTTGCGGCTGCCGCCCGGAGCCTATCCTTGGCTGCCGCTCATTGACCGCGAGGGGAAAGTGGATCTCGGAGAACGCATTGGCGTTTTCGGTTATCCTCTGGGGCAAGAATTAGGCAGAGAGATTACGTACACCGAAGGGGTAGTGGGCAGTGTGCGCCATACGAGTGGAGTCACCCTGGTGCAAATTTCGGCGGATGTCACCCGTGGCAGTAGTGGGGGCCCGGTGCTGCGGCTCGCTGATTTTCGCGTTTTAGGCATCGTGCATGGGGGCGTCAAACAAGAGATCGCCTCGGGTCTCAATTTTGCCATTCCTATTGACGAAGTATATAAACGTTTTGGCGAGGACGCTTCCTTTCGTCGCGGCATAAGGGTTGCTGAAGAGTGAAATCTATCGCACGCCGCAGCACCACGATTGGAGTCGATAAGTGAAAGGCTTAAAAAATACGTCTCTAGGCCCAAGCGGCTCTTCTCCGCTTGCTGCTTATTCCCTTTACTCCACTACTCCGTCTCCAAGCCATGAACATCAGGAGAAGACAGGTTCTCATTTCCAAGATCGTCCTTCAGCTTCCCCTCCATTCTCACAAGAGAGTAATCAAGGCCGCAAAACGAGAGTCTGGGAATTAGGAGGGCTGGGCGTTATTGAACTCAGTAAACGGGTATTTCACGACGTGCTTGCTAACGATTGTTTAGGCCAAGCTGCCCAGCTCGCCTATTATTTTCTCTTCGCCCTTTTCCCGTTTCTCCTTTTTCTTACTACTTTGCTGGCATATATTCCGGTCCCGCATCTACTCGATCAGCTTATGTCCTCCTTGGCAAGAACCTTACCTACAGAAGCGCTTGAGATCGTACAGGCTCATGTACGCAGCGTTGTCAGTCAACAGCGCACCGGCCTTCTCTCTTTTGGTATTATCGCGGCTGTATGGACAGCTTCGAGCGCTATCGTTGCTGTTATGAATGGACTGAATCGATCCTACCAGGTAGAAGAAAGTCGTCCCTGGTGGAAAATGCGCGGGCTCGCCATATTGCTGGTCATAGGATTGTCTTTGTTCATGATTGGAGCAACTGCGCTCCTGATGTTTGGCCCTCAACTCGGGAATTTGATCGCTAGTGCGGTCGGCTTAGGAGATGTCTTTACGTTGGCGTGGAACATTATGCAGTGGCCCGTTAGCATCGCGCTGTTGATGATGGGCCTGGCAATATTGTACTACTTCGCACCGGACGTCGTCCAAGAGTGGCGTTGGGTGACCCCAGGCTCTATGTTTACCGTTCTCGGTTGGATCATTGCTTCACTGGGATTTTCTTATTACGTGACAAATTTCTCCTCGTATAACGTCACGTATGGAAGCCTCGGGGCAGTGATCGTGTTGCTCACCTGGCTCTACCTGACTGCTGTTTTTATCCTGGTCGGGGGAGAGGTCAATGCGGAAATCGAGCATGCTTCCCCAGAAGGAAAAGCTCCAGGAGAGAAAAGTTCACCCGCACTGCAAAATGGGCGGTAACTATTGGTGATCCCGGGGGGTGATGTAAAAATCATCGAACAGGGTGACGCCGTCGCTTTTGGTTGATAAGCCGACTTGGCCGGCTTGCGAATAAGTTGTATCGTCCGCTTCGAAGAGCAACGCATCCTCAAAGAACAACTGAAAATGGGCGTCTTTGGCAACAAGTTTCATCCAATGCCACTCATCAGTTGTGACCTGCGCATTGGCGCCGGTAATCGCATAACGAACGCCCTCTATGACCTTATACAAGCGGACCTCGCCTTCTAAGGCATTGGCGCGAACCACATAGAAATGATCTTGATCTTGATAACGGACAATAAGCCCTGCCCCTTGATCGATCTTCCCAGAGAGGGACTTGAACGACACGCCCACTTCGACATTTTTCACTAGAAGATTCGTGTAGAGCAAAAGGGGAAAACGGAAGTTGACTTCGTCACTGCTTGTTTGTGCGAGGACCTTCTGTCCACTGCGAGCACTAGGTTCAGCGCGAATTTGCCATTGGACGGACTCTCCAAAGCCGCTGAGAATGGGCAGGAAGCCCTCAGGAACTGGGCCAGTAGGATAATGGTCAAAATCAAATATCAGACTTTGGACGGCGGTAGTGCTGGCGTCTTGAAGATCCTTGGGCTGCTCCAATTGGGCTAGCGTTGCTCCAAGCATTATCGTGAAGAAGCTTGCGATGACGCTTGGAAGTAAAACGACGACAGGCCACCTCAGAGGTGCGCTTTTTAACATACGATACTCCATACGTCCCACACCATAGAGCAGGCCGCTTAGAGTTGTGGACGCTCCTCGTAAATCTTTACCCTTTCGCTCTTGACATTCTCGGTGCGGCGGACCCATATAACTGCTTCTGCTACGACAAAACCGAAGTAAGCAGCAAGGGCAGCCGTGCCAGCATGCAACCACACATCATGTCCAAATAACGGCATCAGGCCAAAGGCAGTATTCCATCCTGGAAGTACACCCATAAGCGTCAGCACGCCAAAAAGAATAGCGAGGCTCCGTGCAAAAGTCTGCGACGCTCCAAAATTTCTCGACGCAAGAAACCCCCACGCCCCAATGACAATATGAACAAAATTCATCAGCACATTAACGAGGAACAAGCCAAGGACGTAACCGTAACTGCCTGCCATTGCCAACCGGGGGACTCCGGGCGGAGGCGGTTGAGTAAGCCCCGGGAGGAAAGCAAAAATCCCGATTACAAAGTAGAAAAAACCAGCGAGTAAAGCGAACGACCGCGTTCCCATAAAGCTGTACCTCAATTGAATAAAGGACAGCCTTCGATAAATGCTGGTCAAGCATATACCACAGGGGGGGGGAAGTGGTACCCGAAGACTGTCCTTACAATAGTTGAGGGGAGCAAAAACCACGCCAGGAGACAGCTCTCTTAGGCAGACATGGCAATCCGCCCTATGGGAGCATCTTCTGGCGTGATGCGCCCTCGGAAGAAGAGTTTTCACTGTAGGCAAATAGGCAGTGAGGGTGTAGAAAAAAACTCTCATCTTGTCTGCGTTTGAAGGACAAAAACTGGCGCATTTTTTTCCATGGACAAGCAGTTCTCTGGCATAGCAATTGCTGTGTCTGCTCTATCACTACGCCTGACTCACCTCAATAAAGATCTGAAAGGATGAGGAATAGGAGAACTGTATGGAAACTGAGACGACCTCGTTTGCGGCAATGATTCAAAATGATCGCGCCACTCGCGAGAATAAACAATGGCAAGGAACGTTCTTGGAATATCTCGAAAAGGTCAGAGAAGATCCCACGACCTCTAAGCTTGCTCATGCTCGTATGTATGATTTTTTGCTGAGCAACGGGATCTACGATATTAGCCAATCCGATGATCCACGCGTCAAGTCGCTTTACAAAGATGAAAATCTGAAAGTCTACAATTTTTTCAAGGACGAATTCTTCGGCATCGAGCGGACCCTGGCGCAGATTTGTCGCTATTTTCATTCGGCGTCCTTAAAGGGTGAGGAGAGCCGACAAGTGCTCTATTTAATGGGGCCGGTCGGGTCCGGGAAAAGCTCGCTCGTAGAGAAATTACAGCGCGGCTTAGAAGAAACCGATCCCGTGTACGCCATCGAGGGGTGCCCTATGTTTGAGGAGCCCTTGCATCTCATTCCTCGGCACCTGCGGAAAGAGTTTGAACAAATGCTGGGCGTGCATATTGAGGGGGACTTGTGTCCGACCTGTCGCTTTCATTTGAAGGAAGACTTCCAGGGCCGCTACGAAGACGTTCCCGTGACCACGGTCTCTCTCCAAACGGAACCGCAAAGGCATCGGCGTCGTGCCGCCGGTTGATCCGAACAACCAAGATACGTCCGTGTTGATCGGCTCTGAGGATATTTCCAAGCTTGACAAGTATTCCGAGGGCGATCCGCGCGTCTTAGAGCTCAATGGGGCCTTTAACGTCGGCAACCGGGGCATGGTGGAATTTATCGAAGTCTTTAGGACTACGGGACAAAACTCCTCCAGTCTGGCAAACCGTCAACGTGTCATTGCGAGGGGAGCGAAGCAATCTTTGCTTTAGGTTTTCGATTCTTGCGAGATTGCTTCGTCGTCTACGACTCCTCGCCATGACAGGCTCCTTGATTTCCGTTCGTGGGTTTTGTCTCAAAGTCCTTAAGAACGAGACGGAATATCTCCACGCCATGATTACCGCCACCCAGGAAAAGTTTGTTCCTGCCCCCGGACGTCACGGCACGATTTATGTGGATTCGGTGATCGTGGCGCATTCCAACGAAGCGGAGTGGCAAAAATTCAAGGCGGATCACACCAATGAAGCGATTCTCGATCGTATCGTTGTTGTCAAAGTTCCCTATAATTTACGCCTTTCTGAAGAAGTGAAGATTTATCAGAAGATCTTGAACAAATCCGCTTTCCGCGCCCATGTGGCCCCGCATACGCTGGAAATGGCGTCCATGTTTGCGGTGCTGTCGCGGTTAGAGCCTACCCCGAAGTGCGACTTGATCACCAAGTTGCGATTGTACAGTGGCGAAGAAATCGTAGAGAAAGGGCGCACCAAAAGGATCAATGTGCAGGAACTGCGCGAAGAGACTAAACGAGAAGGGCTGAGCGGCATCTCGACCCGCTTTATCATGAAGGCGCTCGATAACGCCCTGGCGGAGTCCGGTCGCTGTATTAACGCCATCAATGTCCGCGAGGCGCTTATCAGCATGGTCAAGGACCAGGATATCGCCGATGACACTCGCAAACAGTACTTAGAATTTCTCCAAGACACGATTCATAAGGAATATCTGGAGCTGTTAGAGAAGGAAATTTCCAAGGCCTTCGTCTACTCGTATCAAGAGCAAGCGGATGCGCTGTTCCAAAACTACTTGGATCACGCCGAAGCGTATGTCAATAAAACCAAGGTGAAAGATCACAATACACGCGAGGAATTGCACCCAGATGAGGGCTTTCTGAAGTCGATAGAAGAACAGATCGCCATTATCGGGTCAGCCGCTGAGGGATTCCGACAAGAAGTTATTGCGTACTTGTGGGCCGCTTCTCGACGGGGACAAACGATTACGTACAAGAGTTATGAGCCTCTGAAAGAAGCAATCGAGAAGAAACTGACGAATTCCGTGCGTGATATTAGTCGGGTGATCACGAAAGCACGAACGCGTGATGCAGAACAGATCAGCAAATACAACACGATGGTCAGTAGCCTCCTAGAGCAAGGCTATTGTGAGTACTGTGTGGATGTCGTCCTGAAGTACGCGGCGAACAACTTATGGAAAGATTAGCTCCCGAAAGCAGCGTAAGAGCAAAAGAAGACAAGAGATCAACGCCCGATTGAAGGGGTTAAGGAAATATATGGCGACGGCAGCAACCATTTTTCAGCCCTATTCTTCATCCGATGCGCTCCGATCAGACCGCAGTACAGGAGACCGCCAGCGGCATCGGCAGAAGGTGCGGGAATCTATTCGCGACAATATTGCGGATTTGATCGCCGAGGAAGCGATCATCGGCAAGAATAAGGACAAAATTATCAAAGTCCCCATCCGGGGGATCAAGGAGTACCGCTTTATCTACGGTAAAAACACGCCTGGGGTGGGCCAAGGCGACGGCAACTCACAACCGGGGCAGGTCGTCGGCAAAGGTGAAGGGCAAGGGCAAGCCGGGGATCAAGCTGGAACCGATTACTATGAAACGGACGTGACCTTGGATGAGCTCATTGAGATTATGTTCGAGGACTTAGAATTACCGCATATGGAGCGCAAAATTTTGCGTGAAGTGCTGTCCGAGCGGCTCAGTAAACGAAAAGGATACCGCAAAGCCGGGATACGGCTTCGCTTAGACAAAAAGCAGACGGCCCTTTCCCGCATCAAACGTAAAATCGCCGCGCAGCAGTCCGTTAGAGATCCTAGCGACTCGGAATCCGCACCTGCGGAAGATGAACGTTTTCCATTTCGCAAAGAAGATATGATTTACCGTCACTTTATGGAAGATGTACGTCCGGACTCTAATGCAGTGGTGATTTGTATTATGGACACTTCGGGCTCGATGGATACGACGAAGAAATACCTGGCCCGGAGTTTTTTCTTTCTGCTGTATCAATTTGTCTCCACGAGATATCGGCACGTGGAGCTCGTTTTCGTGGCGCATCACACTGAAGCGAAAGAAGTCACTGAAGAAGAATTTTTTCACAAAGGAGAATCCGGCGGCACCTTGATTTCCTCGGGGTATAATAAGGCCCTGGAAATTATTCGCGATCGTTATCATCCCAGTCTCTGGAATATCTACGCCTTCCACTGCTCGGACGGCGATAACTTTAGCTCGGATAATCCTGCTACGCTGACTGCGGCGAAGGAATTGTGTGAAGTGTGCAACCTCTTTGGCTACGGTGAAATTAAGCCCTCGGGCTCTTCTTCATATGAAAGTTCGCTGATCGCCCTTTTCCGCGAGTTGAAGGTTGATAATTTCAAGTCGGTGGTCATTGTGGGAAAAGAACACATTTGGCCGAGTTTTTGCGCCATTCTTGCGCGCGAACGCCCCCGCGCTTTTACGGCCGCAGCATAATTTCTTATGCTCTTTTCGAGGAGTGCGATACGGCAAAGGCATGAACAAACCAGCGCGTCTTCGGGTCGCCACCTACAACATCCACAAAAGTCGAGGGCTTGATCAGCAAATCAACCCAGCGCGCGTGGCGCATGTGCTACGCGAGCTCAATGCCGATATTATCGCTTTGCAAGAAGTCGTTTGTCTCGAAGGCGGGGCCTCCGACCTCAATCAAGGACGATTTTTTGCGGACGCGCTCTCATACCACTATTGCCTTGGGGAAGCGCGTCGTTTCCATGGCGCGCCTTACGGGAATGTGGTGTTAAGCCGAACGCCTATCGGGACAATGCATAACTACGATCTCACGTGGCGTCGGTACGAGCGACGCGCCTGCTTACGCATTGATGTTGAGCTGCCTTCCGGTCATTTACTACATGTCTTCAATGTCCACTTCGGCTTAGCGTTTGCCGAACGACGACATCAAGCGCGAAAGTTAGTTGGGGCAGAGCTACTCGCAAACACGAATCTCAAAGGCACGCGGGTGGTGTTAGGAGATTTCAATGATTGGATACGAGGGCTACCCTCCCGCCTCTTGTCCACGCATCTTGAAAGTGTGGATATTCAGCATCACCTTGGACGGAAACGAACCTATCCCGGCGTACTCCCCCTGATTCATCTTGACCATATTTACTTTGACCCAGCATTGCAGCTTGAGCATCTAACTCTGCACCGCAGTCCCACCGCTCTCATGGCTTCCGATCATGTACCTTTAGTCGCTGAATTTTCTTTTGTAGAAACCAAAAAAGAAGAGGCAACTCTGGGGAGGAGAAAGCTGCCTCTTGAGAAAGAGAAGAGGGAAAGAGGAGGGCCCCTTCTCTTCTGATTGAAAGCGTACTTACTTGGGGCCTGATTGCATTTTTCCCATCCGTTCCGGAGGGGCAATCTTCTCTGCATCGTTCTTGCTCGAATCAAGTCGCTCAGATGACGAATCTACAGCAGAGGTTTTCAGACCAATTTTCTCGGCTGCGGTCTGCCCAAGTTGATAATGTTCACGTAGAGTCGGCAACGTTTTGCTCGCCCAATTTTTTACTTCGGGGTCCTTCCCATTCCGGGCCTCTTGATTAAATGCCTCAATATCTTCTTTGTGATCTTTCAACATGGCCTGCATGTAGGCTTGATCAAATTCAGCGCCAGAAAGCTTCTGTAACCGCTGTTCCAGCTCCTTCCCCCCGCTTCCCATATCGGTGGGTAAAGTGACGTCTTCTGCGTGAGCAAGCTTCTTCAATTCTTCATTTACTCGACTGTGGTCTTTGACCATCCGTTGGCCAAAGCTCTTGACCGCTTCATTATGACCTTTTTCCGACGCTAATTGTCCGAGGGTGACTTCTGTCATCCCGCCCTGCGCTGCTTCCTTCAAAAAGGACTGCGTAGCCGCATCATATTTCTCGTGCTCTTCGGCGGCGACAGAAGGAGAAGCGATGAACAAACAAAGCCCCGTAGCCAAGCTCGCCGCACTAGTAACAAATATACTTTTCATTTTCATTCTCCTTATCGCGGTGATCGTTAATGAGACCCGGCGACTTTAACAAGTTTGTTATATAAACCAATAATCAAAAACGTCGGCGCCCATTGTCCAACGAAAAGACTCGTTTTCCTCTTTCCCATCATTTGCAGTGAAAAAGAAATCGCCATGGAGCCTACCGCCGCCCAGAGCCACGTATCAGATGGCAACTTTGCAGTTTGCTGCTCAAGAGCCCGGGCTATTTGTCCTTCCCTATGTTCAGGTTGAGGCGCCGTGGTCCCCATCTTTGACTCAACACTGCTAACATCCATAAAAAGACCTCCTCAGAAAGTAACTCCAAAAGGTGCAATTCCTATGCCGCTAGCCGGCTTAGAGGAGGAGGAAAAATTGAAGCATACCCTAGCCTGCTCCCCGAGCATCTTGACTGGGGTTTTCTAGCGGGCTCAAGTGCTACCTTTCTCCGCATGCTCCAAGATAGACAAACGGATAGATATACTTCCGGCGCTTGCTCACCGTACTCATCCAGTCCAGTGCTCACTGATGAAGTGAAAAGTGTAGATGAAATATGACATGGACTGTGAGATTGGCTCGTCAAAATAGTGGGGCATGCCGTTGGGAAGATCGACTGAGGCATGGTATTGATCTTGCATTTTTCTATTGAGATTAGATTACAGGAACATCACTATAAGTGAACCATTAAAAATTATTCCTCAGAGAAAATCTTAGGAAAGAAAGGAGAAGAGCAATGACAAAATCAGTGGTGGGTATTTTTGATCAACGGAGTGAGGCAGAGGGCGCTGTCCGTGACGTGATTGATACTGGCTTCCGCCGTGAAGATGTGAGTCTTATCGGAGAGCATATTGATGGTGAACTCTCTGAGCTTGCAACGGAATCCAACATAGGAATAAGCACGACGACTGCTGGAGCCGGGACTGGCGCCGTGATTGGAGGAATCGGTGGTCTTTTAGTAGGTCTCGGTGTATTCGCGATTCCTGGCGTCGGTCCAGTAATCGCGGCTGGCCCTCTTGCTACGACTCTTATTGGCGCCGGCGTCGGCGCGGCGGCAGGCGGACTCATTGGAGCATTGGTGGATGTCGGCGTCCCCGAGCAGGAGGCAGGATATTATGCCGAAGGTATTCGCCGCGGCAGCACCCTAGTATCCGTAAGAACGGATGATGAGAAGATGATCGACCGAGCGATCAATATTTTTGAACGCCACAATGCTGTGGATATTGACCGTCGAGCCGAAGAGTGGCGACAGAGTGGATGGACCGGCTATAACCCAAACGCAAATCTGTCAACGAAAGAAACACCGGCTCGCTCCACTGATCTTCTGGGAGCAGTGGAGCATATAGGATCGGGTCCTCACGCTCATGTGCGTGGCTATGACGCCTATACCAATGATTTCCGCACCCACTTTCATTCCTGGTATGCGAATCGCGGCTATGGGTATGATTACTACGAGCCCGCATATCGCTACGGCTATACGCTTGCGAATGACCAGCGGTATGCTGAGAAAGACTGGTCCGCGATTGAAGCCGACGCGCAACGCGAGTGGGAAAAGAAGAATAAAGGCGCGTGGCAAGAGTGTAAGGATTCTGTCCGCTATGCCTGGGAACGTGTGAAGGGCTATTCCCCAGCCGAAGCCTCAGCGCGCGCGTCAACGCAAAGTGCAGCGTAACACGATCACCTATCGTCCGTCCGCCCACACAGTTTTCTTTTGTTTTGTCTGGACTCTTATGAGTGAAAAGAACGAAAGATTATAAATGAGGGCTACCGTGCAAATAGTAGCCCTGAATTTTTTTACTCCTCAGCTTTTACTCCTTGTCAAACGCGTGGTGGGGAAAGAGAGGTTCTCAAGAAGTAGAAGCTGAAGTGCTAAGGATAATCGCTATGGCAACACCAGAGAGAACTACACCACCTGGGCAGCCTACATTAGACCTTGATGAAGGAAGAATGACTTTAGGGAAAGGGCAGCGCACAGGTACAGAAACGATGGCCTCTTCTCCTGCACAGTCTCGGCGTGATACGAGTATTACCAAGGTGAATGCTCGTTTCTCTCCCCGTGGCAAACGCGGGCAGAAATATTTGGCTGCTGGTATTAAACTCTCTCTCCGTCTCTGGGAAAACGAACAACCGGGGAAGGCGAAGTCCGCGACGCAACGTCCCTACGAAACCTTGGGGTATGTCATTAGTGGACGTGCAGAACTCGAAATTGAAGGTCAAACCATCGTGCTCGAAGCGGGGGACTCCTGGGTCGTTCCTCAAGGAGCAGTGCACCGGTATAAAATTCTTGAGCCGCTCACGGCGGTAGAAGCAACCTGTCCTCCTGCCGAAGTGCATGGGAGAGACGAAGTGTAAAGAGACCCTGCCAAAAACAGGTCAGGTATGATGTCGGTCTTCTGCCGGCCCCCCGGCTCGGATGAGATTGCGCGCGGTATTGATGAGCCCCACATGAGAAAAGGCTTGAGGGAAATTCCCCATAAGACGATGGCCTTGAGGATCATATTGTTCGGCTAACAAGCCAACATCGTTGCGCAGCGCTAAGAGTCGTTCGAATATCTCGCGAGCCTCCTGGTAACGCCCCTGTAATGCCAAATTATCCGCCAGCCAAAAAGTGCAAAGGAGAAATGCGCCCTCGCCACTCGGTAGCCCATCTATATGATTGCTCGTGTCATAGCGATCGACAAATCCATTCCGCATCAGTCCCTGCTCGATAGCTGCGACCGTCCCTTTCATTCGTGGGTCAGTCGCCGGCAGAAAGCCGACAAGCGGCAACATGAGAAGACTCGCATCCAGCGTGTGGGCTCCATAATACTGGACAAAAGAATTCAGGGCTTTATTAAAGCCTTCACTGCATATTTGCGCGCGCATACGCTGCCGGAGTCGCCGCCATGATTCTAAGGGACCTTTCACTTCAAACCGCTCAACTTCTTTAATGGCGCGATCAATGGCGACCCAGGCCATGACTTTTGAGTGTGTGAAATGACGACGCGGACCGCGCACCTCCCAAATGCCATTATCAGGAGCAGTCCAATTCGCTTCTAAAAAGTCAAGCAGAGCACGCTGCACCAACCAGCTATCTTCGCTGGCCGCAAGTCCCATGCGCCGTCCCAGGTGCAAGGTGTCTACTACCTCGCCGTACACATCGAGTTGATTTTGTTGATGAGCCGCATTACCAATATGGACAGGACGAGAGCCTTCATAGCCCGGCAGCCAATCAAGCTCCAATTCGGTTATCCGTCGCTCTCCTGCCAACCCATACAGAATCTGCAATTTGTCTGGCGCCCCCGCCACAGCGTTGACCAGCCATTGTCGCCATTCCTGCGCCTCTTGGATATAGCCGCCTACCATAAGCGCATACAAAGTAAAGGTGGCGTCACGAAGCCAACAATAGCGATAGTCCCAGTTGCGAACGCCGCCGAGTTGCTCTGGCAGGGAGGTCGTCGGCGCCGCCACAATACCGCCAGTGGGAGCATAAGTCAGCGCCTTGAGGGTAATCAATGAGCGCAGGACGGCATCCCGCCATTCGCCCTGGTAAGTACAGCGTCCCGCCCAGGCGCGCCACCACGCTTCCGTGTCCCGCAGACTCTCCTCGGCGTCCAGCAAGGGCGGCTCTGGATGTAGGGTTGGGGTCCAAGTGAGCTCAAAGGGAAGACGTTGCCCTTCCTCTATTGCGAACTCGGCCACTGTACTGAGATTTTCCCCGTGTAAAGGCGTTTTGGTGCGGCAATAGAGGGTATCCGGACCGGCTATGGCGCGAATGCCCTGTTCGTGGCGGCGCACCCACGGCACGATCGAGCCATAATCAAAGCGTATGACGAGCTCCATACGCATGGGAACTTTCCCTCGCGTCCCTACCGCCAAGCGAAAAGCATCTAGGGCGGAAGTGCGCAAGGGCATCCAATCGATGATGGTCACAACTCCATTATCGGTTTCGTATTCAGTCTCCAAGATGAGGGTTTCCGGCCGATAACGTCGTCGGATCGCATTGACAGGTTCAGCCGGGGCCAGCAGCCAACGGCCATGCTCTGGGGCGCCCAGCAACGCGGCAAAGCAGGCGCCAGCATCAAAGCGCGGCACGCACAGCCAATCGATCGACCCATCACGCCCGACCAGAGCTGCGGTTTCGCAGTCGCCAATCAAGGCATAATCTTCAATACGTGAACTGATAGGTATCTCCTTGACGTAATTTAACCGTGCTCAGACTGAAGGCGTGAACGGAGGAGGAAGACCCCTATCCCTCTCTTCATATCACCTCGCCCGAATGCACTGGGACGCGCGGGGAATCGGAGGATCGGAGGATACGACCATCACGACGCGATCCGAGCACTCGTGCAACCGATGCTTTTCGTATTCCATTATCCATACTAAAAGCATTGCTGAGGGGGGGCGGTTCTTGAAATGGAGGTGAAGGAAATACACGATGCCCATTGACGAAGGAGCTATTCGTAACGAAGTCGAAGGCAGCCTCCCAATCACGAACGAAACGAGCGATATGAAACCGCTGCTGGGCGTAACGGCGAGCGCCGTCTCCTAGGCGGCGTGCTTCGCTTTTAGACACGAGCAATTCTTGCATGCGTTCCATCAGTCGGGCGATATCAATATCGACATAACCGGAGACGCCATTTTCAATCGTATTCACCATCTCCGCGGTGGCCAAGCCAAGAATAGGGACCCCCGCTATCATCGCCTCACATACGGCAAGTCCTGGGCTCGCATAACGGCTGGGGTTGAAGAAAAAACGATATTGCGCCATAAAGGCGGGCGCCTGAGGTGGAGGAACATCATCGAACCCGCCCATTGCTCTTGCTCCAATGCCAATGAGATCAAGCGGCACGGCGCATTGTACTTTCTCGAAGATGTCGGCGCCCAGCCGACGCCCTTCGGAATACAGGTTATTCACCGCCGTGATTCCACAGTCTAAATGTCCACTGTAGCGCACCTCCGGAGGAATGCTCACACCGTAATCGATCACACAGGTGGGGGTCCGCCCACTTTTCCACATCAGATTGTTAAACGGAGTGACATGGACAAGCAAAATATTGGGATCATCAACCACGTGTTCCATATCGGTCGGATGCCCGCAGGGAGGATCGTGTTCCAGGTAAATACGCGGGAGCCGCTGCTGAGCGCCTGAAAGAATTTCGTATTGATCTTGTAGATACTGTTGCGAAGATTGAAAAAGGATACAATCAAATTCAAGCTTCCGCACCTCTCCAACCGGCACTTCATGAACACGATCAGGCCAGAGAAAACCTCCGGAGCGACCCGCATAGCCGCTAGGCCACCCAGGTTTGACCGGAACGAACCATTCATGAGGGACTTGAGCCAAAGAGTAAAGATAATTGCTATGAACGTGCCACGTGAATATGCGTAGAGGGCGATTCACAATACCTTCCTTTCCTCCACCGGCGCTTTTTCGCTGTCAGGTTCTTTCTACAGGATCGCCGTCTTCTAATTATCGCTGGAGAAAGACTCGTGCAGAATTGGGGCTAACACCAGGCTTCCTTGCCTCCCCATAGCCTGGCTTCACTGTTCCGGCGCGGAGACCGAGGGTACTGATACGGTCAGGAATCGGCGTCTCTATCGCTTGGGCAACTGCTTTCGTCAGAGCCAGCTCTGCCTATAAAATCGGTCACCATTAGACGCAAACCTCGTGCCGCCAGCAGAGGAAGGTGAAGGGATTCTCCCTACGACAGACAATCGATTTTCTTACAGGATTTTTTCTCAGCCCTGAGAGAGTGTGGGGAATTTTTCCACAGCACTGTGAGGATTCTGACCATTGCATTTTTCTCCGCACGCAAGAGGCCAGGCGAGAAGCAGGCGCAAAGTGTAGAGAAGCTTTTCCTATTATTCTGCGCTCCCCTCCTCTGGAACAATTGCGCACCGAGCGCGCGACACCATTGTGGTCGCGAGAAAGCCGACCAGACCTAGAGATGGCATAGCCGTTGCTGCTCTACTTCCTTTCTTCATGAGACAAGGAATCTTCTTATGAAGTCGATCTGGAACGGCACAATTCGCTTTGGTCTTGTCCATATCCCGGTCAAGCTGTACTCAGCGACACGCAGCCAAGAGTTACATCTTCACTATCTGCACAAGCGTGATAGCGGCCGGATTAAGAATGAAAGGATCTGTACGAAGTGCGGACAAAAAGTCGTATCCGGCGAGCTCGTGCGAGGGTACGAGGTTGAGCCCGGTCATTACGTTACGCTCACTGCAGAAGATTTTAAGAACGTGAACTCAATCTCAACCCATATGCTGGATTTAGAGACATTTGTCGATCCCGCTGAAATTGATCCTGTCTACTTTACCAAGCCTTACTACGTCGCCCCTGAAGAAAACAGTCTCCCTCTTTATGCCCTCCTGCATGAAGCTCTCAAGCGGACCCAGAAAATCGCCATTGCGAAACTCACTTTTTACGAACGCGAACATCTCGTGACAATGAAGCCAAGCGGACGCGCCTTGATGCTCAACGTCCTCTACTTTGCAGATGAGATCTTGCCTCCCAAAGGACTTCTTTTACCGAAACAGAACGAGCAGCTCGACGACGAAGAAGTGGCGATGGCGGAGCACCTCATTGGGCAGATGACTGATCATTTTGCACCCGCCAGATATCGAGACGTCTATCGTGAGGGACTCGTCAGTCTCATCGAGAAGAAACGCGACGGGACAAAGATTCGCGTGAAACCCCAACCACACTATCAAGCGACGGAACAAAGAGAACTGCTTTCCACTTTGAAGGCGAGTATCCAAAAAGCGGAGGGAAGACGAAAACGCGCCTTGGCGGCTTAGATTGGTTTTCCTTCTTTTCTTTCTTTATTTGTCTGTTTTTACAACTTGTTAATGTGGTCTATTTTTTGCTGCTTTTCTAGTGAGTCAGGAATACAAACATTTTTCAAAGGAAAGGAGAGGATCATGGGTCGAGGATTTTTACTTTGGTTGCTTGGAGTGCCCTTCAGTTTGATTGTTCTTCTGTGGATATTTGGCGTCTTGCACTGAAAGGCGGCCCCCGGGTTTCTTCTTGCTTCTCATGGAAGCTATTGGCAGGGGAAGTGAGATAAGGTTCATTCATGCGCACTAATTCTCGTATCGTCGCGGGATGCATCGTGTGTGGCGCTCGGACGTGTGAGGCAGTGTGCTCCGCCGCCGAAGTCGCCGGGCAATTTCAATATATCAGCGAATTTCATCAACGCCGCCTGGCGACCGAAACCTGGGGCGCACCTTCGGATAATGCGCTGACTGATCGCTCGGAATTTACGCAGGATTATACGACCGATATCGTCAGGCACCGGCTGTGCGGATTGGTGTATCGAACGCCGCGTCCGCCAGAACAAGCTATTACCCAGGCGTATCGAGAGGATCATTATGGGGAGAAGCGGCTTGACCCACTCTTTACCGCTCAGTTCGCCCTGTATCGATCTAAAGCTCAGCTTTTGCGGAATTGGTTACCACAAGGGCATACATCACTGGGCGGCGCTCCTTGAGAGGCTGTGTCCTGCTAACTCCATGACCTTGACGCCGTGGTTAGATGTCTATCACTTCACACTGTAGTCCTTCAGACAACACTTAATCCGGCTCAGAAGTCAGGGGCGAACGCTCCGGAACTAACTCTAACGGAGCTTGGACCTTCTCATTCGCTGCCGCCACCAGGTCCACCGCGCGTCCGCGCTTGCTCTGCGCGACCTCCTGTCGGCGCATACAAAATAGCGCCAGGGAGCGCGCCTCCATCTTGTATGGCCGACTTCTCGCTGTTCGCCGCCCCCCGGGCTGCGGCTCTGCGTAGCGGGTGTCGAACACTAATTCCCAACACTGATCTTGCAGCGGGGCAGGTAACATGAATGATAACGACTCATAGTGAGCATTCAACAATAGCAAGAATGTGTCATCGAGAATGGGATTGCCGCGCGCATCGACCTCGTCGATCGCATCTCCCGCCATGCAGATTCCCAATCCCCGCGCGAACCACGTCTGCCAATCTTCGTCGCTCATTTCGCGGCCATCAGGGCGAAACCAGACCAAGTCTTTGATATGTGACCCGTAGAGTTGGCGTCCCTGGAAAAAGTTGCGCCGGCGAAAGACCGGATGTTGATGAAAAATACGAATAAGAAATTTGCTGAATTTGAGAAGTTCCCGCTGGGACTGGTCGAGATTCCAATCAAGCCACGAGATTTCATTGTCTTGACAATAGGCGTTGTTGTTGCCACCCTGGGAGTTGCCAATCTCATCTCCGGCTAAAAGCATAGGAACGCCT
The DNA here is from genome assembly GCA_964441775.1 of uncultured Enterobacteriaceae bacterium. Taxonomy (GTDB): domain Bacteria; phylum Desulfobacterota; class Binatia; order Bin18; family Bin18; genus SYOC01. Next base: position 90,016 of record CAYTVL010000001.1, read on the forward strand.
TGGGAGAGAATCAAGGTCGCAAGCAGATTACGTTGTTGACGCGCCCGCAGCGCAAGGATAGCGGGATCGTCAGTTGGTCCTTCCACACCACAGTTCCAGCTCAGATTGTGATCATTCCCATCACGATTTTCTTCACCATTTGCTTCGTTGTGTTTGTCGTTGTAACTGACAAGGTCGGCTAAGGTAAAGCCGTCATGGGCAGTGATAAAGTTGATACTCGCGTAGGGGCGCCGCCCATTATGCTCGTAGAGATCACTGCTCCCCATCAAGCGGTACGCCACATCGCCGACTAATCCTGCGTCTCCTTTCCAGAATCCGCGGATGACATCACGGTAAATACCGTTCCATTCCGCCCACAAGACCGGGAAGTTCCCCACCTGATAACCGCCCTCTCCGAGGTCCCAGGGCTCAGCGATGAGCTTGACCCGAGACAACAAGGGATCTTGTTGGATGATGTCAAAAAAAGCACCGAGTCGATCAACCTCATGCAACTCGCGCGCAAGAGCTGAGGCCAGATCAAACCGGAATCCATCAACATGCATCTCTGTCACCCAGTATCGTAAGCTATCCATGACCAACTGCAACGCTCGTGGATGGAGCATGCTTAAGGTGTTGCCACAGCCCGTATAGTCCATATAGTAGCGTGGATTGTCATGCACGAGGCGATAGTAGGAAGCGTTATCAAGGCCGCGAAAGCACAAGGTCGGCCCCAAGTGGTTGCCTTCTCCAGTATGATTGTAAACAACGTCAAGGATGACTTCGATTCCCTCACGGTGGAGAGTCTTCACCAACGTTTTAAATTCGTACACCTGTTGGCCATGAACCCCGCTACTGGAGTAACGCGCGTCGGGGGCAAAAAAGCCTATCGAACTATACCCCCAATAGTTCTTCAGCCCTTTCTCTCGGAGATGCTTCTCAACCACAAATTGATGGACCGGCAGCAGTTCGACTGCGGTAATGCCTAATTGATGGAGATACTCAATGACTGCGGGGTGCGTAAGCCCGGCATACGTGCCGCGCAACTCTTCGGGCACCTCCGGGTGGCGCGCCGTAAAGCCCTTCACGTGCATCTCGTAAATGAGCGTTTTATGCCACGGGGTGCGCAACGGCGTATCTGCGCCCCAACTGAACGCCGGATCGACCACAACGCATTTCGGAATTCCCCTTGCACTGTCGCGTTCATCAAAGGAGAGATCTTCTTCCTCGTGGCCGGCGGTATAGCCGAATAGCGCATCACTCCACTGCAGGACCCCGGAGAGAGCTTTGGCGTAAGGGTCGAGTAACAATTTGTTATGGTTGAACCGATGTCCCTCCGCCGGAGCATATGGACCATACACGCGGTAGCCGTAGAGTTGTCCAGGGCGTACTTCGGGCAAATAGCAATGCCACACGTGGGTTGTTTGTTCAGAGAGACGAATACGTGCGGTTTCACGGATTCCCTCCCCTCCCTCAAACAGACACAGTTCAACAGCAGCGGCGTGTTCAGAAAACAAAGCGAAGTTCACTCCCGCGCCGTCCCATGTCGCGCCAAGCGGGTAAGGCATTCCAGGCCAGACTTTCATGTTCCCTCCTCCGAGCACTTATCTTCTAGTAGTAATGCTCGGCTCGTCATTTAAGGAGAGCAATCTTTGTGCTGACCTTGAGGAGCCCTATTTTTTGGAATGCCTTTTTGGGCGAGGTTCGGGTCTAAAGAGGAAAGGATTGAGCGATGAAAAACTCAAACACACTACCGACACTATTGCGCTGATGTTGATGGGTTCGGCGCAGTTGCGTTACTTATGAACATGTTGCAGCTCTCGTGTCCACTGCACGAGCTGCGCAAGCAACTGCTGGAGACGAGTACGGATCTCGGTGTCGACGAGTTCTCCTTTTTCATCAAATAGCTCGCTCGCTTTGCCAATCATGATCTCCGGCTGATTCAGAGGATGCATATTCAGGGTTACAAAGACTTGACGAAGATGATATTGGGCGCGCGCTGTTCCCAATCGTCCCATCGAGGCGCCCATGAGAGCGACCGGTTTCCCGCGCCAGGCATTGTCTTCCGGAGGACGAGAAGCCCAATCGATGGCGTTCTTGAGCACGCCTGGAAACGAGTAGTTATACTCAGGAGTGGCGATGAGGATAGCATCGGCCGCACGAATACACTGCTTCAATCTAACTACGGCGGGAGGCAGAGTTTGCTCCGCGTCTTGATTGAAGAGTGGGATGTCTACAATATTAAATATATCCATCGTCGCATCAGGCGGGACGAGCAGTTGAGCCGCCCGGAGAGCGGCTCGATTATAGGAGTTTTGCCGTAAACTTCCGGCAATGCCCAGAATCGTCAACTGCCGATTTGCATCTTTATTCCGGGCCGTTTCTGGATGATTTGCTGTTTGCAGCGAACCGGCTTCTGAAGGTGCAGGAGGAGTACGATGAGGCTCACGCCCTAAGGTCCAGGCTGGCGGATCACTCGCAGGAAAGGTTTCCGCCAGCGTTTCATCAATCGTCGATTCAAGAGAGGGAGTCGTCATAAATTCACTTGCTTATGCCGCTTGAGTTTAACGTTCTCGTTCCGCTGTTTGCTTCCCCCGCGAGACGACAATTTCCACCCGCCGATTCTCTCGGCGCCCTGCGGCAGTAGCATTGGACGCAATCGGATTCGTCTCACCGTACCCATGCGTGGTAATGCGTCGCGGGTCGATGCCGGTCGAGACCAGAAAATCTTCTACCGCCTTCGCGCGTTGCTCTGATAACTCTCGGTTATAGTCTTCCGGACCGCTACTATCTGTATACCCTTCAACAATAATCTCCCGTCTGGGATTATCTTTCAGTAACGTGACGAATGGATATAATTTACGCATAGTGTCCGCAGTGAGCTTTGCCTCATCGGTTTGGAACTGAATATCACTGAGAGTTAACACGTATCCCCGGTCGGTTTCATGCGCCCCAAGGCCAGCCATTTCTCGCTCTAGAGAGGAAGTATGGCGCGCCGCCTCTGCTTCTCCTTGAGCCTGCGGTAACGCCGCACGACGTTCCGCCAACGCCGCACGCTTTTCTTCGAGCCTGCCAATTTCTTTGGAGAGATCGGCTTCTTGGCGAGCTAAATCTGCGCGTTCTTCCGATACTGAAGAATAGTGTTTGTAGGAATTCGTCTCGCTGCCATCGTAGGCGAAAACTAACATTGGGGTGCTCCCTAACAATCCTATCGTAAGGCCTGTCATCAGTAGGTGTTTTGCTTGCATAAAAATTTCCTTTAAGGGTAAACTTCCTTACTTGAATGCAGCAAGTAAAATGCCAAATGCAGAGGAGGAAAAAAATCGTTTAGAAGAAGGAAGTTCCTTTTTGTCCACCCGTCAAGTTTCATTTTGGGCACGCCAACAAGGCGCCTATTGGGTAAACTACCAACAGTGCCTGTGGCGAATTGCTCACATAGCTGAGACCCTTTGCTCGCGTACAAGAGGTTTTTATGGCGGATATTTCCCAGACTCTAGATTCCATTGAACATATCGTTGTCCTCATTCTCGAAAATCGCTCCTTTGATCACATGCTGGGTTGTTGCCAACAGCTCTATCCCACTTTAGAAGGCGTCAATCCTACGGCGCCGGCTCGGACGAACTCTGACGGCTCCACCTCATATCCTCAAGAGCCTGGGGCAGCTCGCATTCTGTCCCACGACCCGCGACATGAAACGAGCGATGTGCTTTTCCAACTAGAGGGGCCCAATGCCGGCTTCGTCAAGAACTTCGCCCAAGCCTATCCGCAGTCGACCACGGCCGAACGCGCAGAAATTATGAAATACCACGCGCTCGACGCCCTGCCCGCCCTGCACACCCTTGCTCGGAACTTCACTATCTGTGATCATTGGTTCGCTTCGGTGCCGGGCTCAACTTGGACCAATCGCCTCTTCGCGTTGAGTGGCACGTCATTGGGGCGGGTGCAGATGCCTACGGGTCTCCTGACTCTGAACTTGCATTGGTACGATCAGCCCACCATTTTCGACCGCCTGAATGAGCAACACATTTCATGGAAAGTGTATTTTGGCGACGTTCCCTCTTCTTTGCTCTTCGTCCACCAATGGGAGCCTCAAAACGCCGTGCGCTACCGTCCCATGACGGCATTTTATGAAGAGAGCGCCGGCCCGGCGGAAGAATTCCCCGCCTTCTGCTTTCTTGAGCCGAGTTTTTTCTCGCCGGGGGCGAATGATGATCACCCAGTACACGACGTCTGGGAGGGTGAGGCGTTGATTGCGAACGTCTACAACGCCTTACGAGCAAATGCGCAATTGTGGTCGTCAACACTGTTGGTGATATTTTTTGACGAACATGGAGGATTCTATGATCATGTGGCTCCTCCCGCCGCCATTCCTCCTGATCATCATCAAGAGGAATACTCGTTTACTCGCTTAGGGGTGCGAGTCCCTGCCCTTCTGATGTCGCCCTGGGTGGCTCCAGGAGTCTTTTCCGACGTGTTAGATCACACGAGCTTGCTCAAGTTTTTGATAGACAAATGGCGCTTACGAGGCTTAGGAAACCGAACGGAGACGGCTAACACCTTTAGCTCAGCGCTTCTTGCCGACCCCAGAAATACTCCGTCGGCTCTTTCTCTCCCTGGGGGAGTCCCGTCCCCCATTGTTCGAAGGGGACTTGAGCGGCTGAATGAACATCAGAGCGCCTTAGTGGGACTCTCTCATCTTTTAGAAACCATGACCTCAGCAGACCCGCACCTCATTGCAGCGCGAAGTCGTCAATTACTCAGTCATCCGCAGAGCCAGATCGACGTAGCCATGGATCGTGTGGACAGCTTTATTGCCCAACAACGAGCGAAGGCGAACACTCTCGCGCCCTAACCATGAGGCAAGGCAGCCAGGGACAGGGAGCAGAGAATGCAGAACTCAATCCTCCTCTCGAATTTTCAATTTATGACAAAGTAAACAAAAAAGAGAATTGTGCTGCTGTGAGCGCCGCCGATGGCAATGATCTTGCTCCCAGTACAACCTATGACCATGCAGCGCACTACCATCATAGTCTTTAGTAGCTGGGCGTTCTTTTGCTCTGCTTTGGACGCAGCGCCCCACTTGGATGGGATCGCTCTTGCAGCGTCTGATTCTCCTCAGGCCCACATAGGTTGTGAAAGAAGTGCCCAACACTCTAAGGGGAGTGACAGCCAAAAGCCTATCTGTGAGCCCTCGCGACCACTCCAGGGTGCGGAGGAATTCGGCGACCTCAACCATGCAGAAGAACAGGGGTTTCGCTGGCAACCGCTTGAGCCGCAGGATCGCGATTTGAACCTCTGGTATTATCCTGGCGCCCCTCGTCCTCTGTGGGGCTACTAACTGAGAGTGTCCTTCCTCCTCCCGGTTTGAATTTTTTGGCACAGCAGTTGCTCTTATCTTTCGTCAACCGGAACTCAACCGGAGAAAGGAGGCCGGACATGCTAAGTTGGGCCTTGACATTCTTAATCATCGCCATCATTGCAGGAGTTCTTGGACTCTCCGGCATTGCGGGCGCAGCCTCACAAATTGCTTGGGTTTTATTTGTCGTCTTTCTCGTGCTGTTTGTGGTGAGCCTGATCACCGGACACCGTGCTCCACCTGTTGCCTAAAGAGGAGGAACGAGGAGGAAAGGGAACTCGAAAGAAGCGATATGCTCTCAGAGACAACCAGGCAATCGTCTTCCAGAGGGTTCCCTAAGGTCGGGGCTCAAGAGACGAAAGTTCTGTCAGTAAGAAATCATCGCTGTATATAACGAGTAGTGACAATCCGTCCCGCGAGGGCTGCGCCCTGGGTTCGATACAATGAGGGAAAATAATGGCGGGTCACGACTCCCAGAAGAAAAAGCACCACACACGCAAGGAAAAGCGCCAGAAGGAATCCTAGTACTGCGCTGGAGACCCCATGATGGCCACCAGCTTGGATAATGAAGCGAATAAAAAGAAAAGGGAGTGTCCAAGTCATAGAGGGTTTCCTTGCAATTGGCTATCATTTACCGAAACCACGAGTGGCTAAGCCTTCTTCAACTCCGCAATTTTATTCTTGAGAATATTAAGGAGTTCTTCACCCGAGGACTTCGCCATAATACGAGAAAATTGATTGCGATAGTTATGCACAAGGCTCACATTTTCAACGACGACATCGTAAATAAGCCAGGTGTCCCCTGCCCGATATAAGTGATAGATGACTGAAAAAGGAGTATTTTGCGCAGGAGATACAATGTGGGTTTGCACCTCAGCATCATCTCCTTCGATACGCTCCTGATCGTAAGAGAACTTTGTGTCTTGAGAATATAATTTTAAAGCGTTGCTGTAGTTACTTTTTATTAATTCAACAAATAATGACACGAATTCTTTTTTCTGCTCTTCTGTTAATTTCTGCCAATTGTTGCCCAGAGCGCCTTGAGCAAACTTCTGCGTATCGAATCGCGGCAAAACAACCTGCCACATCTCCTCAATTTGTTGTTGCCGGGGCATAGTCGCTCTTCCCGAAGAATCGGTGAGCACCTTCAGCGCTTGATCTGAAGTGGTGCGAATCAGCTCGAGCGGAGAAGAAGCTGCGAGAGCGCTGCCGGGTACAAATCCACAACTAACAAGACAGACACTGAGGATGAGAAGAGATTTTACTCCTATTGCCCAAGGCGAGTTGCTACCTTTCATCGGTGTTCTCCACTTCATAACTTCGTACATAGAAAGCGTAACTATGAGAGATTACAGTAGCAAAGAATAGGCCAGCACCACTATGCATGGACAGGAGCCCAGAGCCCTTTTGTCTTCACAAAACTCTTATACGGGAAAAGCCTGTACGCACGACCCTGTGAGTATTTGTCTACAGTACGGCGCCGCAGAAAACACTCTTCGTGGGGTTCCGCTTCAAGCGTTGCATACGTCTCATCTCTTGCTAGAATTTTATTTTGTTCCAGTAAGAATTCCTTCTGGAGGAATAGGATATGGCCTTGCAGGTTGGACTGTTAGGTGGGTTACTCGGGTTAGGCATTGCCAAAGCGAAGCCTGATCTCCTGCCACAAATTGGGTCAGCCTTACGTCCTGTGACTAAAGCCCTTCTTCATTCTGGACTCACCTTCTTGGACACCATACAAGAATTAGCGGCTGAGGGGAAAGAGCATCTGAGCGATCTGGTGGCTGAAGTACAGTACGAACGATCAGTCCACCCGGAGGATGAGAACGAACAGAAGACAAAGGCCGCGTAATTTGTTTCCATAATCAACCGTCGCGATGTTCTTCCGAGCAATTCTTCGTATGGTTGCGTGGTTGATCGTTCACACTCCTCAGAAGCCTACGATCTTTGTTAGCGAGTGAACCAGTGTAAAAGGCCAAGCAGAAGACCGATTAATCCTCCCACTACGGCCCCGTTGAGGCGAATAAACTGTAGATCCGCTCCAATGCGGGCTTCAATTTGAGCAACCAGCGCCCCAGTTTCCAAGGCTTCGAGATTCTCTCGCACAGTAAGACCAATCTCATGATGATATCGTTGTACGAGGTCATTTGCCGTACTGCGCACCCATTGATCGAACCTCGCGCATCGTTCGGGATTGTCAAATAATTCCAGGATACTCTCTCGCAATGTCCGTTCAATAAAGTGGGAGAAGGCACTGCTTGGATCTGCAAGGTCATGCTCCAACTGCTCAGCTATCCTCACAAGTATGGTGCGGGCAAGTGGAGCGGCCTCGACACTCTCAATCAGCATCTCTTGGATACGTTGCGCTTGAGCAAGAGCATCGGGATCACCGACTGTGAGTTTTTCAGCAAATTGCCACAACGCATTTCGTCCATAGGCGCGCCAAGGATGGTTGGCGTCACGAGTGGCGCTGCGGAGCTCTGCCGCCGTGTAATGCGAGAGCGCCTCCACGATTTTCTCTTGCATCGTGTGGCGACGGAGAAAGAACGCCAAAAGTCGCTGACCATCATTGTAAAGAGTTTGCGCCAAGCGATTAAGGCACCAAAATAAGCCTTCACGCACCTCCGGTCGTACAAGAAAATTCGCTATGGAGCTGGCCAAAGCGGAAAAGGCGACATCGACGCGCTTGCTGGCGACAAAGCGTTGGAGCCAAGGCCCCAACAGTGGGGCCAGAGGGCGTTCATGAAGCTGCTCTCGCAAAGTATGGTCCACAAAGTGGACGAAGTCCTCTTCAGCCAAGATACGAGCGAGGTGACTCAGGATATCGCGTGCTGGACTGGCGAACCGCGTAAGATGCTCTCGGTTGCGTAACCAATCAATCACGAGAGCGCTGGGAGAGGTGCGCGCCAACCGCGCCCGAATAACAGCAGGCGACAACCACTCCTCCTGAATAATCGAGCTAATGCTTTCAATGATTTTTGCTCGTCTCGTGGGAATAATCGCGGTGTGGGGGATGGGCAAACCAAGAGGATGCCGAAAGAGGGCCGTCACAGCAAACCAGTCCGCAAGCCCACCGACAAGCGCCGCCTCAAAGCCGGTAGCGACAATGGAGAGCCACACTGCGTCAGGAAAGAAGCCTACCACAAGGGCAACGTAACAAAGTGTAGTCCCCCCTAACGCAGCAAGCAGCGAAACCAGCCCCACCGCGTTGCCGCGAGCTACTCGTGACTGATGCGAAGATTCCCGACTTGCAGAAAGGTTCGATGACTCAACTGACGTTATCTTCATACGGACTCCGACTCTCCTGTTCAGCTCGATTCAGTCCTATGATCTTCTGCGACTTCGTCAGAGTAAGCAAACCTCATGACGAGACGACTCCAAAGGGTCCTTCCCCGTCTGTGGCATAGCAGTTGCTGTGAATGAAACCGGGTGAGACCCATAAATAGTGGAGTGACAAATGTCAACAAAAAAAAGAAAGGAGGTGACAAGTATGGCGCAAGTCAACCAGCACAGATGTCAGAAGTGCGGCAAAACATTTACATCCGAACGAGAGCTCAATGAACACGGCAAACAATGCAAGTAAGCAGATGAGCGACTGAGGGGGTAAGGCGTAATAGCGTCTAGCAATAACACGATTTCTTCTCAGGAAAGACTGAACCCAGAGCTAGATGCTATTTTTCCGTTCTTTCCTTTTCTTTGCGAGGTTCGTGAATTGATCTCTATACTTCACCAAAAATGAGAGGCGTAATCGAGAAATTCCCATAACGAACTGTAGAGAATTTGTCCTCAAGTTATGCAATGGCGACGACCTGGCAAGACAAGCCTAGTCTGGTCCCTCTATGCATATCTGGAGTGACGAAGAGACGCCGCCGTCAACTTCTCCAGATAATGCAGAAGAATGTCACAATAAGAAAGAAGAGAAAACGTATGCGACACCCTACTATATCTTTCCTTTTCGCCGCCGTGCTGTGCAGTGGGATGGCGTTGTGCACGGTTGGCTGTGAACAAAAAGGACCAGCCGAACGGACAGGGAAGGAAATCGATCGGTCAGTAGAAAAGATGAAAGACGCTGTTGATCCTCCGGGGCCTGCGCAAAAAGCGGGTCGGGCTCTCGATCGCGCAGTGGATGACGCTACACGGTAGGCGAAACTCTAAAAGTATTTTTCTCTCTCAAACGTGGGACCTTCCTCTGGGCATCCGCCACGAAAATCATAAGTAAAGTAGTTATTGTAGAAAGGAAAGAACAATATGACGACTATTGTTGGTGTCTTTGATGACTTTACCGCGGCCATCAACGCCATTCCATCACTAATTGATGCAGGCGTAGATAAACACGCCATTAGTACGGTGGCGCAGGATAATAAAGGCGAGTACAGCAGGTTTCTGCAAGCGGCAAAGCTCCCAGAAGAGAAATCACATATTGGTGTTGACGCTGCCATCGGAGGGATTAGCGGGCTGCTGGTAGGCTTAGCTGCGCTCGCCATTCCCGGCATCGGGCTCGCGGTTGCGGTAGGACCACTGGCGGCGGCCATCGCTGGGACAGCGGTTGGCGCCGCCGCAGGAAGTTTGTTTGGCGCGCTCAATGGGATGGGGATTCCTGAATTTGAAGCAAAAGCTTATGACCAAGGAGTGCGTGAAGGGAGTACGTTGTTAATCGTACAAACAACACCAGAGCTGGAGAACCGTGTCAGTGCTCTTCTCCAGGAACATCATGCCGTCCGAGTTGATCATCATCAGAGCCCGGGCCGCAGGCTTGAAGAACCTACTTCTTTGTAGAGCTTTGAAAGTCAGGGGGCATGGTCTCTCTATTTCGAAGACGTGCCCCATGTTCACTGTGAAAAAATTCGGTCGTGGCCAACCTCACGCCGAAGCCTGCGGACTGAGGGAGATCTTTTCTTCGCGCGTCGTGGCCTTCAATACTTTGGCAAACGCTTCGGCAAACTGTCGCACCCCGTCTTCCAGCAAAGAGGCCGTTACCTCCTGCATAGAAATACCCATGTGAGCCAGATTTTTCATCGTGTCTGCGGCGCCAGCGAGGTCTTCGGTAAGACTTGCACGGAGTCGTCCGTGGTCCCGGAAGGCGTCGAACGTCGCCGGGGGAAGGGTATTGACCGTGTCCGGACCAATCAATTCTTCGACATACAGAACGTCGCGATATTGTGGATTCTTCGCGCTCGTACTCGCCCACAGCAACCGCTGCGTTTGAGCTCCCTTGCTTGCAAGGGCCTGCCAGCGCGCCCCGCGAAAAAGAGCTTGATAGCGTTCATACGTCTGCTTCGCGTTGGCGATAGCAACTTTCCCAAGCAAGCTGCGGAGCACACTCTGTTTTTGTGCATTTGAAGTTGCCTTGAGTGCTGCGGTCAGCAGTTTGTCCACCGCGGTGTCGATGCGGCTAATGAAGAAGCTCGCGACACTAGCTATCCTGCTGATGTCACCGCCCTGCCCCACACGCCTTTCGAGGCCAGTGAAGTACGCCTCAGCCACGCGTTCATACACAGCCTGAGAGAAAAGCAACGTAATATTGACGTTGACGCCGACGCCAATAAGCTCGGCAATGGCTGGAATCCCTTCCTGAGTCGCTGGAACCTTGACCATGAGGTTGTCGCGCCCCACGGCGGCCCACAATCGTTGCGCCTCGGCTATCGTGCCCTGGGTGTCATGCGCGAGCAGAGGAGAGACCTCTAAGCTGACATATCCATCTCGCCCGCGCGTCTGATCATATACTGGTCGTAGGATAGCTGCCGCATCTTGGATGTCCCGCACGGCGATCACTTCGTACAACGCTTCAGCCTTGAGCTTTCGAGACCCTGGCGCCAGCAAGATGTCCTGATATTCATTGCTTTCAACAATGGCTTTCTCGAAAATTGAAGGATTTGAGGTGATTCCACATAACCCATCTTCATCTATGAAATGTTGAAGCTCTCCACTCGTAATAAAGCTGCGGCGCATGTAGTCCAACCAAACAGACTGTCCATATTCGCACAGCTCTCTGAGGGAATCGTGGCCTGTCTTGTTCATGGCTTATCTCCTTGCGATTGTGTACTGAGCGTTAGCGTATCCACTGACGCTTGAGTCTCCAGTGTGTGAGGATAAATCAGGGCATGAGTATGACGCGCGATCATGAGATCCTCATTGGTCGGAATAACCTGTACCGTGCAACGACTCTGAATAGTGCTGATTACCTCAGCGTGGGCGGCGTTACGGTGGGCATCGAGTTGCAGGCCCATGTACGCGAGCCCCGCGCAGACGTCCCAACGCACCGTGGCGGCGTGCTCACCAATACCACCAGTAAAGACCAAGGTATCAAGCCCGCCGAGTACAGCAATAAACGCTCCGAGTTGTTTTCGTAGTTGATAACAAAACATCGCAATTGCGAGCGCGGCGGCGGGGTTGGCGGCCTGCTGCTCAAACAAAGTCTTCATGTCCGAACTCGCGCCGGATACACCTAGCAATCCCGCTTCATGGTTAACGAGGCGGTCCACTTGCTCAGCTGTGTAGTGTTTCTCGCGCAGCAAATACAGTAGGAGCCCAGGATCGAGGTCGCCGCTACGCGTCCCCATCATGAGTCCACCCGTGGGGGAGAACCCCATAGTGGTGTCGAGCGGCTGTCCGTCCCGCACCGCCGCCATGCTAGCCCCGTTGCCAAGATGGGCAATGATGGTGCGACCGGAGGCGGCTCCTAACTTGTCCATAATGTATTCATAAGACAACCCGTGAAAACCATAACGGCGAAGACCGTCCTCCCAAAAGGAGCGAGGCAATGGGAAAGACTGCGCCACTTCCGGCATGCGCCTATGGAAGGCAGTGTCGAAGCACGCGACCTGGGGCGCATGTGGATACTGTGTCGTCACCGCTTCGATTGCTTGCAAGGCGCTAGGCAAATGCAGCGGCGCAAATGAGATCACACTGCGGAGCGAGGCTAGAAGTTGAGGCGTGACGCGCTCCGGAGTCATGTGGTGAGGCCCGCCATGCACCAAGCGATGCCCGACTGCTGTCGGGTGCGGTAAAGACAACTGCTTGATAGTTGTTAATATAGTCCGTACAGCCTCTTGGTGGTTGGGAAAATCACTTGGTTTTTCTGTCAGCATGGTGGCGTCATGATCACGGGTCCACAACCGTCCGTTTGGGAGACCGATCTGTTCGACTGCCCCTGTCGCGAGCAGATGCTCTGTGGAGTCCGCACATTGATAGAGAGCAAACTTCAGCGAGGAAGAACCACTGTTCACACAAAGAATAATGGGTGTCGGCGCCATCTTACCAAGCAGTCCTTTCCTGCTCCGTGCTTGTCTCGGGCTTCATGCCTCGCCCCACCGCCAGTCGCGGATTTCTGGCAAGTCGTCGCCGTACGTGGTGATATAGGTTTGGTGTTCAATAAGTCGGTCGCGCATCGTTTGCTTGATATGGGCTACCCGGGAGCCAAGCTTCGGCACGCGATCAATTACGTCAATTACCAGGTGGAAACGATCGATCTCATTGCGCACCACCATGTCGAATGGTGTGGTGGTCGTGCCTTTTTCTTTATAGCCCCGCACATGAAAATTGCTATGATTTGTCCTGCGATAGGTAAGACGATGAATCAGCCAGGGGTACCCATGATAGACAAAGATGACAGGCCGATCACTCGTGAACAAGTTGTCGAAGTCTGTGTTCGACAACCCGTGCGGATGTTCCTCTTGAGGCTGGAGCCTCATCAAGTCCACCACGTTAATCACCCGCACCGTAAGTTCAGGAAAGAAGCGTCGCAGCAATGATACTGCCGCGAGCGTCTCCAACGTGGGGATGTCGCCCGCACACGCCATTACCACATCGGGATCATTGCCCATGGCATTGCTTGCCCACTCCCAGATGCCAATACCAGCCGTGCAATGCTTGACCGCCGCATCCATATCCACATATTGCAGGGCCGGCTGTTTCCCCGCCACGATGATGTTGATGTAATTGCGACTTCGTAAACAATGATCAGCGACAGAGAGTAACGTGTTGGCGTCAGGAGGAAGGTACACGCGAATGACACTCGCCTCTTTGTTCAGGGCTACGTCGATAAAGCCTGGGTCCTGATGCGAGAATCCATTGTGATCTTGCCGCCAGACGTGGGACGAGAGCAAATAGTTCAGTGAGGCGAGCGGTGCTCGCCACGGCAGCGAAGCAGCGGCCTCAAGCCATTTTGCATACTGATTGAACATGGAATCTACAATGTGAACAAACGCCTCATACGTGGCGAAGAGGCCATGACGACCGGTGAGCAGATACCCTTCAAGCCACCCTTGGCACGTATGCTCGCTGAGGATTTCCATCACCCGACCATCCGGGGCTAAGTGGTCATCTTCTGGCAAGGTCTCAGCTATCCAGGCTCGATTAGTTTCCGCAAACACATCCCCGAGGCGGTTTGACGTTAATTCGTCAGGACTCATTAGCCGGAAATTTCGTGCTTCCCGGTTCAGTTGCAGCACGTCGCGCAGGAAGCCGCCGAGCACGCGCGTGGCTTCAGCCATGATGGTCCCGGGTCGCGGAACGGACACTGCATATCCACGGAAGTCCGGCTGCCGCAGGTCCCTGAGCAGCAGCCCGCCGTTCGCATGCGGATTAGCCCCCATGCGGCGTGGCCCGCGTGGTGCGAGCGCAGCCAGTTCCGGCAGAAGTGTTCCATTTATATCAAACAGTTCCTCTGGTCGGTAACTTTTCATCCACGCTTCCAGCAGCTTGATATGCTCAGGCTTTGTGGACATCTCGGCTAACGGCACTTGATGAGATCGCCAGTATCCTTCGGTCTTTTTCCCGTCGATTTCCTGCGGTCCTGTCCATCCTTTGGGCGTCCGTAATATGAGCATCGGCCAACGAGGGCGTGTGAGATCATGCCGAGTCCGGGCCTTACGTTGGATAGCATAAATCTCAGCCATTACGGTGTCCAAAGTTGACGCCATTAATTCATGCATAGTAGCGGGGTCATCCCCCTCGACGACATACGGCGTATAGCCATACCCGCGAAAGAGGCTGTCCAATTCTTCAGAACTGATGCGGGCGAGCACGGTGGGATTAGCGATTTTGTAACCGTTAAGGTGAAGAATCGGCAGTACCGCCCCGTCGCGCGCAGGGTCCAGAAATTTGTTGGAATGCCACGAGGTTGCCAGCGGACCAGTCTCGGCTTCCCCGTCGCCAATGACACACGCCACAATGAGGTCAGGATTATCAAAGGCTGCGCCGTAGGCGTGAGACAAGGCATACCCCAACTCGCCGCCTTCATTGATGGAGCCCGGCGTTTCCGGTGCGGCGTGGCTAGGAATTCCACCAGGAAAGGAAAATTGCTTAAAGAGTTTCTGCATCCCCTCCGCATCTTGCGAGATGGTCGGGTAAATCTCACTGTAAGTTCCTTCTAAATACACATTGGCGACGATGCCGGGACCGCCGTGACCCGGGCCGGTGATGTAAATCATGTTGACATCATCTTTCTTGATAATGCGGTTCAAGTGGACATAGATGAAATTCAGACCCGGCGTGGTCCCCCAATGTCCCAGCAGCCTTGGTTTGATATGCGCGAGTTGCAGAGGTTCTCTGAGCAAGGGATTGGCAAGCAGATAAATTTGTCCGACCGAGAGGTAATTCGCTGCTCGCCAATAGGCGTCAATCAGTTGTCGCTCATGTTTGGATAAGGTCTCTAGCATAGGATGTCCTGTCTTGACGATCGTTGAGTTCTGCTCGTTACATAGAGGTGGATATTTCCTCTATGCTAACTACAAGCAGGTCTTATACCACTCAGACAAAAAGGCAAGTTCACAGTCTGCCCCAACACCTTTGGAATATTCTCTACAAAAGAGACCAGAGAGAAGGGGATGTAGAGATTTCCTCACCGTCCGAAGAAGGGAGAAGTGTAGGAATTTACTCACTGCGCAGGGGAGTAATTCGTGCATGTTTAGTCGCTCCATAAGAGACTAGAATTTGGCAGTAAGCGTAGGCCACTACGCCAGATAAACAGGAGCAGAACTACTTTTCACACTTGTGTCGAACCAGTCTGGGCCTCAGAGTTGCAGCCTAGACAAAGGCATCACTAGGCTGGCATCTTCATTGCTCATCCATACACGAACTCCTCAGTGGTCCAAAAAGGATTTATGGAACAGCCTCAAGGAAGTATTGGCCGCAGCTCGGCAGTCTGGGATTCCTTTCCTAGACGCTTTTACCATTATTCCTGTGTAAGGAAGCGATATGAACCCTGCCCCTGCTGAATTTAGGAATACGCTAGACTGGGGTCCGCCTCCCCCGGGCTCTTACACAGCGAAATTTTTGTCTGTGGGTGATCCGTTATTGCAAGGCCTTGTCTTTATGTTGCAGCGTGAAGTCGAGGGCAAGGATGCGGCAAATCCATCGTGTGCCGAGGTGTTAGCTCAGAGCCTCTTACTTTACTTTATCAATCGTTATACTGCTCCTCGGCGCTCTCCAAGAGAATTCTCGGGTGGACTTTCTCCCTATAAATTACGGCGCACTCTTACTTATATTAAGGAAAATTTGGCGAAAGAGTTATCTCTTGTCACCCTGGCTGCCGTAGCGGAGACCAGCCCTTTTCATTTCGCGCGCTCATTCAAGCTCACGACGGGAGATACTCCTCATCAATATGTCATTAAGTGCCGCATGGAGTGGGCGAAGCGGTTGCTGACCGAGACGGACGCCTCTCTGAGCGAGATTGGTCTCCAGGTTGGGTGCGCCGACCAAAGTCACTTCACCGCGCTCTTTCGGAAGTATGTTTCTCGGACCCCCAAAGCCTATAGGGATACGACCAAAATGGAATTCTTGTTGTCATCATGCTCCTATCCACAGGCCACAAATGACACAGGGGACGTTCATCCCTCTCTATTTGGAGAACGACGAGCTTTTTCCCTTTAAGAGGAGGACAACCGGCGCATGAGCTGGCGCGTTGCCATGCAGATCGTCATTTTTCGCAGGCATTGCTACAGTTCTTTTTCTTGTCTCGTGCTCGGTTCCGCCCTTCCTCTTCTTCTATGTCCTCTAACCAACCCGCAGCATACGCATCACTCGGCATACGCCAATCTCCTCGTGGAGAAAGGCTCACCGATCCAACCTTTGGGCCATCGGGTAAGCAGGAGCGCTTAAACTGATTGGCGAAGAACCGCTGGAGGAAGAGGCGGAGCCAGCGGCGCAGCTCCTCACGAGTATACGCTCGCGCAAAACGAGCGTGCGACGCAAGATAGAGTATTTTTGCCGGGGCTGCGCCATAGCGCAAAAAATGGAACAAAAAGAAATCATGTAACTCGTACGGACCAATGACGTCTTCAGTGACCTGTTGAATTTCTCCAGCAGCAGTAGACGGTAATAATTCCGGGGAAATGGGGGTGTCGACGACCGCCCGCAAAATGTCTTGCGCCGGTCCGGTAAATTCGTGCTCCGCCGCCCAAGCGACGAGAAACCGCACCAACGTCTTGGGAATGCTGACGTTCGGATTATACATACTCATGTGGTCCCCATTATAGGTAGCCCACCCCAGTGCGAATTCCGACAGGTCTCCCGTCCCAATAACGAAAGCGGTATTCATCAGCAGGTTGGTGCGCATGCGCGCCTGCACGTTCTCAAACACCAAGTCATGCTGGGCTTCAGGAGCGAGCTGTCTCAACTGAACACTGAACTCTTCCACCGTGAGGCCATCGAGATCAATCCCGAAGGGGCGATGTCCCAACTGACGCATCTCTTCTAGACAGAGAGGACGGATATCAATCTCACGACTTGTGACGCCGAGCTGCTCCATCAGCGCCAGCGCATTGGTTTTTGTCCGCGTGGTCGTGCCAAAGCCAGGCATGGTGAGCGCGATAATACGCGAGCGCTCCATGCCCAGCCAATCTCCCGTGCGGCACGCGACGAGCAGCGCCAAGGTGGAATCGAGTCCTCCAGACACGCCAATGGCGACCGGCGGCTTCCGCAGATGTTGCAACCGCTTCCCCAGGCCAGCCACTTGAATATGGAAGATCTCTTCACATCGTTCTCGTAAATCCGCTTCCCCGCGCGGGATAAATGGATGCGCATCAACCTCGCGGGCGAGCGTTTTCGGAACTGAGCGCGGTTCGAACTGAAAAGAAATCCGTCTGAGTGCAGGAGTAGCCTGAGGCAGGGCCAGCGCCTCACTAAAAGTTCCCATGCGTCTTCTTTCTCCAAGGAGGCGCTCACAGTCAACATCCGACACAATCAACGAATCTTCCAGCAGAAAACGTGGGGACTCCGCCAGAAACACGCCATTTTCCGCAATCAGGCAATGACCACTAAAGACAAGGTCCGTCGTGGACTCTTCGATTCCACAGGCGCTGTACACATAGCCGGCGATGCACCGTGCGGATTGGCTGCTCACCAGTTGGCGGCGATAGGCGACCTTCCCAATCACTTCATTACTAGCAGAGAGGTTGGCCAGCAGGGTTGCTCCTTCGAGAGCTTGCCGAGAACTGGGCGGTTGAGGTGTCCACAAATCTTCGCAAATCTCAACTCCTAATGTCAGCTCTTCCCAATCAGACGCGGTGAAGAGCAAATCGGCGCCGATGGGAATCTCTTCTCCGAAGAGAGTGAGGTGCGAAACCGGCAGCGCCATTGCCGGGGCAAACCAGCGTCGTTCGTAAAACTCCTTATAGTTGGGAAGGAAAGATTTCGGGACGATACCTAAAACACGTTGGCGATGAAGTATAGCGGCACAGTTAAAGAGCCGGCCATTGTAGGCAAGCGGCAGACCAACCAACGTTACCCCTGAAAACACTGTTGCGCCCTGGTGCAGCACTTCTTTGAGGGCCGCCAGCGCCAGGTGCTGGAGGTGGGACTGGTGAAACAAGTCCGCGCAGGTATAGCCAGTAAGGCTCAGTTCAGGAAACACGAGCACAGCCGCCGCCTCGCGTTCCGCGCGCTCCATCAGGGCCAAGATTTGGCGTGCGTTATACGCGCAGTCGGCTATGCGTAGCAACGGGGACGCGGCTGCGACCCGAACAAACCCAAATGATTTTGTAGTCAAACCGTTCTCCATCCCCTACTCCATTTTGCACAAAGCCACAGTACAACGCTTCTCATCCTCGTGAAAGTCAACGAAAGAAACTGGTCCGGAGCGCGCTAGGAAACTGCTCTACTATAGGTATCGAAATCCTTCCGTCTACGCGCTTCCAGAACGAATGGTCATAATAATCCTCCCAATCGATTCCCCGCAATGTCGGCTCATAAGCCGACGAGGCGCTGCGTCACTGGATCTTTCCCTTCACCAGCCTTGTCAACAATAACGACGCAGCGACGTTCAGTGGAGCCTTAGTCTACAAATGCAATTGTAAATTGATCTAGGCTACGGTAGTTTGCTGCTGTGCTCCGACGGGCAACGAGAGCGGAGGAATACCGTAGCGTTCCCGGACCTCCTGGAGTGGGCTCTCTACCACGTCCCAAAAGTTCCAGTGATTGGACAAGTCCATAGTACAGGCCGCCCCGCGCTGCAAAGCGTGCATCACCAGGGGAATATCAAAGAGCCCTTGGGCAGCATCGGCAAGCGGTGTGATTTTGACGCCCCAATGAAAGTGTAAAATGACGAACAGCAGAAACATAAAACCATCGTTGCGCACAAAGCCAGCTTGGAACGCGCCTTGTTGGATCTCTCCTGCGGGCGTGGTGTCGTACCCTGCTAACACATGCCCAAAGTCGTGAAACACGAGGCGGAGAGGAATCGCTCCGGGTTCACCCGGAAAGCCGAACCGTCGTTGGGTGCAATGTTCCCAGAGCGCACGACCCAACGTGTCCGGCGGCAACAGCCCCAGTTGGCGAAATCGCCAGGCCAACTCTAGATCTTCACCGCCCTTCTTCAGGAAGAGTGGCCCCATAATCTTTGCGACTGCGCCAACACCTTCTTCATGGTAGGCAGGTTCTACTAGGCTGCCCACCATGCGCCGCATCATGTCGAGCCGCGCCAGGAGTTGATGTCCGCTGGCCGCTTCGTGGAGGACGCGGAGACCGCGCTCATTCACGGACAATCCGCTCGCAAGAGTTTGTAAAGCTCCCTGCTGATGGGCAGTCATGTCGCCTTCCACCATCGCCATGACCATCGCCATTTGCAGCAACCGCTTCCGATGGTGCGGGTCGGTAATGACGCGAGCAACCTGAGGTGTGTCAACAGGCGCCCAAACAACTGCCTCGTCACCGCCCTGATAGAGCCCGTTCACGACCTGTAAAAACTGCTGTTCGCGCACGGTGAGGGTTTCTGGATTGGCCGCGACCGTGGTGAGTGACCGCAGCACCAAGGGTAATTCCTGAGGTGAAAAAACAGCAATATCCATAATCGTCTCCTTGAGGTTAATAAGCGAGAGGTTGCAATGTAGACTTGGCCATCGACGCCCTCTCCTCCTCACTCTATGTGACGTATTACCAAGAGAGCAGGATCCAGGATGCGTCATCATTCACCGCAAGCCCCGTCTTCTGCTGGTTGACATAAGCAGGAGCGTAGGTGGCAAACTCATAACCGAAGGCTTGATGAAAGCGGGCTACTTGTGCGGCGGTCCGCGGATTATACTTGGGCTGCGCCACTGTCTGGGCGCAGCCTCCTGCGCTTACGGTCAAGAGGAAAGTCGCTACGACACTGCGGGTTTTTTTGAGTAACGCTTGTCTGTTTTTCACTGTCCACCTCTTTTCTCGGTAAGGTTAGCTTCTACTGACAAGGCGTAAATTCCGCATAAACACTGTTTATGGGAGAACACTGGGGGAGAAGCTGATACCTACGCGGCGTCGTGTGACCCTTTCGCCCCAAGCAACTCAAACCCAATCCAGCCGTAGCCCAGGGCGACCAACCCCAAAAATGACAGCGACACCAGGTGACGTCCCTGTCCAATGATGCTCACTACTCCTGCACCAACGACCGCTACGGCGAGAGCCAGCAAAAAGCACACGACCGGTATCGCCGATACCACGTCCGCTTTCTGCAGCTCTCGTGCGTATACCGCTCCACCCACCAAGAAGGGAACCATTAGGGGCACAAGGAAAGCAATTCCTTGTGTCTGTAACAGGGTCATGGGTGCAAGCATGGCCTCTTTGGCAAGGTCCTCAACCGTCATGTAATACGCCACGAGGTGGAAAAAGGCGTCTGCGCACATTCCCATGACTCCGATGAGTATAAGACTCGCCCCAACCAGCATAGCGGTCGGTCGTCGTGAGCCTTGCTCCGTGGCCAGTCCAATCACAGCAGGAACAAAAGTAACGCAGGAAACTAGTTGCACGACCACAGACCACCAGACCGCGGTGTGGTTGGCGCGTACGGCGTCGAGAATATGACTCGGATCATTCGTGCCAGCATCCGGCATAAGAAACCACGCCAACCAGAATGTACTGGCGCCGATCAGCAGCGCAAGCGCAGAAAAGCGTGTCCGTGTCATAGAGTGACTCCTTTCTCGTGGAATTTCTCATTTCATCAAAAAGGTTCTCACCTTATTGGCTTGTTTTAGTGAGCTTTCCCTTCTCTTGCAAAATCCAGCCTTGCTTAGCGAAATACTGCGACAGATAGGCGACTGCTTGGTCCGCACTGCGTGCTGTCATTTGCTCGACTTGCGAGCGATAGCCTTTGACTCCGCTCACGCCCACATTCGCGGCGGCGACTCCTACCGTCATTCCACCACTGGCGGCAGCGCCTGCGCCCCCGGTGACTAAAGCGCCTGGCGCGGCCCCACTGTCCGCATGCGTCTTGAATTCCAGTAGTTTGGTTGGACCGCTCGTTGATGAGGCGTAGACTTCCACTTTAGTATCGACCGTGGCTTGTCCAGCGCCAAACCCCAGCGCCGTCCTTTGTAATCGGTCACCCTCGTCAATATTGAGAAGAAACCCAGTGACTGCCACAGCGTCAGTTGGCGACGCTGCACCTGGCGTCGCTCGTTGAGCAGGAAGACCAAGATTTCGGATGCCTGAGACAAGGTCTTCCACCATCCGTTCCTGCACTTTCTGCGCAATCGCTCGCTCGCGGTCGTTTCTGGTTGTGTTGCTCAGTGCATTGCCCGCGGCCGCAAAGAGTCCTTGATTTTCGCTGACGTGGGCGCCAGCGAGGGCAAAGTCATAGACGAGGACGAGGCTGGGGCGGACCACTGATCCAGAGGCCCGCTGTTCATATTTGGGCTGCACCACCGTCCGGGCGCAACCTCCTGCGCCTACCGTTAGGAGGATCGCCGCGGCGACACGGCGAATTTTTCTGACCAACGCTTGTCGGTTTTCCACTGTTCACCTCTTCTCTCGTTAGGGTCAACTTCTACTGACAAGGTGTAAATTGCGCATCAACAATGTTTATGGAGGAGGGGCACAGTCGACAAGGAACGGGAGAGGGAGAACCAGGAAGGGAAGAACCGAGCAGCAGGAGTGAGTATCAAGAATTGAGGGTGGAGTAAGGATTGAGGGACTGCCGAGCTGTTAGGCCGTCCGACGAATCAACTGCCAGACTGGTCGACAACTGAGTCTAAAACTCCCACGTCACCGGAAGCCGTTGGTCAGGCGTGTAAGAACAGAATGTTCCCGTCTTGATCGTGGTAGAGAGATAGAGAGCTAAGGGAGGATGCTGCTTGTTGATCTTCTTGAGAACATTTTTGATCGACAAGGTGACATTCACTCGCGCGCGCTGAGCAGCCGAGGCGGCTTTGCGTTGCCGTCCGCCCAGCCCATACGCACGAGTGAGTTCATGAGTGAGAAATTCCATTTCTTGTTCGAGGCGCTCAATTCTTGCCGCATCGTTGAAGCCCTGCGCCTCGGCAAGTTCGTCACGCAAGTCTTCTAATCGTCGCTTATACGCTGTGCGCGCTTGCGGATCTAATACTTCTCCAGCATCACCAAGCCCAGAGGAAGTGAGGTCAGGCGTCGCAGTCCTGGGATCAGCTCGTCTCTCAGGATCATTCCCCAGGAGATCCAACACGTGAAATTCCTGTGTGGGGTAACGCAGTAACTGGGCAAGATATCGCAAGCCAGTGGTGTCTTTGAGGCGGAGCACGGTGTCTTGGTACGTCACAGTCCAGTAATCGCCTTCACGGCGGAAAGTGCTAGGGGTTGAGACTAGCTGGCTGGTTGACGCTAGACTCTGGACGCTAGACTCTAGACTGATCTTCCCTTGAACTTCGAACGTTGAACCTTGAACCTTTGGTTCTAACTTTTGCCTTTTGCCCTTTGCCCTTTGACTTTTGACTTTATCCTCAAGTCCCCTCATCCCTAACTCTTGCGCGATGGCTAGCGCTTGGCCCAGCAGCGTTGCGGCCCGCTCCTGATCGCCAGCGTGACTGCGGGTGAGGAGCATACGAGCATAGCTATATTGGGTGTGAGCGAGACGCGGGTGCGCCCCCAGATGCAGGTTGCGCTGGAGGGAAAATTCAAAGTGGGCTTGAGCATCTCCATAACGACCAAGGACCGTTGCGAGTTTTCCTAATAGATGAGCAACGTTGTCCAAATACCCAATAGCCATTCCGATGACAACGTTTCGCTCCGCGTATGGAAGGAGGAGATCATAGAGTTGTTTGGCCCTAGGGGTGTCACCCCAGGTCGTGCACATTTCCGCTAAATAAGAGAGCGCTACCAGCCTATCCTGACGCTGAGGAACCGTTGCAAAACCGCGCTCTGCCCAATATTCAAACTCGATACGCGCCTCGACCTCGCGGCCGAGTTCAGAACGAACGTACGCCAAAGCACATCGCAAAGCGGAGACAGCGGGATACTGCTCAACAGCAGGCTTCAGCATCGCTTCCAGTCCTAGATCTTGCAGTCGCCCTTGTTCACGGTGAAGAACAAGGAGCTGAGGAAAGAGCATCGGTTCTGCATCGCGGCGGCTAGGGGTCTGAAGTAGAACACTGGAAGAGGCCAAAAGCTGTCGCTCAGCCTCCGCGAATCGCCCCGTTAAGATGGCGCGCATCGTTTGCAAACGTTCCTGGAACCATAGCCAGGGATACCTTGGTGGCCGTATCTCCGCTACCTGACGGGCGAAGCCGGCGATCTCGACATCAATTTTTAGAGCATCGTCGTGTTCCAACGCGTTCGCAATGTGGAGGAAATGACTATACAGGATCAATTCGGGATCACCTACCTGCGCGGCCAGAGCCGAGATCTCGACACTCATGGCGAGACGTTCAGGCAGAGAGTCTGGCCTCCAGGTAGCGGTACAATGATCGCATAAAGCGGCCCCTAAAGCGTAAGGGTCCGTCGTGCGCCGAGCCAGCGTGACCGCTTCGGAACTGCACTGTTCCCGTTGTTCATGGGAGTCACTATAAGTGAGTTCTTTCGCCAGGCGGGCGAGGAGTTGCGCACGTAGAGCATAGGCGTCTTTCGGAAGCAGGGCTAACGCTTCATGCAGGATGTAGAGGATGGCGGGGTTTGCTCCGCTGACAGGGATTCTGGTCCCAGCCAGCTCTAAGGCAGCGTGAGCAAACTGGTTCGAGAATTTTCGTGTTCTGGCGAGATCAGCGGCCTTTTGAAAGTGCTGCTGCGCCGCCGCAAAATCACTCGCGCGATTCTGTGCTTTACCAAGCGCCAGCAACAGCTCACAGCGCAACTCGTCATCCGGTTCCTTGAACGACAACATCTGCAACGCACGCTCATACTGAGCAGTCGCCTCTTCATAGGCGAGCATAGTCGTAGCCATCTCCGCCGCGCTGGTGGCGTATGCGATCGCTTTATCAACACCGCTTCCAGCCAGCGCCGCCTGAAAAAAGTGATGCGCCAGCTCCGGGAGGAACGGCGCCACGTAGTCGCCCGCCAGCACCTCCAGCGACTCGCCAATTCGGCGATGCAAACTGAGTCGCTCAGTCGTAGCAATTCCCTCGTACAGAGTTTCTTGAATCAAGGCGTGGGTGAAACTGTAATGCCCAACATTCTGCGGCGTGGGGGCCACAAGTCGGGCCGCTAGAGCTTCGTCGAGCAGCGCTAACACGGAGAGGACGCTTTCACTGCTCTCACGCCGCCTTTCTTCCACGAGTGAAGCGGCGTTTCTTACGCGACTCTCCCGTTGACCAGCAACCGCCTCCAACACCCGCAGACGGAACTCACGCCCAATCACCGCCGCTCTCGTTAACACTTGTCTGCACTGCATGGAAACCGTCGCCAGGCGTTGTTCAATCACACTGCGAACAGTGTGCGGCAGGACAGGAAGTAGGGTATGAGATGTACCGGGCATCGTAGTCGCTTGCTCGCTCGCAAGGAGGCGCACGACTTCGGTCAAGAAAAACGGATGCCCTTCGGTGCGCTGAAAGACAGCCATGCCAATTTCCGTCGATGGGGCATGGCCGGTGGTTAACGTGATGAACTGCCCCACCTCACCATCAGTGAGCCCACGCAGCGACAGGGTCTGACTTCCTGCGGTGCGCGCGATGGCCGCCAACGTCTGAGAGACCTGTGGTCGCTGGATAGCCTCATGTTCCCGGCAGGTCAGGATCAACAACAGCTTCGTGTCAGTCAATTCACGAACCAGAAATTGCAGGAATAATAACGAGGGCGCATCCGCCCACTGAAGATCATCAAAGATAAGCAGCAAGGGTTGGCGATGGGCGGCGTTCTTGAGAAAGGTGGTCAGACTATCGAAGAAACGAAAGCGTTCATGTTCCGGTTCCAGTCGCGGCGGTGGAGCAAGAGCAGGAACAAGATCAGGGAATTGTTCGCGAACGACGGGAATGACATGCGCAAGCTCAGCCGCCCCTGCCCCCATCTCCGTGCGCAACCGTTGCGCATCGCATTCGCCGATGTAGGCCCGCACGATCTGCACCCACGGCCAGTATGGCGGCGCCCCATCGCTGTCGGGACACCGGCCAATCAGCACCCTCATGTCTTGGTCTTGCGCATAAGGGATGATCTCACTCGTCAAGCGGGTTTTGCCAATGCCCGGTTCTCCGAGTAACACAACCGCTCGCCCCTGCCCGGCGATCGTTTCTTCGAGGCTCGCGCGGAGCACCTCCAGTTCTCGTTCCCGTCCGACAAACACATCCCGCGCCAAGTGGTCATTCGGTGGCAGGAGGTTCATACATGCTCGACAGTCAACAATCAGGGATCGATATTGACGCCAATGCCCGCTAACGACTCGGAAAAAGACCTGGCGTTTCCTCGCGACAAGAAACCAGGCGCGCTAATGAACGCCAGTGACACTGACACAAAAGACGCAGAGCCGATGAAGCGGGTAGTACATCACTGCAGCGTAGATCGAGGCTATCAAGAAGAAACCGCCCAGGAATGCAAACTTTCTCCGCATGGCATGTACGGCGTACGACATGACTTCCTCCTGCTAAATATCACAACAGTGAATGAACGTTCTTTTCACTACAGTGTATCACACAACACGTCCCCGCTTCCTCATCACCTCGATTGTTGCAAAATCCAGTCAGCAATTGGATTATATACTTCCGGCATGGCAGCCGAGCCCATCAGGACGTCAAGATAGCCCCAATCGTGCAGCAGCCGCAATTGCACCTGCGCTGAGGCGGTTGCTCGTGCTGTAAATTGTACCCGCTCTGACCAATGTATCCCACCCTCATCCATCCCATCACTGGCAAAGGCCAAAAGCGGGAGACGTAACGCGCGCAACGCCTTCTCGTAATCGAACTGGGAGTTGGCTAAGTGTCGACTCAGAGAAAACCCGCCATGATTCTGTACGCGCGGCCAATAACGATCCTGATGCTGCAAGAACCGGGCTAACCTTACAATATCAGCCTTGCCGTTTTGCGCGTTCGAGAGCCCACCACGGCCGCCAAAATTGGCGTTGACATACAAAAAATGTGCGAGTGCTTGTGCGCGGTTGTCAAATACTGGAACGGGTAAAAAGTCAGGTCCCGCTGGATCATCAATGACATCCTGCAGAATTTTGATCCAGCGCTTGTACGGAAGAAAGTGGCCCTCGAGATCATCCGCGAACCAATTCGGCGTCGGAGTTCGCTCACGATACAGAGGATCTTCATCGGGAAGATCAAGGACATAGCCGTCCAAAAGCACCAGTCCGGCTATGCCCTCCCCGGCGACCTTCGCCGCAGCCAGCACGGCAAACGTCGCACCCAGTCCAAACCCACCAAGCACGACTTTTTGCTGCCCTGAGGCTTCTCGCACGCGTTGAACGGCGCTCAACACATCGTCGATGAACGCTTCAGTAGTCCAGGCCTGCATGAAAGCGGAATCATAGATTTGTTCGCGCGGCACGAAGTGAGTGCGATAATCGAGCGTCCAGGTTTCCACGCCACGCGTCGCCAGATAAATACGGAGGTCAAACTGTTCGGAAGGGAAAAGAATTTCGCCATGACAATGGGCCCCTGGCAAAAACAAAAACGGAGGACCAGTTTGACGAGCTCTGTTTTCCTGGCTGGGAGCGATACGCCGGAGAGCAATCAAATCAAAAGGGCTAAAGGGAGCGCGACTGAGTGTCCATACCGTTTCGCTGAGAGTAGGCAGATTGGAAACAAGGCGATCAGGGGTACTCAGCACCCACTCGGTGGCCCCGGCGACAGGCGCAGCGATGAGAGGACTTGCTGACGGTGGATCGGCGAAGAGCCGGGGATTGGCGCAGCGACGAGAGGAAGGTGTGAGCCGTACACAATCGTTGTCAGAATAGGAGCTGCAAGCGCCCAGCCCCATTCCGATGAGCAAAACAACGCCAATCCACCACGGCACGTCGCGCATGATCTTCCCCTCAGCGATCACAACGTGAATTCTATAACAACTTCGTTTCCTGAGAATTGTTCTCTTTTGTTAACTCTCACCCTTTCGAGCAGTGCTGCTCACTCGCGTTCATTGTCTTGTCTACTTTGTCTTCGGTTTCTCTTCCCCCCACATTTCCCAGACGGCTTCATATTTGGCTGGAAACTTCGCCGTGTAGTTCATGAAGGTCGTCACTGGATAACGAATTCCATTCTTATGCGTCGCTTCGAGACCAGCTATGACACTTTCCACTTTTGACGCCGGCATGGAGAACGCCATCTCTTCATCTTGCGTCTGGCCAAACATGCGGTCTCCCGTGCAGGGAAGAATGACTTGACATTCGTCAGTCTTCATCGTCTTTACCACAATGTCGGCGCAGTCGAGCCGCCCGCTGAAGGACGAGTTGAGATAGCCGCCGCGCTGAAAAAGCGCCGCTTGCACCAGCCGCATGATTTGCGCGGAGTTGCCAAAGATCGCAACCACATCGGGCGTCTCGAAAGGATGGCTCTTCAAGGGAGAAACGAACAGGGTCGCGTATTGTCCAAGGGTAAACTTCGGCACTTCCGCCTCGGTCCGGGCCCCGGCTTCGAGACTGGCGGTGTACATGCCCTCGCACGCGTGCCCTTCTTGCAGATATTCCACGTTGGGCTTGAAACCGAGAGCCACCAGTCCGAGAGGACAAGAATGATGATCCGCCGAGAGACCAATGGACCAGCCATAGCGACGCACCACGTTGATTGTCTGGCAGGTGGCGAAACGCGAACCCAGGTCAGCCGGGGTGCGGGTCTTCGGCGGCAGCGCTTCTCCAGCCTTGAGCATTTTGATGCCGACCGGAAACGTCGCCGGTCGTACATAATTTTCAATGATCTCGGTCACGGATTTCACATCCATACGTTCCTCCAGAGGTCGCGTCCAATCAGACCGACAACTTGCTACACCAACACCTGCCCATTCCGCAGCTTTTGCACCTCGGCGTCCGACATCCCGATCAGATCCCGCAGCACGTAGTCCGTGTGCTGCCCGCGCAGCGGCGCCGCCGCTCGCACTTCGCACGGCGTGCCGGACATTTGCCACGGAATACCAGCGTGAACGCGCTTGCCCACTTCGGGATGTTCTTTCTGCGCCAAATATCCGCGCGCTGACAGGTGCGGGTTCGTCGCCAGATCTTTGTTACTCAGGGAAGGAAACGCCGCCACGCCAACCTTCTGCAACAGTTCAGTCACGTCCCAGCGGTCGCGCTCCTTAGTCCACGCGGAAATGATTTCCTCCAAAGCATCTTCGTTCGCCTTGCGGGCGGTGACATTAGCAAAACGTTTATCAATGGCCAGTTCCGGCAAGCCCATTGCCTGGCAAAGGGCTTGCCATTCAACCTCAGAGCCGCACGCAATCGTCACCCACTTGTCATCATCCCCGACACACTTAAAGCAGCCGTGCGGCGCCATCCAGCGGTCACGATTGCCGTCACGCTCGGGCTGCGACTTGTTCATGGCGTAATCCAGTAACCCTTCTGGCTGGAGCACGAGCAGCGCCTCCCACAGCGCTAAGTCCACATGCACCCCCTTCCCGGTTCGTTGTCGATACGCCAACGCCGCCATTGCAGCAAAGGAGCCAAAAATTCCGGCGTTGGGATCGCCGTAAGAAATACCGATCTCTGCCGGGCCCACCCCTCGGTATCCGGTTAAGGAAGAAATCCCCGCCAGCGGCACCGAGGCCGGACCATAGCCCATGTACTGCCGTTCCGGACCAGTCTGCCCATATCCGCAAATCGAGATCATGATGATGTCAGGCTTGATTTGCTTGAGCACGTCGTAGCCCAGGCCCATGCGGTCGATGGCGCCGGCAGAAAAATTTTGTACGACGATATCGCTCTTCGCCACCAACTTCTTCACAATTTCAATTGCCTCCGGTCGGCTCAAATCCAGTTGCAGGCTCTTCTTGCCTTGGTTGTACTGGTTAAAATACCCGGCGCGGTTGGGGCCAGGAACGTCATCAGCAAAGGAGGGGATCAAGCGGCTTACACACGGACGTTTTTGACTTTCGATCCGAATAACTTCCGCGCCCATGTGCGCCATTTGCAGCGTGCAGTAAGGCCCAGCCCAGGCCCAGGTAAAATCCGTGACGCGAATGCCTTCTAAAGGGAGACGTGACATGATGCAGCTCCTACTCCAGCCTCAGATAGTTAAATCACTCCCTGTGTCTTCAGCGTTTCCATTTCCGCCGCAGACAAGCCTAGCTTGCCATAAACCTCCGAATTATGCTGGCCCAAGGTCGGCGCAGGTCGCCGAATCGCCCAACCGCCTTCCGAAAGTTTGAACGGGGCTCCAGGGTACGTCAAGGAACCAGCAACTTGGTGACTCACCTGCACGAAAAACTCTCGGGTCTTCAAATGCTCAGACGCCAGCAGATCCGCCATCGCATTCACCGGCGCAAAACAGATGCGGCGCTCCTGACCGGCTTTGTACAAGTCCGCCACTTTCCAATTCGCCGCCCACTCCTGCAGAAACGGAAATAACGCGTCATAGTTTTGTCCGCGCGCCACCCGGTCGTGAAAAATGTCGAGCGAGGCCCACTCCGGGTTGCCCACAAGCTCCACCAACCGTTGCCATTGGTCTTCTTCTACATTGACAACAAAAATTTTCCCGTCCTGGCAGTCCAGCATACACCACGGGAAGATTGAACGACGTCCCAAGCGAGAGGTCTCGCGTCCCCCGTAGGTGTAATGCATGAAGTTCATTTCCAAGATGGCGGCGATACACTCTTGAATGGACACGTCGAGATGTTGTCCTTCACCAGTCAGGCATTTGTGATAGTACGCACCCAGCGTCGCCACGGCGGCATGCACCCCGCCTTGGAAATCCGCTTGCTGGCCAAAGGCTCGTAGTGGCGGAAGTTCGGGGTAATCCGAGGCCCCGGGACTGATAAACGCCCAGCCGCCAGCATTGGTCCCGGTGATCTCATACGCTTTGTAGTGACTATAGGGTCCGGTACAACCAAAGTACGAGATCGTGGTCATGATCAACCCAGGATTCGTTCGATGGAGTTTGTCAAAATCCAGACCAAGCCCCGCCATCTCGGTCGGATGATAGTTATGGATCAGCACATCCGCTTGTGCACAGAGGCTCTGGAGCAACGCCTGCCCTTTCGGCGCGCACAGATTCAACGTTACGCCGAGCTTATTGGTATTGAGGTACAGAAACATCCCGCTTTTCTCGGGGTGCGGCGTGTCGCCAGGGAATGGGCCACGCTTGCGGGCGCTATCACCGCCAGGCTCTTCCACTTTGATGACTTCCGCGCCGAAGTCAGCCAACAGTTTTCCCAGATAGGGAGCGGAAACGAGGTTCCCGCACTCAACGACTTTGATTCCGTTGAGTAGTTGATCCGCCATAACATGTCTCCATTATCTACTTGGCAATCTTCATCTAATGCTGCGGGAAGTGAAATCCGCCAAGAGCAGGACGCACCTGGAACAGCCTGGAGGACGCTGGTTTCGATCACCTGAAGCCTAGCTAGCGATCCCCCAGAACGAGTTGGAGAAGCAGCGTCACGATCCATGCTTATGACTCCATATCCGTTGCCGCCGAACCATAAGCCCAAAACCTCGGAGGGTCAAGGCGCAGGTCAACCGAATTCGCGCAACGACTCTCCAACACCTTGATCTCTTTTCTCAAAGGTGGTCAAGTGTCCAGTTACTGCCCAACAGAGAGGAAGTCGCCCATGATTGTCTTGAGTGAAGAGCAGCAACAAATCATCGCCACGGTTCGTCGCTTTATTGAACGAGAAGTCAAACCTGTCGCTAGCGAAATGGAACATCGTGACGAGTACCCGCACGCACTCGTCGATCGCATGAAAGAGCTGGGACTCTTCGGAGCGATTATTCCAGCCGAGTACGGCGGTATGGGCGTCTCCTTCACCACCTACGCCATGATGATCGAAGAGATTTGCCGAGGTTGGATGAGCTTGAGCGGCGTGCTGAACTCGCATCTGCTCTTTGCCCACATCATCTCCCTCTTCGGTACGGAAGAACAAAAGCAGCGGTTCCTGCCGGCAATGGCCAAAGGCGAGAAACGTGGCGGGCTCGCGTTGACCGAACCGCACGCCGGCAGCGATGTGCAGAACATCCGCGCCACTGCAAAAAAGAATGGAGACGTATATCTGCTTAACGGCGCCAAGATGTTTATCACCAACAGTCGCCACGGCAATACGTTGTGTGTCGCCGCAAAAACAGATCCCGCGGCGAAGCCTGCTTATGCCGGGATCACGCTGTTCATCGCCGAGAAAGGCGCACCGGGGCTCACGGTCAGCCGCGACATCAAAAAGTTAGGCTACAAAGGATTGGATACTTGTGAACTGGCGTTCGAGGATTTTCCAGTTCCGACAGCGAACATTATTGGCGAAAAAGAGGGACAAGGATTTAAGCAGGTCATGGGAGGATTAGAGGTGGGACGGATCAACGTCGCCGCTCGTGCGGTGGGCGTGGCGCAAGCCGCTTTCGAGGAGGCGATTCGCTACTCGCAGCAACGGCAGACGTTCGGCAAGCCCATTTGTGAACACCAAGCGATACAACTCAAGCTCGCGGACATGGCCACGAAGATTGAAGCGTCGCGGTTACTGGTGTATCAAGCAGCGACCAAGAAGGATAAAGGCGAACGGTGTGATTTGGAGGCGGGCATGGCCAAGCTCTTCGCTTCGGAATCGTGCCAAGAGGTCTCCCTCGAAGCCATGCGCATTCTCGGCGGATACGGCTACACGCAAGAATTTCCGGTCGAACGGTTTTATCGCGATGCGCCGCTGATGATTATTGGCGAGGGAACCAGCGAGATTCAGAAAATTGTGATTGCCAGGAACTTGTTGCAGAAGTATAAAGATTAAGGGAAACGCTTCTGAAACAATTGGTGCCCCCACAACCAGGTGTCGCGCCAGATTTCGACGAGCCCGAGATCGCGCATGCGAGCAAACGTCGGCTCGAAGTCCCGGACGATATGTTGAGGATGGGTCCCAGCGTCCTCAACTTGAATACGGCCAAAGAACAGTCCCCCAGGCCGCAGCGCGCGCCAGAGCTGTGTTAGGGTTTCCACAGGGTCAACCAAATGCTCAAACACGTCCATCGCGAGAATCATATCGAAGCGCGCAGTGGGAAGCGCGCAGGTATTCAGATCAATAAAATCAGCCGCTAACGCACGTTGAGTGAAACGCCAGCGCGCGAAGTCCAACAACGTTGCGGAAATATCCGCCAGCGTCATGCGCACCCCGGCGTGCGTGAAGAGCAACGCACCGGAGCCAACGCCGGAGCCAAAATCGAGGCAAGCGCCTACCTGATATGCTTGCGCGATCTCCAAACCCAATACGTAGCCCAATGGGCCAGTATCATCACGTAAGGAATGCCAACCCATCAGATCGTGCACCATTGTCGCGCTTTGATAAAAACTTTCGATGCTCTCACGTTTGCTGGGATCGATCCGTTGTTCCCATTCCTGGCGCATGGTCGCCACCGCATCGGAACAAAGCTGGTCAACTTTCTCAAGATCGGCTATCCCGTAGTAATCCGCCACTTCTCGCAATAAACTTCCGCGCAGGTCTTGCTCGCTTGGTCGGAGCAAAGCTTCCCGCCATACGCTATGATACATGTCGAGTTCGCGGTCTTGCACTACTTGCGCTTCCTCTTTACCGAGAAGACCAATTTCGACGTCGTTCCACACCGTGCGCAAGCGGTCAGGCAGCCACATTCTTCGCCTCCATCAGGGTCGGCAGCGTCGCAAAGTTCACAAGCGTAATGCCCAAGTCACAAATCAAGGAAGGCACACGGGGATGCAAGAGAGTTGTCAATTCGATCTCGCGTTCAGCAGCGTAGGAACTCTCAAGATCCGGAGAAAGATAGGCGGGATGACAAGCGAGCTCTGTGGCTCCGATTGGCAGTTCGCGGATAATCTTCTCTAGATTCTCAATACCGATCAGTTCAGGAGCCGGGTGAGATCGCCAATCTTCATCATACCACTGGCCATAAAATCCGCCGTTATAGCTTACCGAACCATGACCACGGAGCTGCACTTGTCGTTCCGCCGCCCACGTCGCAAAAAGAGGAAATAACTCCTGGCGCAGGTGGACATGATGGTGCGAATCGATATGGGTGGGAAGGTGACCTAGTAAATCACAACACAATTGATACTGGCGCTGGAACTCTTTTTCGATGGCGACGACATCCTCTAAATCAACCTTAGCTCCTTTCGTATCGGTCACGGTAAAATGGAGTCCTACGCCAAGACTAGGATGAGCAGCCGCTAGCCTTGCCGCTTCTCGCGCTAGCGGCATATCCACCATCAAGCTGGTGCTCAAGACAATGCCGTGGTCGTGGGCCGCGATAATGCCGGCGTTGACGCCGTGGGCATAGCCGAAGTCGTCGGCGTTCACAATCAGATATTGTGCCATACGTTCCTTGAGCAATCCTCACACGCCGGCGAGCTGCAATAGGTGAGAGAGGACGCGAGTTGAATCCAAGTATTCACGAGCGAACGCCGCAGCGGCTGCTGCATGCTGGGTATAATTCTGTTCAACTTCTTCAATGGCGGCAACGGCGCTTTCCAGGTCGGTGAATGTGAGGAGCCCGGCATTGACCGGCAGGTATCGACCAACGCCGGTGTCTTGCACGATGACTGGCCGACCAGCGGCGAGATAGGAAGCGCTGCGATCGCTGAACCAACCGGAATGGCCGAGCGCATAGCCCGGTTTTACTACGGTAAACTCACCGCGTGCATGAACAATATACTCCCGGTAGCTTGCAGGAGTCGCCGCATAACGGAAGGGGGACACGATACGCCAGCCATGTCGTTCCAGCTTTTCCCGATCCGGCTCGTTCTCGTTAATCAGCAAACAAATCTCCAGAGGCGGAGCAACCCGACCGGGCAGATCTAAGAGACGCAAAAACTCATCTGCTTTCTGCCCATACCACACGCCCTGCCATTCAATTGGCTTGAATCCGCGCCAATCCGCCACGGTCGAATAGGCCTCTCCTGGGGGGTCGCTCGTTTCCCATTCGCTCAACACTACCGGCGGTAGCGTGGTTTGCCACTGGAGGCCACAGGTCGGCAGCGGACAGTCAGGTTGCCCCAGGTTCAACCCGACGGTGGCGTACACATCGTGCCCCTTCAAATTCATATCAATCCCGTATTGCGCTTGCCAAATCTGGGTGTACCCAGGATCAAGGTCCAGATACAAGCGACGTCGGACAGCCTGGAGAATCTTGGGAAACCGAAGACGTCCAGAGAGATTGATGAGCAGCACGGCGTCCGCAGCGAGTTTTTCAACTTCCGCCAAGGAAAGCCCCACATGCGCTTCGCCTTCTCCGGCCAGCAAGGCCGCCCATCCACTGAAACCGAACTGAGCCATCACGGTTTGAAAAGAATGGGCGTTTACACTATCAACAAAAGATGTCGATTTACCCTCAGCATCCACACAGTCCTTGGCATTGAGTTGCTCGACACAGTACGTCTCAAATCCCAGTTGCCGAAAACCAAGGAGATATTGCAGAAAGGCCCAGGCATTGCCCGCACCGCCTAAGGGATAGTAGCTGATAGCTCCGGACACTATAATACGCTTCGCCATACCTTTCCCCCATCCTCGCCGCTCATGACATCACCCCGGTGTCTCGCAAGAGCGCCGTTAACACCACAGCCGCATCGAAGTATGCCCGTGCGATCTCTCGCGCCGCACGAGCCTGACCTGCATAATCTTGAGCGATAGCCGCTAACGCAACGCTCGCCTCTTCGGCGGTAGAAAACGCAAACAGTCCGCGTCCCGTTGGGATGAATTTACTGAACCCCGTCTCCTGAGTCACCACTGGCTTTCCTGCCGCCAAGTAACACACGCTGCGATCGCTGAACCAGCCGCTGTTAGTGCGCACCACAACATCCTTCGAGACAGTAAACTCTCCTCGTGACGCGAGGATGTAATGCTGGTAGCACTGCATGTCGTGAGAAACTGCGAGTGGATTCGTCAAAATCCACCCTTGTCGCTGGAAGATGTTTAGTGAATTCTTGTCATCAATGTCTACACCAAGCTCTAACATTTGGTCGGTGCGCCGAGGGAGATCCACCACGGCCAAAAAATTCAAATGTTTCGACCAGTGATACGTTTCTCCAGCGAAACAAATGTCCTTCCCACGATTATGCCAAGTGGCGATCGTAGTGAACCGTTGGCACGAGGCGTTAACGCCCGTGGGCCATAAATCAAGCACCACAGGTGGACGAGTTTTGCACCACTGGAAGTGCGTTAGAGGAATCGAACAATCTGACGCTCCCAAATTTTCTCCATACGTTGCATGCGCGTCATGGCCACCAAGAAAGCGGAGCGCGGCCTCATCGCCCTGCGCTAATCGCACTTGATACAAGACGGGATCGGTTTCAAGATACACGAATTTTCCCTTAGGGAGATATGTCAACGTTTCCGGATGGCTGGAGCCGCACAAATTGAGGACGCAGAGCGCATCATGAAAGAGTTGTCGCACGTGCTGTTCCGACAGGCCGTGCCACTGATGCGTAAGCCCCTCTCGATACGCCCACTTTTCCCCGAACCCGTAGGCTTGCAGGGTTTCTTGAATGAAACGCACACTATAGGAACAATCGTTCGCGAGATTCTTCGTGCGCGGATCGTAGGGAACGGCGCCAGTTTCTTCAATGTAAAAAACATCAAACCCTAATCGTTGCAAACCGACCAAATGATGGATGAGCTGCCAGGCAATACCCGCAAGGGGAAATTGTCCAAGTAATCCCAAGACCACAATGATGTCACGGGCAGGCATAGGACACCGTTCTCCACCAAGACCATTCGACAACACGTGGAGCATGCACGTTCGTGTAGCCCGCCTTCTTCATATCACGTCGGCGTCGCGGAGGAGTTTGCGCAAGATGGATTCCGCGCCAAAGTATTGTTCCGCGACCTCTCGCGCGGCGCGCGCATGTTGCACGTAGTCCGCGTTGATCGCCTCAAAGGCGGCGACGGCTTCCTCCATAGTGGAAAAAGAAAAAAGTCCGCGCCCAACCGGCACGAATTTGCTAAAACCAGTCTCCTGTGTCACCACAGGTTTTCCCGCCGCCAGGTAACAGACGGTCCGATCGCTAAACCAGCCGCTGCGCGGTCGCGCATAGATATCTTTGGCGACCGTGAATTCTCCCCGCGAGGCGTAGATGTAGTCCTGGTACCCTTCCACCGTTGCGGACCGCTCTGACGCTTCGACCAAACGCCACCCTAACGAAGTTAATTCAGCGCGTACGGCTTCGTCTCCAGTCTCAACCGCCAACTCAAACGGCTGGGTAGTGCGTTGAGGCAGTTGAATATATTTGAGAAAATTTACATGTTTTGACCAATAATACGTTTCTCCCTCAAAGGTGATGTCTTTGCCTTTGTTATGCCACGTCGCCACCGTCGTGAAATAGCGACGTGAGGAATCAATCTGCGGTTGCCACAAATCGACCACTACGGGAGGACGCGTCACCTTCCACGAAAATCCACCCAGAGGAATCGGGCAATCAGCAGCCCCAAGATTCTCCCCGTAGGTAAAGCGCACATCGTGGGCGGAGAGCATCGTCATCATGCGGGCGTCTCCCTGCGACGCCAGAATTTGCTCGTACACCGGATCGGTTTGTACATAGACCAATGGCCCGCCGCGTCGCTGCTCCGCCCGTGGCCAGGAAGCGCCGCAGAGATTCAAAATAAGATCAGCTCTTTCGTATAATGTTTCCAGTTGACGCTGGGTGCGCCCGAAATAACTATCCGAGGCCATATCCCAGTAAACCCAGTGATCCCCAAACCCAAATCGATCGAGGGTTTTCTGCAGACAGCTCACATTGTACGTGGGGTCCATCACAATGCTCTTTACACGCGGGTCATACGGGGGCGCGCCAGAGTCTTCTACATAATAGACATCATGTCCGAGTTGACGCAGTCCCACTAAATAATGAAGCGCTTGCCACACGACGCCAGCCAGCGGATATTGGCCAGCAAGATGTAGGACAAGGATTGTTTTACGAGACGGCACGTTGAGGTTCCTCCTGATCGCTGAACTGCGTCTTGTAGAGGGCGGCAAAATGTCCTCGTCGGCGCAGCAGTTCGGCAAACGATCCTTGTTCCGCGATGTGTCCGCCCCGAACCACCAGAATCACATCGGCTTTCCGCACAGTCGACAGACGATGGGCAATGATGAAGGTCGTGCGCCCACCAATCAGTCGCTCCAAACCTTCCATAATTAACGCTTCGGTTTCCGCATCAACGGAAGAAGTCGGCTCGTCGAGAATCAAAATAGGAGCGTTCCGCAAAATGGCGCGGGCAATGGTCAGCCGTTGACGTTCCCCTTCGGACAACGTCGACCCTTGCTCACTGACGATCGCGTCGTACCCTTGCGGAAGGCTCATGATTTTCTCATGGATACGCGCGAGCCGCGCCGCGTGCTCGATCTCCTCTCGTGTTGCTTCTGGGCGACCATAGGCAATGTTTTCCGCCACCGTGAGAGGGAAGACCAAGGGCGGTTGGAGCACCATCGCTACTTGCTGGCGCAGCGCGGTCAGCGTGTATTCTCGTATGTCAACCCCATCAAGCAGCACCCTTCCCTGCTGCGGATCGTAAAACCGGGGCACGAGGCTCACAAGCGTCGACTTGCCAGCGCCGGTCGGACCCACAATCGCTACGGTTTGTCCCGGCAAAATCTTCAGATTCACGTCGCGCAGCACAGGCTGATCCGGCTGGTATCCAAAGGCTACCCCTTCAAACGTAATCTCTCCTTTGACTTCGGCGCGCGAGAGCCCACGTTTTCCTTCGGGTAGATCCCGCTCAACCGTCAGAATCTCTTGGACACGCTGCAAACCAGCTTTGCCCCCTTCAATCAAGCCCAACGTTTGACTGATCGTATTGATCGGCCCGTAGAGGGAGGCCAGGTACGCAGTAAACACGACAAGATCACCGACGCTTAAGAGGCCGGTCAGCACGTGTCGAGCCCCAACCCAAACGACTACCGCCGTACCCAGCGCAATCACGACATTCACCACGCCGGAATAAAACGTTTGCAAAGTATACAAACGCAAATTGGCCGACAGACTTTCCGCGCTGGCGGTCATAAACCGACGATGTTCAGCTTCCTCTTTGGTAAAGGCCTGGATGACGCGGATCGCCGACATCGAACGCTGCACTAAGGAATAGATCGTGCTCTCGCGCTCATGCGCAATCGTCGCGGCCTGGTTAATCTGCCTGCTCATCGCTGAAATAGCGAGAAACAAGATGGGGCACACAGAGAGCGCAAGGAGCGTCAGTGTCCAGTCAATCCGAAACATGACGAGCGACATGCCGATTAGCAGGCCCAGCGAAATAAGAATAGGAAAAATCCCATTCATGGTGAGCGTCTGGATTGCGTAGGTGTCCGCAGTGACGCGGTACAGCAGATCACCCACTTGGCGACGATGGTGAAAGGCAAGGGAGAGCCGCTGGAGGTGACTATACACGGCGCCGCGCAAGTCGTTGACCATGCTTTGTCCGATACGAATCGTGGTATAGTTATTCAACACGTTCAATCCACCCAGCAGCAGATAGACCGCCACCATGCTGAGACAAACAGCAAACAATAACTCATGCTGTGACCACTGGGAGGCCCAGCTCCAAGGTAACGGTTTGTTGCCCAACACATGGTCGATGATGACTTTCAGCGGCCACGGCTTGAACAGCTCGGCCCCGGTAATCAGCGCCACTTGACCGACAGCGAATAGGAATTGCGTGCGGTAAGGTCGCAACGAAGCGAGCACCTGCCGCTGAAGTGTGGAAAGCATAATCGTTATGACCTTCCATTATTGGAGACTGGAGCAAGATCCAGTCGTTTCGCCACGATTTCCACCGCGTGGTACATCACGCGTCCAAGGCGAAAGTTTTGATAGGCAATCACGCCACAGTTAGCTAATCCAATTAAAAGGGCGGCAATGAATAACGCAGGAAGACCAAGCAGAAGACCGAGACTGCCAACGACCACATAACCCGCCAGCGCCAGTCGAGCAGGTTGCGACAGCCGGACTGCGCAGTGAACGCGTAAGAGTCGCTTCATCCCGCTATGATTCTCCGTCCCGATTCTCAGTTGCGCTTTTGACCAAATGCCGCGCGAAATTTCCAGATCCCAATCATTCCAGCCCTGGTCCGTGGTGATCAGATATTTTCGAGGGAGGAGAAAATCCAAGAGTCCATAGAGAAGATTCTCTTTTTCGACGCCTTGTTCGCTCCAATACGCAAGGCGCAGCGCTCGTTCGCGCCACAACATTTCAGGCTCCTGACCGGCTTCGGCGTATTGAATCGTTTCAACATTCGTCAAACCACGAACGCGCCAGCGATAGCGCTCGAAGCTCCGCACCAGAGGCCCAGTATAGACCAGGAGCGCCACCAGTAATCGTGAGCGCCAGTCGTCAAAGCGCGGATCAATTTT
This sequence comes from uncultured Enterobacteriaceae bacterium, assembly GCA_964441775.1. GTDB lineage: Bacteria > Desulfobacterota > Binatia > Bin18 > Bin18 > SYOC01. The sequence goes on from CAYTVL010000001.1 coordinate 129,414, forward strand.
TGCCTGCGTTGCGCTGGCGACACACCACCACAGCGACATCAGCAACGGGATTGCGCCAAGCCATAAATAGCCTCCGCCCCAGAAGGCGGCCAGCAGTAAAGCAAGCGCTATCACATTCCATTCCAACGTCAGCGGCAAGAAAGCCATCAGCGAGGACGGAGACTCGTAGACCGTCTGAAATAACCCGCGACCGAAAGCGCCAGAATAGATTACTGGTCGGCTGGAAAGGAAAAATGAGGACAGATCACCATAGATACGGCCAAGCCAGCGAGACTGCCCCAAGAGGTTAAAGCGATAGGGATGTTTGAAGTAGAGCTGCGCCTCTGCTTTGCCATAGCCTCGCTGTTGATTGAGATAGGCTTTGACAGTGTTGCGCCGGAAGTGCCACACGATTGCGGCTGGACTGAACCCAATTGGATAGCCTGCATTCTGTAACCGCCAACAAAGATCCACATCATCACCAGCGGCGCGAAACACTGGATCAAAGCCCGAGATTTCTTCAAGGACTTTTTTCCTGAAGGCCATGTTGCACCCTGGGATATGCTCCGCAACTTCGTCGTTCAGCAATACGTGAGTCGGTCCACCGGGAGAGACGGCAACGGCTGAAGGCACGAGGGTATCTTCCGGAGGCGGAAAATTCGGACCTCCGACTGCGGAGCGTCCGGTCCGCAGAAAGGTGCCCACCAAATAGGTCAACCAATCGGGATCGGCCACACAATCGGAATCGGTAAAGGCGATGATCTCACCAGTGGCGGCTTCGATGCCAACATTCCGCGCGGCGCTAAGCCCTTTGTTTTCCTGATTGATGAGATGGATAGAGTCAAATTGTTCAGAGATAGCCCTTGTCCGGTCAGTCGATCCGTCATTCACCACGATCACTTCGTAATTCTGGTAGTTTAACTTTTCTAAAGAAGCAAGACACGCCGCCATTGTGCGCTCTGCATTATAGGCGCACACGACCACCGACACCTTTGGGTACGAAGGCAACAAGGGCGGCAATTCAGATTGAAAGCACTTCTGGAGCGTGGAGAAGGCCGGTTTCTTATTCCGCTCTCGGTCAACCATCCCAAAGGCCCAATCTTCCACCTGGAACCCGCCCTCGCCAGAGAGTGGTAGCGCGTACCAATCGTCCGTCCATGCAAAAATGACTTCACCAGCTAGCCCCATCTCGAATCCGGCCTTCATCTGCCAGGCTAGTGTCTGAGACTGAAACTCACGTCCTTCACGGATTGAGTCGATACCAAATTCCGTGAGGATCAACGGTTTATCTTCCGACAAGTTATGGAGATGAGACAGATAGCTGCGGAACGAGTCTTCGCGATGGAGATAGACATTGAAAGAAACGAAATCCGCGAAATCAACATCAAGATATTCAGTGGAAGGAAAGTTCGCGTAACTGACGAGGCGGTCAGGGTCGGTTGTTTTGACAACCTCGATAAGCTCTCGCAGGAACCCGCGTACGCTTTCCGGGCCATGCCAGCGGGCCATATCCGGAGGGATCTCGTTGCCGACGAGGCAGGCCAACACGGCGGTATGGCCACGACAGGCACGCACACCATTTTCAATCGTCTGCCGGACCTGTTGCGTCAGCACGGGAGAATCAAGGAAAGCCACATGCTCAGCCCAGGGGATGCCGACAATGACGCGGAGCCGATAGGCGCTCGCCATATCGAGCAACCAACGCGGCGGCACGGTAAAAGTACGAAAGGTATTGGCGCCCATTTCCCGCATCAACGTAAAATCCAGCTCAATGCGTTCTCGTTCTGGGAATGGGGCTCCATGTGAAGCTGGAGCAAATGGTCCGTAAGTAACGCCCTTAATAAAGAATTTTTCTCCATCAACGAAGAAAAATTTGCCTTTCGTCACCACTGGCCCTAGTAGGTTTGTAACAGTAATATGTGGAGACCGTGCGGTTTCCGCTCCTGGAACGTGTATAATGTCTGTCATAGGAGAAATATGGTGGTTTGCGAGTGAGGAAGCTCGCGCAAAGGAACCTGGGGGAGGTTCATCAAGGTTCGTACTCATAGCAATTACTGACCTCCTGTGTATAAAGAAAAACACTTCCCGAAGCAAGAAGTCGTGATTTCTATCGGTTCCTTTTCCATCAATTTCCTCTAGAATCGCTAAACGCCTCTTTTATTGAGGGAATTTTTCATGTATCTTAGTTGCATTACTGTATCATCACACGAGTAGGGCAAGTCCGTTTCAAAGGCGCAGCCCTGTTCATAATCGAGCATTTCACATTTTCAATATCAGGCTGCGTACAACCGAGGGCCCCAGCGACGGAGAGGAGTATGTCTATCCCCTTAGAGAAAATTCGTAATATTGGCATCGTTGCCCATGTTGACAGTGGGAAAACCACGGTAAGCGAACGCATTTTATATTATACCGGCGTCTCCCACAAAATTGGCGAGGTCCACGAAGGAACCGCCGTCACCGACTGGATGCCGCAAGAACGCGAACGCGGCATTACCATCACCGCCGCCGCCATTACCTGCGAATGGCTCGGGCAGCAAATTAATATCATCGATACGCCGGGGCACGTCGATTTCACCACGGAAGTCGAACGCAGCTTACGCGTGCTCGACGGTGCGGTGGTCGTCTTTTGCGGCGTCGGTGGGGTGGAGCCCCAATCGGAGACTGTCTGGCGTCAAGCGGATAAGTACCACGTACCGCGTATTGTTTTTATTAACAAACTAGACCGTATCGGTGCAGACTTTCACGGCGTGGTGCAACAAATCACTACAAGACTCGGAGCCAAGCCACTCATCTTGCAATTGCCGGTCGGCCAAGAAGATACGTTTCGCGGCGTGGTTGATCTCATCAAGCAGGAAGCCGTGATTTGGGAAGAAGATACGCTGGGTGCGAAATTTCATCGAGAAGCAATCCCTGCTGATATGCAGGAAGAGGTTGCTCACTATCGCGAACAATTAATTGAAATGGTGGCTGACGCTGAAGATGCGCTCCTGGAAAAATATCTCTCAGGAGAAACGCTCAGTCAGGAAGAACTCATTGGAGCTGTTCGCAAGAAGACTCAAGAAATGGGGCTGTTCCCCGTGCTGTGCGGCACCGCGTTACGGAATAAAGGCGTTCAACCGCTGCTTGACGCTATCGTCACGTATCTGCCGCCGCCAACCAAACCGATACACGGCCTGACTCCGGATGGAGAGGAGCGCACGTGGCGAGTGAACGACGCGATCTGTGCGGCGCTCGCGTTCAAAACCATGCATGATCCTTATTCAGGACAGTTGACCTTCCTCCGTCTCTATAGCGGCAGCTTAAAAACCGGCGATATGGTGTTTAACCCACGAACGAGACAAACCGAACGTGTCGGCCGGCTTTGCCGCATGCTCGCCAACAAAAAAGAAGATATCGACGCCGCCACTGCCGGCGATATTATTGCCGCCGTGGGGTTAAGAAATTTCACCACCGGAGACACCATCACAGATCGTGATCGACCCGTGGTGCTAGAGACGATCTCGTTCAAAGAACCTGTGATTTCCCTCGCCATCGAACCCAAAACCAAAACCGACTCCGAGAAGCTGGGATTGGCGCTGCAACGGCTTTCGTCTGAAGACCCCACGTTGATGGTCCAGACGAATCAGGAAACTGGGCAAACCTTGATTTCGGGGATGGGCGAACTGCATCTTGAAATTATCATCGATCGCCTCGTTCGAGAGTTCAAGGTTGCGGTCAGTACAGGCGCGCCACAAGTGGCCTATCGAGAGACGATCACTCGTCCGGCTGAAGCAGAAGGCAAATATATTCGGCAGTCCGGCGGACGAGGACAATACGGACACGTCTATCTCAAAATCGAGCCGAATGAAAATGAAGGGCTTGTTTTTGTGAATGGTATTAAAGGGGGCGCCGTCCCAAAAGAATATATCCCCGCAGTAGAAAAAGGGGTGCGCGAAGCTGCCCTGAGTGGAGTGACGTATGGTTATCAACTCTTGAACACTACCGTCACTCTTTACGATGGCACCTTTCACGAAGTTGACTCCTCAGAAATGTCATTCCAGTTAGCGGGCTCGATCGGATTCAAAGAAGCCGTCAAAAAAGCCAAGCCGGTTCTGCTCGAACCGATTATGAAAGTGGAAGTGGTGATACCCGAGGACTACATGGGAGCCGTCATGGGCGATCTCCAATCGAGACGCGGCCGTGTCACCGAACTGGGCGAACGCGGCGGAGGTCTCCGGACTATTTCCGCCAACGTCCCCCTTGCGACGATGTTCGGCTACGCCACAGCAGTGCGTTCATTGACGCAAGGTCGAGCGACGTACACGATGGAATTCGACCATTACGCTCGTGTTCCCGAACACATGATCGACGAAGCCCTAGGTCGAAAGCAAGACGAAGCTGTCTGACCTAGACGAGCAAAGGAGACAACGACGACAGAGTACGCTTTGTCGCCGTTGTTGACACGATCTTTATGCTTGTTTATTGAATGCGTCGCGCGATGGCCCAATGCAAAAGAGCCATGGGACGGGGCGGGGAACCGACAGTAGGAAAATCAATGAGCGAAACGGAAGAGGACGACGCCAGAAAGAAACAAAAGAGAGGCGAAAGCGTTTCCTGTTGCGTCAAGGAGGGGAAGAGTATATTTCTCCTTTCTAGACATTATTAAGGCGACGTCTTACGCTTTCAGTTCGCTGGCTTTCTTTCCTAAATCAAACTTTTCTACTAAATCATAAAGCGTGGGGCGACTGACGCCAAGTTCTGCGGCGACGCGAGATAAATTTCCTTGATGCCGGAGAATAGCTTTTTGCACAAACTCCCTCTCCATTTTTTCTCGAGCATCCTTCAAGCTTAGCGGACCCACATCGGAACTCTTCTCTGAGGAAAGTTCTAAGTCCTCGGGTGTAAGACGGGCTCCCTCACTCATGATCACCGCCCTTTTAATGCGATTCTCCAACTCGCGAATGTTCCCGGGCCACGAATGCGCAAACAACGCTTGGTGGGCGCGAGGACTAAATCCTTTCACTTTCTTATGGTGCTCCACGGCGTATTGTTGGAGGAAGGTATCCGCCAAAAGCGCCAAGTCGCTGGTTCGCTCCCGCAAGGGGGGCAAGGAAATGGTGACGACTCCGAGCCGATAATACAGATCCTCTCGGAAGCGTCCTTCATTCATCGCTTTTTTGAGATCAACATTCGTCGCGGCAACAATACGGGCGTCGACTGGGATTTCCACGCGCCCGCCGATGCGTTCAATGACATGCTCCTGGAGAAATCGTAAGAGTTTCACCTGAAGCGGAAGCGGCAACTCCCCAATTTCATCTAAAAACAACGTGCCTCCCCCCGCCCCTTCAACGCGACCTTTCCGCTGAGCATGGGCTCCGGTAAAAGCCCCTTTTTCGTAACCAAAGAGTTCACTCTCCAATAAATTCTCGGGAATGGCGCCGCAGTTGATAGCGACAAACGGTCCACCTTTGCGAGTGCTCAAGCGATGAATCGCACGGGAGACAAGCTCCTTCCCCGTTCCACTCTCTCCATGAATGAGCACTGGGGCATCAGACGGTGCGACTTTACGAACTTTCTCAAACATAGAGAGCATTTGTGGACTCGTACCGACCATGTCCTCAAATATAGTCCCCTGCCCGCCAACATCTTGTTGCCCATGTTCCACTTGGAGTTGAGCCACATGAAAGGCCCGCCGGAGAATACCCTTGAGTTCTTCCACCTCAATAGGCTTACAGAGAAAATCATACGCCCCTTGACCAATCGCTTGGATGGCGTGCTTGCGTTCCGTCTGGCCCGTGATCACAATCACCTTGGTCAGCGGATTGTGTTCTAGCATGTCAGCTAGCGTCAGGAAACCCTCTTCTGGACACCCCGGACGCGGCGGAAGGCCAAGGTCAAGAGTCACTACGGCAGGATGGTCTCTTTTCGCCGCTGCTAATGCGCTCGGCCGGTCTTCAGCGAGGACCACCTCGTACTCTTGCGAGAAAGCCCATTTCATCTGCATGCGAATATTCTCGTCGTCTTCAACAACGAGTAATTTCGCTTGAGAAGGAGTCTTGTGTGTATCAAACATAAGCGTAAAAAATGATGAACCTGAGAGCTGTCCAAGCAGTTATTGAATAGGAAGGATGACCCGAAAGGTGCTGCCCTTCCCCACTTCGCTTTCGACTTCAATCTTTCCTCTATGCGCTTCGATAATCCTCCGGCTCTGGAAGAGACCAATCCCCAGTCCCTTACTTTTCGTGGTGCGAAAAGGTTGAAACAAAGACGTATTCAGAAACTCCTTCGACATGCCGCACCCATTGTCCTTCACTGTCATCGCCGCCCAGCCATCCATTTTATAGGTCCCCACGCGAATCTCGCCGCTCGGTCCGGTTGCATCTTGCGCATTCAACACCAGATTCACCAGCACCTTCTGCATTTGTTCTGCATCAATGCGTACGGACGGCGCGGGCTGGAGATCAAGCAGGAGCCGCGCCTGCAAGGCGCCGTTCAAGTCAGTTAACGCCGAAGCGACAAACGAAGAGAGCTCAACTTCAGTGGGGCAGATTTCCAATGTCCGCCCTAATTGTGAGAGGCGACCGCACATCGAATTAATTTTCTCTACACTATTTGTGATGACGCGCAGCGCGTCATCACGAAATTCAGGATTGTCATAGTAAACAGGCAAATTTTGGACGGTCAACGACAATGTGGAAGCCAGATTTTTCAGATCGTGTACAAAAAACGTCGAGAGCGTTTGAAATGCTTCGAGCTCCTTAGCCTTCGCAAATTGCCGGGAAAGCGACAGATGCAGCAACACGCTCGCCGTTTGATCCGCAATAGTTTTCAGCAACTCCCCATCTTCTAAAGACAAAGGTTCATTCGTGGGCCTCTCATACAGAGTGAGAATCCCCAGATATTCCCCTCCCCCACACAGGGGGACGCAGTAGCGTATTTTCGCCTCCTGCCACAAGTTGGGACCGCTCTCTCTCAGGCTGGGGACCGCGTACGTATCTTGCATATCAACGAGTCGATCCTGGTGGTTGATAAAGCAGATGAAGTCTCCAACTTTTCGTGTAGCGCAGGACAACTCCCGCGCCTGCGCTTCGGAGAACACAGTTGACCCTCCGTACACCAGACGTTCTTTTTCTTCATCCAATAGCCAGATCGTTACTGACGAAACTCCTAGTGTACCAGAGACCATCGTCGTGACAGCGCGACACAACGACGGCACGTCCTGGAGCGACGTGGTCATTTCCGTGAAATTCATCCACTGAGTGCGATAATCATAACGCGGTCGGTGTAGGTGGCGACTAATAAAACTTTTGAACCGGAGTCGCGCCCGGTCAGAGAGACAAACGATGACAAATCCTAACAGCGCTAAAAAAACAAAAGACACTTCAAAAAAGAGCGCTTGTTGCCCTCCCGCATCGCGCACAAGCTCGGCAAGCCCGCCAACCGTCACCAAGTAGACTCCGACCACCACGACCGCAAGCGAGTTGTACAGGAAGGTGGGGGATAACTGCAGCGCCACGTCGGACTGACGGAAGCGCACCACAGCAAAGGAGAGAATGGTGGCCGCCACAGTCAATGCGCTAATGTTGATACTCTCAAGAGTGGCGTTAAACGAAGAAAACAACACCGCCTGACTATTAGTGTACACCCGCACGGCAAAGAGGCTGCCCACACCAAGGATGATAAACTTGATGCGAGCGCGCATGCTGCCGGTGGAGGCTCTGAGGGTCTTCTCAAGGTTGCTGAGAATCAACACAGCCGTCAGAAGAAAGAGGACATGAAAGCAGTACCCAGACCATCCTAGTCCGATCGTCCAGCGCGGCGACTCGTCAAGCGCCGGCAAATCGTAGAAAAAGTCCTCGATATTGCCCAACGCTAAGCCCAGCGAACTGACCCACACAGCCAGAATGCTCCACCGCCACGCCTTCAAGATTTCCCACGGATTCGCCCGCGCGAAGCTCAAGCTAAACATGAGCCACACGCCAGGCAACATCGCCGTAGCCACGAAACGCCAGGATTGCCAATGGAGAATTTCGGCGTACGAGTCAGCTTGGAGGCTGAAGGCGCGGCACACGGCTTCCACCGCCAACGTCGCCATGCCAATCGCAAAGGTGCGATGAGCAAGAGAGCGAGCATTGTGCAGGAGCATGATGATCGCTAAGCCACAACTCAAACACGCGGCAATACAGGCAAGCAATACGTCCATCAGGCTATCCTACATTCCTGCTCACCCCGACTCCCGTTTAGTTTCGGATGGAGTTAGGCTCCTAGTTCCGCCAAGGTGCGTTTGGCTTCGTCAGCTCCACGAAAGGTGGGACTCAACTCAAGGGCGTGAGTAAGCGCCTCCTTAGCCGCAGCTTGATGGGAGAGTTTGTAATGCGTCATGCCGAGGTGGTACTGCACTTCAGCATTCTTCTTTAATTTTCCTGCGCTTTCGGACAGCAAATTCAAGGCGCGCTCATACACTCCCCGCTTATACAACACCCACCCTAAGGTATCAGTCACTGAAGGATCTTCCGGTAATTCTTCTTTTGCCCTCTGCGCAAGTTGTAAGGCTTTCTCTTTGTCTCCACCATATTCGCCATAAATGTAGGCAAGATTGTTGGCCGCCCTTCCCGAGCGAGGATTCATTTCGAGCGCTTTCTCGTAAGCCGCTTGCGCTTGAGGAATGCCGCCCCGCGCTTCTTGCACCATCCCAATCAGGAGATAAGCATTCAGATTGCGCGAGTCGATTTTGAGCACTTGCTCCAGTTTCGCAAGCGCCTCATCGTACCGTTGAGCCCGTAGATAGAGATCCCCTAGAGCCAGGTATGGAGGAATCGCTTTCGGGTTCAGCTCCAGTGATTTCACATACGCTGCTTCGGCTTCTGTTGTTTCCTTTCGCAAGAGATGTACGCTGCCAAGCAAGGTGTACAAATCAGCCGAGTTTGGCGTCGCCGTGATTTGCTTTTGTACACGCGCCAAAGCGACATCGGGTTTTTGCTCGGATAAATCAAGACTGGCCAGTTGCGCTACCGCTTCGGCAAAATCTGGCGTGCGGGTCAGCGCTTCTTCAAAGGACGCACGCGCCTCCTCGGTTTTCCCTTGCATACGCAACCCGACTCCTACGAGGTACGGCCCTTGCGCTCCCTGGGGCGCCAGAGCGGCGAATTGACGATACGCCTCAGTGGCGCGCCCCGCATCGTTCTGCGCCTGATACGCAGTGCCTAACAACAGATATGCCTGTGGAAGTTTCGGCTGTTTTTTGATCAACCCTTCCAAATCGTCGATCACAGGTTGTACAGCGCCGCTTTTTAAGTTTAACTCCGCAAGCAGAATAATCGCTTCCGTGAAGTCCGGCACCGCCGTCTTCGCCTGCTGAAGCTCATCTTTGGCCTGTTGAAGATTGCCCTCCTGTACGCGCGCGAGCGCCATCTGATAGCGTGCAGGAGCGGATTGAGGCACCGCTTTTAACACGGTCTGGAATTCAGTGACCGCTTCGCTCGTCTCATTTTTGGCTAAATGGATTTGTCCCCGTAACAAGTGGCCGTCCACATTCCCGGCCTCTTTCTTTAAAATGACGTCGACCGCGCTCAGGCTTTTCTCATAGTCCTTCTCGGCAAACGCGAGCTGGGCGGTCCGATGCCAAGCCGGTAAAAAATCTGGGGCTTCTTTAGTGATTTCCGCGAGCATCTGCTTGGCTTCTTCTGATTTTTGCAGCAAGAGATAAAAGTCTACTAAAGCAATACGAGCTGGGGAGCCCACGGGAGAAATCGCGGCAGCCGCTTTAAATTCCTGCTCAGCAAGTGTGGGGTTTCGTTTTGCTAGATAGAAGCCCGCTAACAATGAGTGCGCTTCCGCGGACTGAGGCTCCTTCGCCACCGCTTCCTTAAATTCACGTTCAGCGCCTTCGATATCTTTGCTGCGCAACCGTAAGGACCCAATGGCAAGATGCAACTTGGAGCGATCGCCAAATTCCGCTCGGGCAGCTTCTAACCGGGTAATTGCTTCCGCAACTTCCTCCTGCGTCCTCGCCGAGCCTGCCCATAATAACAAGGCTTCGAAATTTTTAGGCTCCTTCGCTAAAATGAAATCCGCTTCCGTGCGAGCGTTCCCCGGCTTCTGACCGCCAAGATAGAGGGTCCCAAGTTTCACTCTCGTCTCAATGTCTCCCGGAACAAGTTCTTTGGTTTTTAACAAGAACGGAAAAGAAGAACCGAGCTCACCCGTCTGGTAATAGGCGAGTCCGAGTTTTTGAATCGCATGCGGGTTGTTTTTATCAAGCCGCAAGGCGTTGCGGTACTCAAGAATTGCGCTTTTGTATTGCTGCTGATTAAAGTATTGATCCCCACGCTCCAAGTAGCGAATCTTCTTCGCCTCGGGCGAGCGATCACACGATGCGCTCAGCAAGGATAAAAAAATAAGGGAGGGAACTAATTGCTGATGTCGATATTTCATAAAATGCCTCCTCCTCTGAACGAGCCAGAAGTTCACATTGTCAATAGTCCGGTCAATTCATGTTCACGCCGCTGTGTTCCATCACCCTCAATCAGGAAGAAACTCTTTTAGGGTGGGATACATGGCTTGGATATATTTGACTTGGTAGGCAAAGGTGTCCTCAACACTACCATAGAGGGGGCTCGTAAGACGAACCAGTGCTCCATCCGTGCGGTTGCGCACCAGTGCATTCTTGACCGTGACTACACGGCTCAGAAAGTCGTTGCTTATCACTTGCCCTTGCAAATCATACCAATACAGGGCGAGTTGTCGGTACCCGTCTTTTTCTACAACGTAACGATTAATTTCTATCGAGCGAGGAGGCTCGCCGACCGTAATGCGCACGCGTTGTGAATCAATCGGCTCCCACCCCGATCCGGGAAGACAACTCTTCGGAGAATGAGGCACGCCGCCGCCGCCTTGAGACGCCCAGTAGCCAATGTAGAGCCAGAGATTTCTTCCAGTAGGATCCGTGTAACGGCGCATCACGTAGTCGCTCATCTTCAAAACCCCAAGGACGTCACTGCCAAAGATTTCGCCTTCCCCAGCTTTCCAGTCACCGATGGTCGTAGGGAATTGATCCAACGCCTGATGAGATGGCGTCATTTTTCCGTGAGAGCGGGAGTGGAGAAAAACAAACGTGCTGGCGATCAGCACACAAGAAAGAATCATGCGCCCCCACTGAGTCATACAGCGCTCCTCCCAGAGAGTATGTTCATGAATTGCATGAGCTTATGAATGCCGCTTAAACAGATCAAAGCAACCAAAAAGATGACCCACCCAGAAAAGGAATGGAAGAATCCTTCCGCATACTCAATGCCCACATTTTGCCCAATGATCCCAGTCAATACGATTCGTACGGCGTTGGCGACAATGGCAATGGGAATCGCCATCACTACGAGCAGAAACCGAGGCAAGAGTCGCGCATAGGAAACATACGCCCAGCCTGTAGCCAGCGCCAAAAGAGAGATCAGCGAACGAATGCCGCTACACGCTTCAGTCACTCCGAGGCTAATGTCACTTAAATGTAGGATGTTGCCATCACGCAGCACAGGAATGCCCATTCCATCAAGTGCAAAAGCGGCGCTCCGCGAGGACAGTTCTTGGAGATTCAGCGTCATTCCATAAAAAACAACTCCAGGAAGAGGAATCATGAACCACAAAAATGCGAGAGGAAAGGCGACGAGACAAAGTACGCGTCCACCAAAATGGAAAGCAACTAGCCCCATCAAGATCACAATGAGAGCGCTTCGCAGCACAAATTGTCCGGCTCCCGTATCACCGAGGATCGCAAGACTCACACCGCACAGGAGGATGAAGAGTCCTCCCCAACTCCCTTCAGACGCGCTTGCCTTCAACTCCTCTTTTCGCCGCCAGATGAAAAACGCGCTAAAGAGCGGCACCAACACCCCATGCGAGTAATCTGGATTCCGCCAACACTCCATAAAGAGATCGGCAAGAATATGCCATGAGGCAACCATCAATAGGACGAATGGAATCGCCAATCCCAACGTCGGTGCGGATTTGACCTCGTCCGCGCGACTTGCCTGTTGAGCGTGCGAAAGCGCTTGACTATTCATAGCATTCTCTACTTTTTCTCATTTCCACTGTGCGACAATGCTGAGTCCTAGCGATGTTGTTCCTACCATCCCACCCCAGGACCCCCAAGTTCCTTATTTCTTCAGTCGGCGAGTTGTGCGGAACCTTAAAGTAGTTTGGGTTTTCCCTCATTCCATCATCTTCTCGTGTTCCGGCACAACGTTGTGAGAGTGATCGTTGGGGGCGGTCAAAAATCTGACGATTCTCGTTGGTCTCTCAACACTGCCCTGCCCCAAGCCTTGAGGTAACGGCCCAATTTTTTTCAATTTTTCTCTGGCCGGCAATTTGCTGAAGAGAGCCCAAGGGCCTCGAGTTCTCCGTGGGGCGTTCAGCTGAGCCCCCTTCTCCGGGAACCTAGCTGACGACACAGCTCGCGAGCAACTCGAAAACAACGGGGGTACAATGACAACATCTGTAGCGGTAGGGAAATCTCTTCGCCTCTTTATCCATAACACGTTAGCGATACGCTTTTCAGCGGCGCTTGTTTCTGGCTTGCTGCTTACCAGTTACGTACTGTTCGGAGTGACGTCGGCCCGAGCCGTCGATCTTTTCGTCGACATGAAGCCGCCCGCCAATCCTGGGGCGCCATTGGGCAGCATCAATCATCCGTATCCTACCATCCCAGGGGCCGTCGCCGCCGCTTCTCCTGGCGACACTATTCAGATACGAGGCGGCACCTATGTGCATCCTGACGATCGGACAAGGCCGTTTGTCACCGCCATCATGTCAGGAACCGCCAAGGCCCCCATCACCATTCAAAACTACAATAGTGAAACTGTCATCCTCTCTGGACATGGATTTGAAGATCGCGATCTCAACGGAGATGGCCTTGCAGATGGTCCCGTTGGCCTCACGAATGAAGCGTTAATCAATATTCAAGCTGATTATATCCACGTGCAAGGACTGGAGGTAACCAATTCCAATCGATGGGGAGTAGTGATTGCTGGCGATCACAATGTCTTGGACCATGTCCTAGTGCACGATAATTGGGACGCTGGCATTCTGCTTGACGGCAGCGCCAACGTGATCAAGCATGTTGAAGCCCACCACGACCGGCATGGCAGCGGGGTGACAGTCCGGCCCACGGCGCTTGAGCGGCTTGACGATAACGTCATTATGCAGTCTTTTTTTCACGATAATGGCTATCAAGCCAATGGTGTTAGAGTGCTCCCGGCCTTGGGCGACAGCGCCGGAGGAGGAAACTCAGACGGGATCACCGGATTTAAAGGCTGCGTGAATTCACTTGCCGCTGGAGGTAACCTGTGCGCGCGTAATGCGTTAGTGGGGAATGTGACGCTCCATAATACTGATGACGGCGTGGACATCTCGTTCATCGATTCCTTGGTAAAAGACAATATCGCCATGGATTGCTGTGCACCGGGGGATGGCCCGAACGGGTTCAAGGTCTTCCTCAGCACGAGCGGTCTCGTTTATGTCAACAATATCAGTTATCACAACATCAACGGATTTTCTCTCCGGATACACAATGGCACGTTCCTGAACAACTTGTCTATGGATAATCAGCAGGGGGGCTTCTGGCTAGCTTATCCTGCCGATGCCGTCAGTTTCAAAAACAACCTGGATGCACAAGGCAGCCCAACCAAGATGTTGGCAATTCAGCCCTGTTCAGGGTCTATTTGCTCAAACAATATGGCGCTGAACGACAAACTGTTTCAACAATTTGTCAATCCCTTACTGTTCAAGAATAGCCTGGGGCAGCTTATAGTCGCCCTTCCCTCTGGCATGAGTATCGACCAAAAAGTAGCGTACTTGCAGCAAACGGTGCGGCGCGCCTTCAGCTTGCAGTTGAGTAGCCTGGCTAAAGGAGCAGGAGTACCAGTTTCCTACGTAGACCCCACTACTGGCCTTACTGAGACTGTCCCCTTTGTCGGAAAAACTCCCGATATCGGCTCACTCGCCAGTTTATTCTAGTAGTTGCCTCTAGGGCTGACCAAACGCAACATTGGTGAGGATGGGGGCGGAACAGGTTTCAACACGGAGTTGGCTCCTTCCCCATCCTCACAGCGTGCAAGCGCACCGCCCCAGCAGCAGCATTCGAGAAATCCAGACATCGACCGATGAGAGACGATACAGCCTCTCACAAAAACTCCTTGTCAATGGTAATCAGGGGAAGAGGCGCAACTTGCGAAGAGAGGCAAGGCAGTTATGAATCTAGTCTACATCACTTCGTTTAGCTATTCGGGGTCTACCTTATTAACTTTTTTACTCGCCACCCATCCCGAAGTAGCGACCATAGGCGAACTCAAGGCGAGCGCACTTGGTGATGTAAATTCGTATCACTGCTCGTGTGGGAGTCTGATTCGCGAGTGCCTTTTTTGGCGACAATTCATCAGTGACCTTGCCCATCAAGGGGTCTCTTTGAATTTAGACGACTTCGGGACGCATTTTCGCTGCTTGGAGCACCCTCTCCTCGATCGTCTGCTGCGCGCCAGCGTTCGTGGTCCACTGCTCGAGAAGTTCCGTATGTTCGCGTTACAGTTCGTTCCCGGGGCGTGGGGCAAGTATTGCGCCATTCTCGAAAAAAACAGAGCCTGTATCGAATTATTAGCGCAACAAAAAAGAGCGCGGGTTTTTTTGGATGGATCAAAGGACCCAAATCGCTTGAAATTTTTTGTCGAGGCGAGCTATTGGCCGACCAAAACCATCTATCTTATTCGCGATGGGCGGGGAGCCGCCGCTTCCTATATGAAACATTACCAGGCGCCAATGGAGGTTGCCGCGAAAGAATGGCAACAAAAGCAACTGGAATGTGATCAGTTGATGAGCTATCTACCGGACAAGACGTGGATAAAAATCCATTATGAAGATCTTTGTCGAAATCCGGATCAGCTCCTTACAAATCTGTATCAGTTCATGGAGCTGGAGCCTGCCTTAATGGAAAAAAACTTTCTCTCGGCTGAACAACATATTCTGGGAAACGCGATGCGCATGAACACCACCTCAGAGATTACCCTCGATGAAAAGTGGAGAAAAACGTTGACGGCCAATGACCTTGCCACGTTTGCGCGTATCGCGGGCGACTTAAATGAGAGCTACGGCTATCAAACCTGATGACCAGCCATAGCTTGCCCTCCTCTAGCGGATGGTCACTCGGCAAACGTAGGTCGTCTTGCCTACGAACATGCCTCGGCCAACAATAGTGGAAGTCGGCGCTTTCTTGTGGTAGCCCCGGCTCACCCACCCGCCAATAGGGGCTTCACTCGCAGTGAGTTGTTCGGTCGACAATCTTGCGTCGAACTCAAGCGTCACGACTCCACCCGCAACTCCCTCGACACGAATCTCATAACAGTTCGGTCGGGACCCAGACACTACGCAATGTTCGGCGACGTGAAAATACACAGCCGCTTCGTGTTGACCCTCGGTCATCAAGTCATCCTGAATGATGAACTCGCCTGCTTGGCCGTCTAAGTTCAGTGTCCGTCGATGCGTAACGGGGTCAATTAGCCTCGTATAGCCGTCATGCTCACCAATCACGCGACCACCTTGCCCCTGCGACCGCCAAGCGACACAACGCGCCTGGGCGCGACTTCCCCATAAAAAGGGACCAAGCATGGTGGACTGGTCAACATTATCAATAACAACAGTATTGTGAGCGCGCGTACTGCGAAAATACTCCCGCCATTCTGGGAAAGTAAAATAGTCGTAGGTGCCAGGGTCCACAAAAATATCCGAGCCAAAGGCGCGCAAGGTAAAACTGAGGGCATCGGCATGACCATGAGCAGCCAAAGCCCCGAACCCCAATTCTCCGCAATCGAAAAGGACACTGACGCGGTTTGGCGCTCCACTCTTACCAGACTGCAATAAATAATACCCGGAGTCAGGAAACGCACGGGACACAAGCGGCGTCTCGGCCGGCAGGGGTGTAATTTCCTCAAAGTGGGCAGGCGCTGTCCCACCAAGCAACCAACGAGAGGATTCCGCGCAACCCCGCGCCCAGGTTTTGAACTCAGCCCGACCGAAGAGGATGGCCCCAACAGAAAGTAGACCCTGGCAATCGCCGTGTGTCTCCCCAAGATTCACCACATAGCCGTCATCACAGTCGCCAAAGAGCGGCACGGCTCCCCCAGCTTCACTCAACATCCCAATGAAGGCAATCATCCGCTCCAAACACGACCAATACGTTTCAGGAAAGTCTTTCTTGACGTGACGGGCGACAATTCCAGCATGAAGAAAAAACTGCAAAACGAAAAGATGATAGCCGAGAGCTTGTTCTCGTCCGCACCCATCCGCATACGTTTGTTTCGCAATTTCATCGGCAATAATCTTGTGGCTTTCCATTTGCCACTGGGCGGAGCCTGGTAAGTCGTCGAAGTAGCTTGTCGCGATGAATACGCCGGTAGCTTCCCCAATGAGATGGTTATTGGCCGAAGAACTTTGCGAATACTTCCGTGTAATTTCCCAAAGATGAAGATAGACGGCATGCAGCATGCGGGCGGCAAAGTCGCCTTTGAGCAAGCCGGACTCTTGAATGAGATCCAGAGCCCACACCCAGTTAATGAGCCGAATTGCTAACTCTAAGGGGCTCCGCCAATTCATCCCTACGCCGAAGGGACATTGCTGGAGCCAGGAATCCAGTTGGTCCACCAAGGCTTGCGCATACCGCACTTCCCCACTTGCCCGATAGGCGCGCCCCAGCACGACTAAATGTTGGTGGCGATTCGGCTCCCAGACCATTTTCGCGTCGCCGGTCACTCGGTAGTCGCGATAATCGATCGTAGGGGCGAAACGCATGGGGGCGGCGATACCCGCCGCATGATCGTGATTCCAGTCTATGGGATCTCCAAGATAATGTCCTCGGAGATTGAAAAAGTTGAACCGATGCTGCACCAGCAAGTCTGCTTCGGACAACAAGCGCTTACGCCACCGTACTTCGAGTGGACGGGAAACATCCATCTGCGCCCACTCTCCAACAGGCATATCTGACACTCGAAACCCAGGAGGTTTTCCTTCTTGCACGCGAGAAGAAACAATGGCGGAAGACGAAGGATACAATCCGAGAGCAAAACGGGGCCGGTCCAGTGTATCGCGCACCAAAGATTGGAAGCGCCAGACAATTTCATCTACCGACATGCTACGAAAGCGATGAATGTACCAGTTCAACGGTTGCATGATGTTTTTACTAACCTTTGGTCTTGAATTGAAAACCACGGGCAGATCTGGCCCTGCTTACTATTATGTTTCTCGTAATTTTCATACAAGAAAGCATCGACACCACTGCTCTAATACCAACAGCACCCAGATGCGACGGCTGAAGTCTCGGCCTCCTCGATCGTGGTTTTCAAGCAAACGTCGAATAGCAGAAGATTGCAAAAACTGTCCGCTGCGACTGGTCGGGGACAAGAGAAGGTCATGAGCAAATGACTTGAGCTCACTGCGGAACCAATGCTTGATGGGCAGCCCAAATCCTCGTTTCGGTCCGGTCAGGACCTCTTGCGGAATGAGATTCGCAAGGAGCTTTCTGAGAATATATTTCCGCGTTCTCCCTTTGATTTTGAGATCTGAGGGCAAGGTATTCATGAAGTCGACTAAGCGATGATCGAGAAACGGGACACGCACTTCTAAGGCGTTCTTCATAGCCGTCCGGTCAACTTTCACTAGAATATCCTCAGACAAGTATGTATTCAGATCAGCTTCTTGGCAGAGAGAGAGTAAGTCCCGATTGTTCTGGTTGAAATAGCACTCAAACAACTCGCCTTCGCGCGCACAGCTTCGTGCGATATCAGGCTGCAACAGCTCACGTCTTTCATCAATGTCAAAAAGTCCAACAACCCTCTGATAGCGAGGCGCTGCGGAAACAGAAAGGCGTCGCAGCAATCCTTTCCCACGAACATGATCTGGCAGCATCGACGCAATTGAACCAAAAACCGACTTTCTGAACCACGGTGGTAAAAAATCAAACCTCGCTGCTTGTAAAGCCTCAAGGTAAGATGTGTAACCGCCAAAAACTTCATCGCCAGCATCGCCGGAAAGACACACTTTGACAAAAGAAGACGCCTCCCGAGTAATCGCATACGTGGGTAACATAGAGGGATCCCCGAAAGGTTCGTCAAAGTGAGCAACAAGATCAAAAAAACCGGAGATATCAGTATTTTTTACGAGAATTTCGTGGTGATCAGTGCCATACAACTGAGCAGTTTTTCGTGCGACACGCAGCTCGTTAAAATCAGCCTCGCTAAAACCCACCGAAAAAGTTTGCAAAGGTCGATCAAGCTGCCCGCTAGCTAGTGCGACAATACCGCTGGAATCTAACCCACCGCTCAAGAAAGCTCCGACAGGCACATCAGAACGTAAGCGTAAACGAACGGCATCGTTCAAGAGCCAGTGTAGTTCCTCTAAATAGTCGGCCTCTTCCCGACGTGGTTCCGAAGCAAAGCGGCTCCGCCAATAAGTGTGCGTCGTCAATTGACCATTCTCCCAGACCAGATACTGTCCAGGCCCAAGCTTCCGAATGCCTTTAAAAATCGTTTTTGGAGCAGGTATATACCCATAGGCCAGATAATCATCGATGGCCTCAAGATCGACCTCTCTAGGCACGGTAGGATCTTTCAGAATGGCTTTTAGCTCGCTGGCAAAAAGAAATTTTCCTTGTCCTTGATAGTAATAAAAGGGTTTTTCCCCGAACCGGTCGCGCGCCGCGAATAAACGCTTCCGTCGCGAATCCCAGAGAGCAAACGCGAACATGCCATTGAAGGCGTCTACACAGCGCTCGCCGAAGTCTTCATACTGGTGGACAATGACTTCTGTGTCAGATTCTGTGGCAAGTTGGTGTCCACGTTGCAAGAGCTCAGCCCGGATTTCCTTGTAGTTGTAGATCTCCCCATTAAAAACGATGGCGAGCGAGCGATCCTCGTTATAGATAGGCTGATCCCCAGTCGCGAGATCAATGATGCTGAGACGGCGGTGTCCAAGGGCAACTTGGCCGTTGACGTAGACCCCTTGCCCATCAGGTCCACGATGCGCCAGCGAATCATTCATTATTTCAACTAGGCTTGTGTCTACTTTTGCTCGAGGATCAGTAAAACAAATTCCACAAATTCCACACATGAAAAAACTCCACAGATGCCGTGCTCATCCATACTTACCTCTTACCTGCGTCCCCTAAATCGCAACCTCGAGACACGCCCTGCCTGGTTCTCTGCTTTCACAGACTCAGCCGATTGAAGAGCCGGTCTGGGAGCGCGCAGATAATTGTCATAATCCCTCGCCAAAACCAGGGCGTGTAGATGACATTTTTTTGCTTGCGTATGGCCCGATCGATGTCGCCTGCCACTTTTTCGGGAGACGCCACGATCGGCGAATTGGGGTTCAACATTCCTTGCGTCATTGCCGTATCGACAAAGCCGGGTTTGACGGTCAGGACGCTGACGCCAGCCTGATGTAATCGGTGACGCAGCCCTTGCAAATACGCGCTCAACCCAGCTTTCGCGGCTCCGTAGGTATAGTTGCTGCGTCGTCCGCGGTCGCCAGCCACCGATGAAATTACGGCAATATATCCCGCTTGACGTTGTTCAAAATACTGGGCAGCAAGATTGAGCAGCGAGACTACCGCAGTAAAATTGACGTCGATCGTGCGCCGGGCCTCGGCAAAATCCTCTTGGGTTTTCGTCTGCTCGGTCATGTACCCGTAACAGACCACCACCCCGGTGAGATTACCGTTAAAGCGTTGCACGCAGCGTGCAAAAAACTCGGCATGGTCGGCAAAGGCCAGAGCGTCAAAAGTCTCCACCAGAACGTCCCGTTGGTAGCGAATATGCAAGTCGGTGGCAAAGGCCATTAACTGTTCTTGGTCACGGCCAGCCAAGAGCAACCGGCAGCCTCGTTGACTCATCACGTGGCAGAGCGCGCGGGCAATGCCGGACGTGGCGCCGAAGATGGCGACATTTTCACTCACGCAACCTCCACAATGCCCAAGCGTCTGGCTTGAGAAGAAACAAACCTATTCTGGGGATCGACTTTTGCCTTTACTTCCTTAAATTCTCGTAGTCGTGGATACATGGCGGCGAAAGCGTCGGCGGTCATCATAGCGTCCTTGGCCAGATAGAGTCGCCCACCATGCCGCAGGAGGATGTCATCGAGTTGACGCAGGAGCTTGCGAAGATCGTCGCCAGTGTTCGGAAAATCCAAGGCGAGAGTATAGCCTGGATATAGGTACGAGAGAAAGCTCTGATTCGCCGCCCCGCTGCCCTTCAAGACCGCTAAAAATGAGGCTTTTCTTGAACTGGAGATCTTTTCAAGCAATTCGATCAATCCGCGACGTGCAGTCTCTTTGGGGAAGAGCGCTTGATATTGGACAAACCCCCGTCGCCCGTAGAGACGGTTCCAACTGTGTATTTTATCAAGCGGATAAAAAAAGGCGTCGTAATCCACGACTTGGCGTGAATCCCGGTGGACGGCATAGTACATACTGTTGGAAAGTTTCAAACTCAGGGGATTGAGCAGAAGAGAGGGACAAGGAAACGGAATCGTTATCCCATGCTTTTCCGGCAGGGAAAAAGGACGGCCCGCAACCGCCTTGGGTAAACTGATCGCCTTAGCCTCGTTCGCGAGCATGAGCACGGAGCGACCTAGCGAAGCCCCAGACGCGAAACTGTCTACCCACGCCACGGAATAGTGATAGGCGTGATCCGTGGCGCTGAAATGTTCAAGAGCCTCGTCAAGAGAGGCAGTTCGTCGATAGACCACATCGACATAGGCGCTTTCAACTTTGGTTAACTGAATCCGCGCCTGTACGACAACGCCAGTCAACCCCATGCCTCCAACTGTAGCCCAAAAGATTTCAGCGTTGCGGGTTGGCGAACAGAGGAGCAAGTCTCCGGTCGCGGTGAGCAAGGTCAAATCCAGCACGAAGTTGCCGAAGGAGCCGCTCACATGATGATTTTTTCCGTGGATGTCGGCGGCAATCGCCCCGCCAACAGTCACGAACTTTGTGCCAGGGGTCGTCGGTAAAAACCAGCCGAGCGGGAGGAGATGCCGAATAATCTCCGCAAAGGAGACTCCGGCTTCACATTCGAGAATACCCGTTTCTTCATCAAAGGCTAAAAAGTGATTCAGTCCCGTTTGCACCGTGACGCCGCCCTGCTTATTGAGGGCGGCGTCGCCATAGGCCCGGCCCAGCCCGCGCGGAATGTAGCTTCGCGGCGCCCCTGTCGTCACCAGGGTTTGCGTCACCGCCAGCGTTTCAGGTCGAAACACCTGGCAACGTTCGATCGGAACGTTCCCCCACCCGCCTAAAGGAATCTCAATTGACTGCATATTGTAAAGTAGATCTTCAGGCTGCGCCAACCGAGCCGCGTTTCCTTATCGCCACATCGCGGCGATCACGCCGAGAACAACAACCATGATGCCGATGACGAGACTGGTCCGATCTTTCATAGCAAACACCACCGGATCTTCAGCAAGTTGACGACGTTTCGCCAGAAACCATATGCGTCCAATCCAGTAGAGCAGCAACGGACACACCAACCAGAGCACCTGTACGCTCGGGTAAAGCTGTTTCGTGGTCTCGCTGTTAATATACAACGCGAACACCAGCACGGAGAGACAGCCCCAGGTAGGTCCCATACTCTCAATGAGACCCAAGTCAGAAACCAGATACCCGCGCCCTCGGGCAGCCGTCTGCCCTTCATCGCTCAGGCGGGCTAACTCGGCATAGCGCTTTACAAACGCAAGCGAAGTAAAGAAAAACATAGAAAAGGCCAGCAGCCACTCGGAAATGGGCACGGCGGTAGCCGCCCCGCCAGCCACCAGCCGAAGGGTATAGAGGCCGGCAAGCAGGAGCACGTCGACCAAGGCTTCCCGCTTGAACCAAAAAGAATAAGCCGTAGTGGCGAGCAAATACACGCCCAAGGTTTCAAAGAACCGCCACGGAAGAGCAACAAGGGACAACAACGCGCCAGACGCAAGCAGCCCGCACGCGAGCGGCGGTCCCAGACCAATCGGCAATGCCCCCGAAGCAAAAGGCCGATGACGTTTCAGCGGATGCAGTCGGTCGGCGTCCACATCCAACAAATCATTGACGACATAAACAGAAGAAGCGCAGAGACTAAAGGCGACAAAAGAGCAGAACGCCGCCGCCAGCTTGCCAAGGTCGAACAATTCGTGAGCCAGGAGGACAGGCAAGAGTAACAGAAAATTCTTGGCCCACTGCTGGGGGCGCAATTCTTTCACCACCGTCGTCAACGAGAACGACGCTCCTCCCAGCACCTGCACTGGATTCCCTAGTTGTTTGAGCAACTGGAGCAAGGACGACGTGGGATTCACCACATACGCTTGGGCGGCTCGCTGCCAAATCGGCAAGTCGACAACAGCATCTCCGATATAGGCAAATTCCCGAACCCCATGCTGCTGACAGTAGTTGTCAATCGCCTCCAATTTTGCGCGCCCTTTCAAATTGCGCTGCCCATCGCTCGCGAGCACCTCGTCAAAGAGGCCGAGGTGTTGAGCGACTTTCTGCGCCCAGGCGGAATCACTCGCGGTCGCTAAAATGACGGAGCGCCCCCGGCTCCGCTCCGCCTCAATAAAGCTCACGACCTCTTTTCGATACGGCAGATGCGCCGGGTCAAACGGCGTCAGCTCGGCAATCGCTTGCTTGAGCTGCGCTCGCCCTCTCAGAAACTGTGCGGCCATTTTCAACAGGAAAGAAGGATGCTGCTTGATGGATTTCAACAATAGCTCAACGAAAATGTCCGTGGCGACCAGCGTTCCATCGAGATCGACGAAGAGAGCTGAGTCCGGAGCTTCCATTTTTTCGGCAAGGTTTTCCATAGGCTCCTGAGAAGAAGGCAATTGCTCAAATGACATCAGACATATCCGCTAGACATTGATCCACGTAAATGGCTTTCCCACTCCGAGAGAGCGGAATACTCTCAACCATCTCCAGTTCAATATCCATACGACCGGCGAATTTAACCCCGAGGTTCCGTTGAATCCGGGTTTGATCTTCCCGCGAAAAACCTTGCGCGGGCACCACACGGAGCACGGCGCGACCGGGAGTATCTTGATAGAATTGAAACCGCACCACACGCTCGAACGTATCATCGTGCATATTCAACGCGGTCCAGGAAATACGAGCGCCGTCACGAGCGACCAACGTTTCTTGAATACGATGGCCGCGAATATCCGTCACGAGCAGATGTTCTCGACCGCACTCCTCGCACCGCTCACCGACGTAGGTGGCAAAATCTCCCGTGCGGTAGCGAAGAAACGGCATGACCGTGTTGATAAAACCGGTGCCCACAATCTCGCCGCGTTCTCCGGGCGTTGTCACGGCGCGCCCCTGCCCGTCCACCAGTTCAAAGAAGCCATAGGTTGGCCAGACATGATAATTGGTCGAATACTCGCACTCGGAGGCGGCCACAACTTTCTCCGTTAAGCCGTAACTAGAAAAGAGCCGCTGCTCGAACAGGCCTTCGATCAAGTGACGTTGTTCTGGATAGATGATCTCGGATTCGGCAATTAGTCCTTGCACGTTCTTGGGCGGCTCGACTCCCGCGCGTAGCATGTAGCGGGCGAGCATGGTGGCTGAAGAGGGATAGACGTGGAGATAACAAGGACCAAGCTGACGAACGTGATCGAGGTACTGTCGCATGTTTTCATCCGTCATGTGAAAAGTGCTGTAGAAATGATGGCGAAGCAGCGGATCATACTCGTAGCGCCAGCCTGGTCGGTCCTCCGGCACTACCCGCCCGCGAAAGACCGCCGTTGGAGTTCCTAACCGGAACCCCACGCGTTGCCAGCCCGCCAGCAAGTACGCATATTCACTGGCCGAGCGATTCGCATCGATATAAAAACTCAACGGCGCGCCACTGGTGCCGCCCGTGGAGGTGTAATCAACCTGAGGAGCATGACTGGCAACGGTACACATCTCGTCTCGGTGTTGTCGAATAGCGTCCTTCTCCAACATCGGCAGCAAGCGCAGATCCTCAACTTGCTTCAGATCCGAGGGATGAAATCCCACCGTACTAAAAAGCCGCTTGTAATATGGCGTCTTCTCGTAGGCGAGGGTGCAAAGCCGCCGGAGCACCTCAACTTGAAAGGCTCTGGTCTTTTCCGCCGGCCACCACTGGGCTTCGTCCACGAAGCGAACCTGTTGACGAAATCTTCCCCCCAATAAGTATTGCGGAGGAATAACTCCCAGCATGACCCCAAGAGCGGTCTTCGCCGAGCGGGGCAAGCGCTCCCATAAATTTTTACGCGACAGTGCGCGTTTCATTGGATTCTCCGGTCATTTCAACCTGCCCTTTCCAACCAAAGTGGAGTAGAAAGGCCCAAAGAGGTTCGGCTCATTCGGGCAATCGTGTAGGCACTTGCGCTTCATTCGCATGCGCCACGAGAGCTTCTCTCCGTCACTTTTTCATCGAGGACCACGCCTTCCAGTCTTTCGGAGCGACGCCCGATGAAGCCTGCACCCGCAGCAGCATCCGACGGAAAGACATCGCCCACAGGGCGCTGACTTGCTCAAGCCCGTTATACGCTAGCCCAGACTGCACTGCGGCTTGGGAGAGTCTCCCCCAGGATTCTTCATCTTGCAGGAGTGCCCGAATACGAGACGCAAACCCTTCGTGATCAGTGGGCTCCACCAGATAGCCATTAACCCCATTCTGGACGAGATCCCCTAATTCACCTACATTCGCCACAATGGGTACGGCGCCGGATATCATCGCCTCAGCCAAAGCAATGGAGAGCCCTTCTGAAAGTGAGGGAAGAATGAAGACTCGCGATCGGCTCAGGAAATTTTCGACATCTGCTCGTTGACCCAGGAGTTCAATATTTTTGGTCAACCCGGCCTGCACAATACGCCCGCGTACGTCTTCTAAGAGAGGGCCGTCTCCGAGGAGCGCCATACGAATTGACGGAATAGACCGTGCAACCGAAGCGATAATGTCAACAAGAGCAAGCGGCTGTTTGACTTCGACCAAGCGTCCCACAAAGATGACGTCATAAGAACGAGTCGCCTGGGTCTTGAAACGTTCGGTGTCCACGCTCCCGGCAATGATAGCGACAGAATCGGTGATCCCATGGTCGGCCAGGAAGCGGCGTGCACGGTTGCCACGAACCACCACCAGATCGAACTCTCGCACGATTGCCCAAACTAATCGCTCCAACCAGGGCGAGGGGCGTCCTAATCTCTTCAACACCATATTTTCCCGCACTCCAGAGCCGCCTCCTTCAATTTCCATAGGACCAGCGGTCATTTGATAGCAGGTAGGGCAACCAAAGAGGCGCCCAGCAATTAAGGCAATAATGGCATTGGGAAGGATGTGATAGCCGATATATAAATCAGGTCGTGCGCTGGCTCCGGTGAACAAGGTCCACAAGAACTTCGCACAGGCCCGACCAACGACTTTCGAGATCCAGGGGGGCGGACAGACAAAGCGAACACGGTCCACGCTCGGCAAAGACTCACCAGCAACAACCAGCACTTCGGCAGCTCCACTCTTGGCCAACGGCTTGATGTGAGAGAGAAACCACCCCGGATTATGAAAGGTGCCCGCCACAGCAATCCGACGAAGCGTATCCTGCCGTGGCATCGACGGGCGGCGGCATTTACACACTCCCAGCGCGATCAAGTAGATCGTGGCAACCGCAAGACGAGCCAGCATGGAGAGGAGACGGCTCAAAAGGGATGGGGTTTCTTGAACGTCCTTCATGCAGCTAACGCTTTCTTTTGGGATTGGCTATCGACCGGAGGGCGCTGGCCCGAGATTCACCAAAGCAAACAATCCCTGACTCAAGAGTTCAGAGGGTTCCCCCTTGCCGATGCGTCAAGATTTGCTCATATACAGCGCCCATGTTCTCCGCCATCGCCGTTAATGAGTATTCTTCGCACACCTTTCGTCTGCCTGCCGCGCTCATCTCTCGGCGCTTCTGTTCATCAGAGAGAAGAGTTAAAATTTTCTCGGTCATCGCCTCTACATTGTTAAGAGGCACGACGTATCCGGTCTCACCATGTCGCACATGAGTGGCGTTGTCCGCCACATCAGTCACAACCACCGGAGCCCCGCTGGCCATCGCTTCAAGGAGCACGTTGGGCGTACCTTCTCTCGTCGAGGTCAGTACAGTAATGTCGAAAAGATTGTAGAGATCCGCCACGTCGTTTCTCCGCCCTAAGAACAAGCAGCGATCATCCAAATTCAACGATCTCGCCAACGCGGTGATCTCTTTATAGTAATCGGACTCCCCCGTCTGACCATCAAGTTGAGGACTGCCAACACTGACAAATCGCACGTCCGGCTGTTGGCGCAACACCTGTTGAGCGACTGCGAGAAACATCTCGTAATTCTTTTGCCGCTTAAAGGTGGAGACCATTCCGACAATGCGTTCCTCTGGGTCAAGTCCTAAAGTGTGGCGCAGGATTTCGCTGGGTCGAGGAAAGAACTTGTCCGTGTCAACCCCGTTGTAGACCACATGCACGGACGATTCCGGTAGTCCCAAGGTGCGCACACTAAAGAGTTTGCCCGCCAGCGAGTTCGCCACAAGGCCATCGCTCATCTGTTTTGTCAAATGCAAAGCGATTGTATGCAACCACGGGCGTCGGTAGTTACTGTTCCTTTCTGAACTCACCACGGCACGCACCCGAGCGAAGCGACCAGCAAGACGACTCGCAATTTCAGCGTCAAAAAGGAATCCATGAACAAGATCGATCCGGAGCTGCTTCAATAAGCTCGTGAGTCGTGGGATGACCGAAACATCAAAGCGGCCTTTCTTCACCACCCTATGCAAGGGCGCGTCACATTGCAGATCGCGCGCCAGTGGCGCGTGGGCAGCCAGCGTGCAAATGTGCGGCTCAAACCGGCGACGGTCGAGATGCTGCGCAAGCGCAAGCACTTGACGCTCGGCCCCGCCATATTCGAGATTACTAATCACAAGCATGATGCGAGATCGTTCCATAACTCACACCTGCCTTTCGGCTACCGCTTGTTCCCGCCAACTGATTAACAAATCCTCCAAAGACTGCTGCAAAGGAATGATCGGTCGCCAATTCGTCGCCGCGCCAACTTTTGTGAGGTCCGCGCGCAGCACGCGGGCATCACCACTGCGAAACAAAGACGCCTGTTGGTCGACCGTGACGTCGACTGCCGCGAGCGCACCCAACGACTCGACCACCTGCCCCACAGAATGCGCCCTCCCCGTCCCACAGTTAAAAACCTCACCGCGAAGGTCCGCGTTCAGAAGTGCGAGATAGAGATTGACGGCGTCTCTCACGTCCACAAAATCACGCTGACTATCGAGACGTCCGAGGTGAACCCGGGCCGGCTCTCGCCGCGCTTCGGCTTGAGCAATTTGCCGTGCGATTGAAGAGGAAACAAAAGCAACAGGTTGCTCAGGGCCGATTAAATTGAAGGGGCGCACAATGATGACGGGCAGTTTCTCGGTGAGCATGAACTTACCAGCCGTCATTTCTTGGGCCGCTTTGCTCACGCCATACGGGGTCACGGGACGTAAGGGACAATGCTCTGCAACAAAAAGCTCTTCCGCAACGCCTTCTCCATAGACGGCGGAGGAGCTCGTCATCAGGATGGGAGGCGCCTCGTTTGCATAGAGGGTAGCAAGGGCGCTCAGGAGGGTGGCCGTGCCAAGAACGTTCGTTTGCAACAAGATGGGCCACTCCAGCGAAGCCATCACCCCGGCAAGATGAATGACGCCATCGATAGACTCCCCTTTTAAGAGAGCGACAAGAGACTCGACTGAATTTGCTAAATCATATTGATAATAACGGATGCGGTCAGCGAAGGGACGTAAGGCGGCTCCGAGTTCGGGGGCCAGATCGATGCCGACCACTCGCGCCCCTTCGTCTTGAAGGATTCGCAAGGCGAGGTAACGCCCCGTCCAGCCGTTTAATCCAGTAACGAGAAAATTGCGCATCAGGCAGCGTCCGACAGAATATCCGACAGAATAGAGGTGGGGTTCTCAACGAACAAATCCACAGCTTTTTCGTAGTCCGCCGGGTTCCCAATATCTAACCATACACCGTCAAGCAAATACGGCAGGACGGGAATTTTTTGGGCAATGAGCAAGCGAATTAAATCCGGCAAGTCCAAATGCGCCCCACGCGGGATATATTCGAGGAGACATGGGTCGAACACGTAGATGCCGGTGCTCACTTCATACTCAAGCGAGGGCTTTTCTATATAATCTACGACCTGTCCTTCATCCCCAGACTTAATAACGCCGAGATTGAGCTGAACTTGCAGTTTATGAAGGCAAATGGTCGCCTTCGCCTTCTGCTTCAGGTGAGCCTGATAGAAGTCTTCAAAGTTTAACGAAGTCAAGACGTCTCCGTTCATCACCAGGAACGGCGAATCCAACCCCTCCACTAAACTCAGCGGCCCTGCTGTTCCGAGAGGCGTCTTTTCGTGGGAATAGCGAATGGACACGCCCCAGCGAGACCCATCGCCGCAATAGGCTTGAATCAATTGGGCGAGATACCCAACCGCGATAACAATTTCTTCACAGCCAGCCGCCTTGAGCTGACGAATGAGAATCTCCAGAATGGGGAGCTCGCCCACCGGCATCAACGGCTTCGGCAACACGGTGGTATAGGGTCGGAGTCGAGTGCCTTTCCCTCCGGCTAAAATGACAGCTTTCACGTTCACCTCTCCTGCTACACGGTATATTGACCAATGCGGTACAAGTGCGGATGGTCTTTGATAAAAGCAATAGTGCGGCTCAGGCCTTCGGAAAGAGACACCTGCGGAGTCCATCCCAACACTTGCTTGGCCCGCGAGGCATCAGCGATGAGGGTTTCGACTTCGCTCTTCGACGGACGGACGCGGGAAGTATCTTGCACGATAGGAATGTCGCGCCCCACCAGCGCCACAATGCGTTGGGCCAGTTCACCCATAGTAATGCCGGCGCCATTGCCAATGTTGACAGGATCAGGAATGCTCGGCTCGGCCAGCGCTAATTTAACAAAGGCGTTCGCCGTATCTTCCACAAACGTAAAATCACGGACGGGCGACAAGGAGCCTAATTCTATTTTGTCCCGAAAGAGCGCTTGGCTGATGATGGTGGGAATGACGGCTCTTGCCGATTGCCGAGGGCCAAAATTATTAAACGAACGCAGCACGCTTCCAGGAAACTCAAAGGCGCAGATGTAACTCTCCACCAGCTTATCCGCCGCGATTTTCGTGGCTGAGTAGGGCGACTGTCCTTGCAAGGGGTGTTCTTCGTTAATGGGCACATACCGGGCCGTACCGTACACTTCCGAAGTTGACGTATGGATGAATCGTCGCACCCCCGCCGCGCGCGCGGCGTCCAACATGTTCAACGTCCCTTGGACATTGGTGGCTACATAGGCGTCAGGCGCAACGTACGAGTAGGGAATGCCAATCAACGCGGCAAGATGAAAGACGATCTCGTGGCCGCGCACGGTTTTTCCCATGGTGACGGAGTCACGGATATCCCCCTGCACAACCTGGACTTCGCGAATAATGTCCCGTGGGAGTTGTTCAAGTAACCCCCAATCTCCGCGAGAATTGTAGTGGAGGAACGCCGTCACGCGCGCCCGTTCTCGCACCAACCTCTCCACGAGATGACTCCCAATGAACCCCCCGGCCCCAGTCACGAGCACTGGAATATTCTTTAACATTATCAATCCTCTCTCTTCGCCTATGGTGTGACTTGCAGTTGGAATGCTGGATCGATCCGGGCGCCGTGGAGCGTGGCATAGAAGAGTTGCTCAAATTTCGGCATGGTCCCTTCGATCGAATGAGTGTGCGTGTAGTATTGTCGCGCGTTGTCCGCAGCGCTGAGCCATTGTTGCGGCGAGGTCAATAACGAACGTAACGCCCGAGCGAGCCCCGGCACATCTATGACCGCTGCGCCGAGCCCATGAGCAGCAATAACTCCATCAGGATCAAATGTGGTCACCACCGGAATTCCACGGCTCCAGGCTTCAAGAAACGTGTTCGGAAATCCCTCCATGTCGGACGTGCAACATAAA
This sequence comes from uncultured Enterobacteriaceae bacterium, assembly GCA_964441775.1. Taxonomy (GTDB): domain Bacteria; phylum Desulfobacterota; class Binatia; order Bin18; family Bin18; genus SYOC01. Next base: position 159,409 of record CAYTVL010000001.1, read on the forward strand.
CAGATCGTCTCTTGATACAAGGAAAGCAGTTGTTCATCGGTGACGCGACCGTGCACGGTTACGTTTGGCAGATGCTGCATTCGCTCCACAATGGGGCGGGCGTAGGAAGAGTCTCCTCCTGGGCCCACGACATCGAAGTGCAACTCGGGGCATGCCTCCGCCAACTCAGGCAAACGATCTGGACGTTTCGCTTCGCATATCCTCCCAAGCCATAACACTCGGCCCTTCTCCAATTTTTGCAGTCTCTGCGCGGACGTCATCTCGCACTCAACACCATCCCCAGGCATAGGGATCAGAACAGCGTCGTAACCAAAACCGTGTCGTAACATTTCTTGTTGCGTTCGAGTCTGGACAACGAGACAATCGGCATTGCGGAGGCCCAATTGGTATAGCCGCCGTTCCCGTTGATCTCTCATGGTTGGCAGTCGCGGGTCACAGAACATATTAGACACGACGAGGTGAATAAACTTTCGCTTTTGCAACCAGCACCAAAGCGCCACTTGACCAGTCTCTAGGCCGCCACAATTTTGTACGTAGATATCAGCGTTCGCGCGACGCAAGGCGCGCTGCAAGCTGGACCAACGTGGAAAGAAAAATCGTACGCCGGGGAGTCCGGCATCTTGTCGACAGAGCTTCAGCACCTGCACCCCATCAATTTCTTGCCCTTCAGGTTGCCCCTCGTCCCAAGTCACAAAGCTCACATGATGTCCTCGAGCCGCCATCCAACACGCCATGAGACTCGCTTGTCGTTCGGCGCCGCCAATGTGTCCAGTTGAGACGCCGCTCAACGCTGGGTAGGCTTTATGCGACACGAAACAGATACGAAGGTGTGACTGAAGCCTTCGTTCCGAGTGCGTTTCTCCTTCAATTTGTCCACTCCATGAGGACAAACGATTTTCTTTCATACTTACAATGATATTATTTCCGCATGAGCGAGTGCAAATTGAGCGTAGCCCTAGCGGGCCAATAGGCGCCCCACTACCGGGGCGCGGGAAAATACGTTCTTCGTTTTTTCCCGTATTTGCTTAGGGAAAACATATTTCCAATACAGAGGCCCTAGAGTAAGCACAGCGAGGCCCACGCTGCAACTTACTGCGGTGAGAGGACGATCTCCAAATTGCACCCGGCAAAACACCAAACACAAAGCGAAAGGGCTGACACAAAGGACTGGTTCGAACAACACGCGCCGAATATACTCTCCCAGAGCGATTTGAAATTTTTGGCAGGTGTAGTTCACGAGAAAAAGAGCATTCGTGGTGAAGGCAAAAGCCATTCCGAGCGCAGCCCCGGTGAGTCCCAACTTGAGAGGGCCAATGGCCAGCGCGGACACTCCAACTCCAAGCACAGCGGTCAGAAGGGAGACAAAGGCGGCTTTGCCATGCAGATTGGCCCCGATGAGGACGGTCACGGTTGGGCGCTGGAGGATAGACAATGAGCTTCCTAACGCCAAGATCGCAACTACGATTTCAACATTGTACTGTGGCCCCATCCACAGCGTAAGAAGCGGTCCGCCTAGCACAATCAACATCAACGTCATCGGGAGGGTCAGGCAAGCGCCATAGTAGGCGCTACGAAGGGCAAATTCCCGTAATTCAGTTTGACGCCCCGCTTCTTGCAAGAAACCAACTGTTGGACTTAGGACGAGCGCAAATTTATTCACGAGCGTCTCGATATGACGCATGATGGCGCCCGGTCGCGCATACACGGCGAGAGCGGCTGGCCCAAGAAAAGTCGCCACAAGAAAACTATTTGTCGAATTTAATATCAATCGAGAGAGGCGTTCAAGCGCCGCTTTCCCTCCGAAAGAAACCATGTGCCGCGCTGTGGCTAACTCAACATAAGCAAAACCGATCCGCAATTCGGGGCACACACGAAAGGCAGTAATGGAGCGGAACGTTTCCGTGAGAACGGTTCCCAGAAAGATCGCCATGCCAAGTTCCCGCAACCCCCCTCCGAGAATCAAGGCCGTGAACATTCCCACCACATTGCCAACTTCATTTGCCGCGATAATGCCATTATGAATCCCCCAACGATGACAGCCCGTAATGACGCCGCGAAAAGGGTTGCAGGAGATGCGCACCGCGAGGTCTAACCCAAAGAAAGCCAACATCCACTGAGCGGCGACCAAATCCGCACCTGACTGTTTGGGAAGCAACGTTGGTAACGACCAGACTCCGATGGTTGTGGCCGCCACGACAAGCGCGGCAATGATGAGCTGGACCGCCATTACCGATGAGGTGAGCCGAGCGATCGCTTCGCCATTACCAGCCGCTCGCGCTTGCGCTATATGCCGATTGACCGATGAGCCTACTCCGATTTCCAGGAGATTGAAATACGTCGTGAAGGACCAGCAGAAGTCCCACAGCCCCAAAGCATTTTGCCCGATATGACGGTCGAGCATGCGCGGCATCACAAAACCGGACACAATCAAGACGACGTAGCCAGCCCATCCAGAAATAACATTCCAAACCAACCGATCTCGGCCCGATAAATCTTCTTTTTTCTTGTTTTCGATTGGGGGGGGGGGCAGAAGTAAAGTCAAACGATCTCTCCGTTTCATGAAGATTCACGCCCCACTCTCACACTAGAATCCGGCGCGCGCGGAGGAGGCATAAACAATTTGTGATCTCGTCACCTGCTTTCCAAAGATATGCGAGCTTCAGTGCTCGTTGCGCAACAATAGTTTTGCTTATTGCACGATCCGGAGAGGCAACATTTTTCGTTTAAGATACTGCTGGGTCGGCAGTTCCACTTGGCGGTATATCAATGCGGCGCCGCCAAGCACCACGATCACCGCGGTCATGAGGCCGAGAGTGTTGCCAACAAGGGGAGCCAAATGGTCGATCAAAGTATAACCAATGTTCTGGTGAATGAGGTATAAGGGATAGGTAAGCGCGCCGCAAGCTGCCCAAAGTCGCCAATTCCAGCGGGAAAAAAGACGAAACGACACCGCCCACATGAGCGCATAGAAAACGATAACGAGTCCCCCTATGATGAAGGGATTGAAACCTGCGCCATAATGGGCCGTCATAAGAGCGATCCGCTCCACCGCCGCCACCTTCACTGCTACAAGCATGCTAACAAAAGCAAGAAGATCGAGCTTCCAGCGGTCGCTCGTTTGGCTGGCAAGGAAGAGCGCAGTTCCACCGATGAAATAACTGGACCAATCGGGAAAAAGAATGGAGTACACCCCAGGAAGATGAATAACAAAATGTTCGACGGCCGTAAGCCCAAGCCACACCGCCAAGAGACGCGGTAAATAACGGACCCCTTGCGCCCAGCAGAGCAAAGCGACAAGAAAGTAAAATTTTATTTCGATGACCAGGGACCAATACACCTCGTCCACATGCCGCACGCCGACGTAGCTTTGCCACATGGTCAAGTTCACCAAAAATTTCCAGAATTCGACTCGGAGTTTCTCAGCGCCAAAGCCCCAGATGACCGTAAAAGTGAGGGCGCAGGCGATCCAATACGCGGGATATAAGCGAATGACGCGACCAGCCAGAAATTGCCGGACATTTTTTCCCGCCGCGCTCATCGAAATCACAAACCCGCTAATGAGAAAGAAGAGGTCCACTCCCAAATAGCCATAGCGTGCGACCGGACTGAATAAGTCGAACCGAGTCAGTTGCAGATTGTCCGCCGTGAACCCTCGGAAGCAATAGTGATAAAAAACAACTGAGAGGGCGGCGAAAAATCGTAACGCGTCCAGCTCTTCGAAACGCGCCATTGCCTTGTGCGCATGGGCATGACGCTTGGGGGGAGCCGATGATTCGAGGTCCGGAAGCGATACAGCAGTAGAGTTTGTAGCCATAGAGTGACCAAAAGCAACGAGTAGGATTCTCATTGCTCAGAGAAAAGCGAACAGAAGACTCCCTCAGTCACGGCGCACGACATGGACTCTTTATGCCGCCTCTTTCCACAACCAGGGAGTAAGGTCGTTCACAAGCTCTTTCTTTGGCTTGACTCTTCGCCATTTTGGGGATGCAAGCAACATCGCCGCGCGGCTCTCTCCAGCGAAAAGGTCAAGACGTTTCCCTTCATCCACAGTGCTGTGCACGGTCTTAAGTGCACGAGCACGCTCAACGTAAACTCGCACCATTAAGCCGATTGCACACCACATACCCACGTTGTCTTCTCGTGGATAAAAGGATTGCGCACTCATCGCGGCCACAAGCAAAGCAAACACCAGAGAGAAGGTAATTCCGCCTACAGCTATAAACACCGGGCTTCGCGAGTCTCGGAAAAGAGACACGGACTGCCAGATGATAATCGCGTAGAAAGGAATGATGAGCCCAAGGCCGACCACTCCATTATCAATCAGCATTTCCAAATAGGCGTTGTGGGGGTGTCGAAAGATTTCTCCTTCGTCGTCTAAAACCTGAGCGCTTGTTCCGCTCCTGAGCATCCCTTGACGTCCATAGCCAAACAGAGGCGCCTGAGAAATCGCCTGAATCACATGCGGCCACATCACATTGCGTCCCGCCGTCAACTCGTACTGATCTACTTGAGATCCATTTACACCCTGAAAGATGCGTGCTCCGATACTAGGAACCGCCAAAATCGCGATGAGCGCCCCGACAGGGGCCAACAGTAAATATTTTCGCCAGCGCAATAAACACAGCCCTAGGCCCACCGCACTCCAAGCGACATACCCTCCACGCCCCCCGGTCAAGAGCTGACCAAAAAAAGTGCACGCGCAAGCCAACAAGATAAAAGCCCGCAGATTCTTCCGCTTTATTAACAACCGGAAGCTAAAAATCGCCCAGGACGCCCCCGCCAACATCATGGAAAGATCAACTCGCTGGTAGCCAATCTCTCTATCGAGCACTCTGACCGCTCGCTGTTCAAATTCTTTACCGCTCTCGGCGATGCTGCTCAGTGGCATCCATTTCACTACTTGAAGACCAAGTAAAAAATAAATTCCCAATACACACCCCAACCCCCAGATTAGTCGAGTCCGATTCCGACAGCCATCAAAGAGTAGGAGCCCCGGGATGGTCCATTTCACAGTATTGAAGAGCAATTCCCGCACTGCCCCACTCGGGGTCATGGGGTCAGCAGACTCTTCATTCAGAAACGCATTCAACACGACGAAACCGTGCTGATCGACTACCATGCGGACAAATCCAACGATCACAATGCCAAGGTAGAGCAACAGTAAAGCGTTAAGGGATCTTGGCATGTCCCACCGTAGCCCTTGCCGACGCCGATTCACCATCCATGCAAAAACAATAGACAAGAAAAGGAAGTTCCAGAAATTTAGCCCTCCAATGCCGAAGAGAGCTTTGGGCATATCCCTGTGCTCGAGGAACGCCATAAGCAGAACGAGTCCGCAAAGCGACGCATACCAATCGCGCCACGCATAGATTGACAATATAAAAACTAGAGAATACAGAATGGAAAGGCGTATCATGGATTTTCTCTCGGCTATTTTTACTGTAAAAAAAGAAAGCCCTGAGCCCAAGCCCAAGGCAACGTCCAACTTCCTTATCGCGCAGCCGGCATTATTGTCAGTCGATCGAACCGCCAGATCACGAAAGCAATGTGTCCACCTTTACGAGCAATGCGAACATAATCAGCGTACGGAGCAGAGTGGTAGACTTCTGCTTGAGGCGTCGCCAAAATATCCGTCCGACGTCCCTCTGGAAACAATCGATCTTTTAGGCGGATTTTGTGTACTTCACTTGCTACGGGCTCTTGTTCAGAGTTCGAGACATACTGTACGACAGACTGTCCTGCTTCGGTCAGGTTTCCTTCCTTAGAGAATCGCTCCTTCAGTGGGAGCCGGGGCCTGTCCTTCTCTGAAACAGGTACTTCGTAGTCCACCACGTACTGCACGCCCGCACTCTTCAAAAAGGTCCCGAGCGTTCCATCACGCAGCGCTTCTTGAAAGGCGTAGCTGTTGATCACCCCGTCAAGATTGACCGTGCGTCGTTCGCTAAAATACCCAAAAAATCCACTATCGGTCATGGCAAACACCGCATCGGACGGTGTATGCTCCTTGACCCAGGCAATAGCGTTCCACCAAGGTTCATGGTGGGCGCCCCGCACCTTTGGCTCCAGCACCGCAAAGAAAAGAGAAAGAAGAGCCGCCGAGGCGAGCAGAGGCGCAGCGATGGGCTTTTTACTCCACTGAATCAGAAGTGCAAAAACAAGGGCGCCAAGCAGAAGCAGAGGCACGACTTGAGCGGCGAAATGCCACCATTGCGTGCCCCATTTGGTAAAGAGCAGCTCATAGAAAAATTGTCCGGTGGCGCCAAACCAAAGCGGCACAAAAAGTGAGGGCGCGCTCGACTTGTCTTCCCACTGCACCAAGCGCCGCACGTTAGAGTGACGATCAAGCGGCAACCACGTCCATAACGCCCAAAATCCTACTACCCCTGTTAGATGAAAGTAACCGTTAATCGAAGCAAGCGGTTCAAAGGAAAGCGTTACTTGCGGAAAGGAACTTTTGAGAGCACCGCTAATCGGCATGAGGTGCCCCAGAGTCAAGTAATTCCAAGCAAAATAGGCGCTGCCGAGCACAGTGAAGACAGTCCCTGCCACTACGAGCTGCAAAATCCGTGAGAAAACGTCGCTCCGATTAAGGGTTCGTAGACAGCGCAGAAGCCACGCCACAAAGAGCGCCAAGATGAGGAAAATACTGTCAAGGCGACTCAGGAACACGACGCCAAGCAGTCCTCCAAAGATCACATTTCGTGAGAGATTTCCTCCCTCGGTTGTCAGACGCCAGGTTTGTTCTACCCGCACTAAGACCAGCATCAACAGGAGGAACAGCCCCGTCTCTAAACCGTTGAGGAAATAGTTCATCACCAGCGGATGGAACATAAATACCGCCGTAAAAGCAGCGGCGTGGCGTCCCAACCACTCACGAACTACTCGATAGGCGACCCAGATGCTGGCCCCTGCAATAAGCGCAAGCATGATGCTGATAACCCGTAAAGGAATTTCTATATTGGTCCCAGCCCACGCATAGATTGGCAACAACAGCAACATCCAAAAGGGATGGAAGCCATTTGTGGGATTGATGCGGTCAAAGGTGACGCCGAACCCCAAAACGATATTGCGGGCCGTGTTAAAATAGTAATACGAATCGTCAGTCAATCGGTAGATGACACTATCAATACCGGCAATGGAGACATAGGCGATACGCAAAAGGACGACACCCGCGAGTAACCATGGAAAAAAGGCGCGCAGAACGGCCTCAGCCCGCGCCTCAACCCTGGGGCGAGAAACTGCTTGTCCGAAAGAGCCGCTAGGGAGTTGAGAGACTGGAGACTTCATCAACCACTATCCTCCCAAGGGGGAGCGAGTCGCTCCATCAACGGAGTTGTCCACCTCTTCTTGCGGTTGTTTTTGACTAGGCGCACCTGTTATCCGCCGGAGAATTCCTCGCGCCACCATGCCGCAGAAGAGTACATTCGTCACCAGATAGCGTTTCCACAAACGTTTCGGTTCTTGTTTGACACGATAAAGCCATTCCAGTCCAAGTCGCTGCCACGTTTCAGGGGCGCGATCGACCTTGCCAGCCAAGACATCGAAGGAACCACCGACGCCGTGACAGATGGGGACAGCAAGTTCATCACTCCAACGAGCGAGAAACTGCTCTTTTTTGGGCGAGGTGATGGCAACCAAGAGGATATCAGGGCGCGCAGCTTTGATGTCTGCAGCCACTGCGGCTTCCTCTTCAGCAGTAAAATATCCGTTCCATTTCCCCACGATATTAACGTTCGGATAATCAGCCGCAATCTTTATGGTCACTTTTTCCAAAACTTCATCGGTGGCTCCTAAACAGTAGATTCGGTAGCGAAATTTGTTCCCATGGCGCAGCATCCGCAACATCAAGTCGATCCCCGCCACTCGTTCGGGTAGGGGTTGACCAAGTAAATGGCTAGCCCAAACGACCGACATTCCATCCGCGAGGATGAGATCAGAAGACACCACATCTTGTCGCAAGGCCTCGTCGCGATGCATATTGACGATCTTGGCGGCGTTGACAACACCAATTTGTAACTGCCCGTTCTGCGCAATGGTCTCCTCGACTTTTTGCATCGCCTCATCCATGGTCAGCGCATGCACGGGCACTCCGAAGAGATGACGCACAGCATCCTTGCGGGCTGTCGTGCTCATAGTTAGTTCCCCTCTTGCTCCCATTTGGCGACGCGAGCTTCCGGCCACGCATAGAATAACCATCCGAGATGGTAAGGACGATCTTCATAATCTATGGCGCCTGCGGGAAAGACCTTGCTGAGGCCTGGGGCGCGTAAACGAGTATGCACGCGACTTGCCGCCGCTTGAATATACCGTGAGAGCTTCGCGGGTTCATGACGCGCGACTTTGCGCCAAATTAAATCAGCTTCTCTATCAATCAACGATCCACCGTTTAATTCTGGAGCCCGCACGAGCCAATCGAGTCCTTTCCGCACCTCGTCAGTAAAGTTCACCCCCGCTGCTTCCTCCACAGCGAACAGCGCCATAGGAGCCATCGCATCCTGGTGGACCGCATAGACGGGATATGGCTCAATGATGTCGCCAGTTCTCCAATCGTAATGCCACCACCATTGCCCGTCCGGTCCTTGTTGGCGGCAGAAAAACTTGGCGCAATTCAAAGCAATCTCTAACGCTTTGCGATTCCCAGTTAATTTTGCGTATTGTGCGAGGGCATGGACTGGATAGACAAGATCCGCAAAGCAGGACACATGCGAACGGCTCCCGCCGTCATTCTCTCCCAACATGTGAGGAAAGATCGCTGACCGTTCTCCATACGCCGCGGTTAAACGCTCAGCGAGGTGGCTTCGAGTCTCCTCTTGAACGGGAAGGTCCGTTGCAAAACACAGAGCCGCTAAAGTCCACGCAACTTCTACAGTTGGATAGGATTTTTCTACGGGTTGTAAAGCAAGCAAACGCTGCAAGATCGCTTGTTGGTCTTGATAGCCCGCACTGCAAGCTGCCCACAACGTCAGCGCCACGTCTCCAAGATTCGTCATTCGAGGCGCTTGTTCCACCAAGCGTCCGCACACATCCAATAGAGAGTCGGGCCCTAAGATTTGTGAGATGGTCGCTTCATCTTCGGTCGCCAGACCAATCAATGTAATGGCGGTATAACGTTGGCTGGCCCCTTCAGAGCGAATCCCCTCCGGAACACGTCTGAGACAGAACACAAATGATTTGTCTTCGGGACGATACATCCGCGCAAGCGTCCGCACCGACAGGGCCCGTAATGATCGAATGAGATCGCTGCTCTTTGTCATTTCAGAAGAAGCGTACGTCAGTTTCACTGCAGCATCGGTCATAGTTAGACAGCTCCTTTCCCTGCTAAGACGGCGGGAATTGTTTTCAGAAGAATTTTCAGATCAAACCACAAGGACCAGTTTTCAATGTAGTCAATATCCAGCTTCAGCCAGGTCGAGAACGGAAGGGTGCTTCTTCCGGATATTTGCCAGAGACATGTCAACCCTGGCTTGACGCTAAAACGTTTGCGTTGGATGCCTTTGTCAAAAAGTTCTACGTCGCGCACCGACATGGGACGAGGCCCAACGAGACTCATCTCTCCAGAGAGGACGTGAAGGAGCTGGGGGAGCTCATCCAGACTCGTGCGGCGGAGCAATTTACCGACCCGTGTAATGCGCGGATCATTGGCAATTTTGAAAATAGGTCCCTTGGCTTCATTTAAATGCTCAAGTTGATCCTGAAGTTGCTCGGCGTTGACGACCATTGAACGGAATTTCAACATTGAAAATTTCCGTTTTCGGAAGCCCACGCGCTCCTGGGAAAAGAAAATGGGACCCGGTGAATCAAACTTCACAGCAAGTGCGATGAGACTGAAGAGGGGGAGCAACAACGGCAACGCACTAAGGACAACAATAAGGTCCAACAAGCGTTTGCCGACTAATTGCCATTTTGACTGCGCGACCGGCTCAAGCGTCAAGAGAGGAATTTCCCCACACTCAACCACACTGGTGCGCGCCATTCGGACATCGAAAAAGTCCGCCATGAGCCGTAAATTTACGCCTTCTTCTTCGCATGCCCGCACAACAGTCTCGACGCCAGGAAGTAACGAGCAAGGAACAGCAAGAATCACTTCATCAACTACATTGTCCCTTAAGATGGTGCTGATCTCGCTGACGCCGCCAAGAATCTGCGCTTTCGGCACTTGGCGATGCTCTTTGTCGGCGTAGAAATCGAGATAACCAAGAACCCGTGGGGGGTTTTGTTCAGCGCTCGTGTTTGCTCGCAGGGATTCAGTCAATTTCTTAGCTTGTGGTCCTGATCCGACCACGAGCACTCGTCGGTCCATGGAAAGACGCGCGCTCACGTCTTGCAAAGAAGAAGTTTTTCGTAGACGACTTGAAAAAAATACTAAACACCCGCACCCACACAAAGTGAGAAGTTTGAAAAGACTGCCGTGAGTTCCGTGGAAAATCACCCATACAATACAAAGCAGCAGCACCACTATTGTGGCTTCGCGCAAAAATTCTCTTGTCCGTTCTGGACGAGAGAACGCTTGAGACCCTTGCCCAATGAAAAGCGCAAGGAATAACGACCACAAGGACCAGATAGGAAGAACGATGAACCCGGCAAAGGACAACCGATCTGCCCAGAGAACGAGAAACTGGTTTTCCATCTAGAAATCCCCTTCAAGTAGGATGTGTCAGCAGAAGTAAGAGGCATGAGGAAAGCTAGCTTGGTGACGAAGACTGCCATTTTCCTAGAGGGCACTGAGCGATTCTTTCATGTGAGACAACCAACCCTCATTTGCAATAGCATGCAAGTGAATGAACCTGACAAACCAAAAAGTTTCGAGGGAGTACACAGAAACATCTTGCCTTTGATTTCAGTAGGATCAGAACAAAAAGTGAGCAAAACAAATGCCAGACAACAAAATCATGGCGCGCCCCGATACGCACGGAAAATGAAGAAGATTTTCCTCGGCAGGGCGCAGCGACATTTTCTCGAACACATAAAATCGGTCAAGAAAATCCTAAACTTAAAAGCCGCTCTGTTTGCGGTGATTTTTTTTAGAGAATCCCCACGCCCCGACGGGGACACATATGCCCGATCAGGCACGCTGCTCCCAATAAGAAACATAGGAGCAGCATAGACACCGTAAATGATGAGAGATGCAGAACGATCTGAGGAACTGCGCCCCTGACGTCAAACGAGCAACAAAAGACAGGACTAAAAAGGCAAGGGCCTTTAGTGGACAGGCAACTCTTGTCCCGAGAATGACCTGGGAAATTCTATCGCGCCGTTTGGCGAGGCAATAAGAGTGTCTACGAAAACAACTGAGGCGGGAACATTGTTACAACGCAATGCGGGTCGAAAGCGTACGGCAATTAATCGCCAAACTTTTCGCGTAAGACAGTCACAATCCGTTGCGAAGCTTTCCCATCCCACAAAGGAGGCTGCATCGAAGATTGTCGAGGCCCCACTAAGACTTGCTGCGCCGCTTCCAGAATCCTTCTCGGCGAACTGCCGACAATCTGATTCGTGCCATGAGACACGGTTACTGGACGCTCAGTATTCTCTCGCAAAGTCAGGCAAGGAACTCCAAGAACAGTCGCCTCTTCCTGCACGCCTCCCGAATCAGTGAAGATGAGGCGAGCCCCGGCAGTAAGAGCTAAGAAGTCTAGATACCCTAAAGGCTCAACACAAAGAATACCGCGTTTCGGGGCTGTGGTCTGCTCTGATGACAATGATAAAAAGGAGCTTGCTCCGTGCGCTGTCTCTAACTGCTTCCGAGTGCGAGGGTGCACAGGAAAAATGAGCGGCAATTCGTGAGCAATTTGTGCGAGCGCGCCTAATACCTCGTTCAGCTTTGCTGTTTCGTCAACATTAGACGGACGATGTAAGGTGATGACGCCATACGTCCCCTTTTCGATCCCGAGTTGTTGATGAATGGTCGCACTTTGCCACAAATTCCGTGACTCTTCCAAAGAGTCAATCATGACGTTGCCAACGAAATGGATTTTTTTAGGAGGAACACCTTCGTTCAGTAAATTTTGTCGACCACTTTCTTCTGTGACAAACAGATAATCTGAAATCGCGTCGGTCGCCACCCGATTGATCTCCTCAGGCATCGTGCGATCAAAGCTTCGTAGTCCAGCCTCGACATGGGCAACCGGAAGTTGCAACTTCACCGCCGTTAAAGCTGCAGCCAATGTTGAATTCACGTCGCCAACCACTAAGACGAGGTCTGGCCGTCGCTCCTCCAGAACGGGCTCAATTCTTTTCATCACCTCGGCAGTTTGATACGCGTGAGAGCCTGCCCCGACTTCCAAGGAAATATCCGGAGGAGGAATCCGCAGTTCCTGAAAAAACTGTCCAGACATGCGCACATCATAGTGTTGTCCCGTATGCACAAGAATTGGGGCAATCTCGGGATATTTCCGCATCTCCCACATCAGTGGGGCAATTTTGACAAAATTGGGCCTGGCTCCAACAACACTGAGGATCTTTACCATAACACCTCAATTTATGTTACAAGAGAAAATGCTACTCCTAAGCTGGTAAGGTGTTGACCGGTCTTGGCCGCCCAACAGATCCAACGTCCGCAGGATATAGCAACTTCGCTCAGAATTCTTTTCTGTAACGAAGCTCTCTTAAACATTCCTGTCAACGGCGAAAAAGCCCCCGCCGTCTTTGCGAAGCCAGGGAAGAATAGTATTTTTTATAGGGCTTATAATATTTGGCCAGAGACTGGTTATCATTATTGAAAACGAAGCCGAGCATTTTCGCCGAATCGATTGTATTTAACACCTCGCCGAGCAACATCCGCGAGGTCTTGTGGGCCGAGACCACAACGAGAAAACTATCGCTCCAACGAGTCAGCAGGCGCCCATCAGGAAAAGGGACGAAGGGCGGCGCATCGAGCACGATGTAATCATACAGGCGGCGCGCCTCGGCAAACAGTTCGCCGAGCCGCGCCGATTTCAGAATTTCGTACGGAAGCGCTTGAGGAGGTCCAGCCGGCAGGACATCTAAATTGAACTGCGAGAACGGTATCGTCACATCGGATAGGGTGCGTTGTCGATTTAAAATCGCTCCTACCAATCCATCGCCGCTGCGCGTGAGCCCTACAGCCTTCGCGACACTGGGAAGACGCAGGTCAGCATCGACCAAAAGGACGCGCGTTCCTATCCCCTGGGATAGGGCTCCCGCCAAGTTAATTGCAGTGGTGGTCTTCCCATCCCCAGCCGTGGGGCTTGAGACTGTCACCACATAGGAGCCAGCTTCTTGTTTCTTTTGTTCCACCAGATAGCGAAGCGTCCGATACTGCTCGGCCTCAAATGAGGTGGGGTTCAACAAACTCACCAGATGAGGATCCAATCGTTCTGAAACTTTTTCCGATGGCATCGGGTCGAATGAAAGGTCAGACGATGTCATCGGTTCTTCTGTTCGTGTCTTTTTTATAGATGCGCTCATTGTACGTTCTACCAATCGTGACTAGTTTCGTGTTAACGTCGTAGACAGCCACTCGTTTCCTCGTGCGCCCTTATAGGAAGCGCCGCACACGGCCATCAGCCCAATCACCGCGACCACAGTCAGGAACCCAAACCGCACGCGTCGCCAGCGTACATCAGCCCTCGACATAATTTGAGGAATGCTCACCAATACCGGCAAGGCGGCAAATTCCTCTAAGGTTTCTACCCTGTGGAAAGAATCGCCACTCTGCTCCAACAAGACCACAATGCCAATAGCTAACCCGAGCGCAAAAAAAGCGCCCAACCCTACGAAAAGAGGGCGATTCGGTGCGCTCGGTTTCTCAGCAACTGTGGCGGGATCGAGGATGCGAAAGTTTTCTCCCTTTTGGCGCTCTTCCATGCTCTCCGCAACCCGCGCATCTTCTTGTCTTGCTAAGAGGGAGCTATACGCTGCCCGTGTTGCTTCGTAGTCACGATTCAAAACGCTAAATTCTTGCTCACGGCGCGGGGCGTTCGCCACTCGTTGCTGATAGACCTTCACAGCTTGCTTGAGGTTTTCTTCTTCACGTTTTAAAGCCGCCAGTTCCGCCGACGCCCCAATAGCTTGTTGACGCCATGGAGTGGCGGCGTCTTTCACCACGATTCCTCGCTCCGGTTTTTCCACACTAGGATAAGGAGCGCCTTCGGCTTTCAGCTGTTCGAGAGTGTCAATTAACGCTTTCACGCGGATAATTTCGGGGTACTTATCGTTAAATTGGGTGTGGAGTTCCGCCAATTTTTCTTTCAATGAGAGAATCTGTATCTCTCTGGGATCTTGCTTCCCACCCGCCGCTGTACCTTCTTTGTGAATGTATCCAGTTTGTTGTTCCAAGAGCTCGCGCTTTTCACGCACCAATGCTTGCTTATCGGCATTAATACGGAGCTGGTCATGCAACTTGTCCAACATGATAAGGTTCGTCGGCGTCTGCTCCGGCAATTCGCCAGGATAATGTTCTTTAAACTCGCCGAGTTTCTTTTCTTGCTCATTGAGTTTTTTCTGCACTTCTTCAAGCTGGGCAGCTAAAAATTCCGCCGTGCCAGCCGCTTGTTTTCCGCGCACTTTCAGATTCTCTTCAATGAAAAAAGACGCCAGCGTGTTCGTCACAAGCGCCACTTTTTGTGGGTCGCTGCCTCTATACCCAACGCTAAACGCAATAGTTGACTGCGCCTGCGCTTTTTTCCCTGTTCCTCCGCCTCTGAGTTCAAGACGAATATCACTGCGCATGCGTTCAATCAGCTCATCAGGAGTGAGCGACTGGCGAAGATGTTCGTAGAGGCCGAAGCGATTGATGAGCTCTTCCAAACGAGCGCGGCTCAGAACCTCTTGATTGATGGTCTGTAAACGATTTTCCAGTGCGCTCGTCACCGTCGGCTTCACGAAGGACTCCGGCACTTGCTGCCGTTCAACCATGACCGTTGCGCTGGACTGGTACAAGTTGGGCAACACCCACACTCCAGTAGCAATCGGTCCAAACGTGCCCAGAAAAATAAAGATGATTATCCACTTACGACGCGTCCAGATCTCGGAGAGCGCCGCCAAGCCAAATCCCGATTGTCCAGTTTCCATGTTCATCTTTTCTCCAAGTTTATGGGATGACAATGACGTCATTGGGTTGCACGAAGATGTTTTCACGTTCTCCACCTTCAGCAATGACCTTGTTATAGTCGAAGGGAATCCGTTTTTCGCTGTCTCCATCATGTCTCAGAATATAGATCTTGGTGGGCGAGGCAAAATCAGAAAATCGCCCAGCTACGGCAAGGGCGTCGAGGACCGTCATCCGCCCATGAATGTCATAGCGTCCGGGAGCGGAGACCTCGCCTAGAATAGAAATCTTAAAACTTTGCACCGAGGTCACAATGACGGAAACTTGGGGCACGGGAATATACTCGGTGAGCCTTTTCGTCAGATCTTCAGCCAACGCCGCAGGAGTCAAACCAGCAGCTTGGACATCATTCAACAACGGCAAAGAAATTTTTCCATCAGGGCGAACAGGGACAGTACGACTGAGATCTTGATTCTTCCACACCGAAATCTCCAGCATATCTTCAGGTCCAATGACATAGATGCCCTGTCCGCGCCCATTGTCTTCTGCAATGGCTAGTCCATTACTTGTTATTATTGTTGTCACCACGAGAGACAACGCTACAAAAGCAACACGTAAATGCATAAATCACCTCTCACCTAGTTCGTTGTTCTTTTCATCATTATAAGGAACAGCATCACGAAAACAAAATGCAAACTCAGACTGTCGCCCCTCTTGTGACTAGTAAGGCGAGGGAGCGAAGGGTGCAGATGATCGTTCGCAAATGCGACTCTATAAAAAAGACAAAAGGAGACAGAAGCTCTCCGCCTGCTTGCGGGTGGATGAAAGGAACGAAGAGATACGGATAATCACCTGCAAATACGACTTTACTGAAGAGAATAGGGGGTTGGAGCGGAGAAGGTCAGTCTGACCATGACAATATCCGAGAGAATGTCGCCGTTATTCCCCCCTAGAATGTCGTGATTTTGATAACGGAAAGTATATGAAGCCAGTAAAGAACAATACCTATTCAGAATGTACGTTAACACCAGATTGGCATTATAAGTTCTGGCTGACGGTCCAGACTGAGGTTCGTTGTCGCCATAAGCAAAAGCCGCCTCAAGGGAGAGAAACCGTTGTAATTGGTAGAAACCGTCAATCCTGAAATATTGAATATCGACAGGACCAGTTTCTCCAGCTACCGTATGCTGCGAGCGTCCATACGAAAGAGAGAATTTTCCTTTTCGTCCCAACAGTTGGTCAATCGTTGCTCGGACTTCTGGACTGGCTCCGCCTCCAGAAAAGCGCGGCCCACCTTCGAGGGAAATAGAAGTACGTGGAGATAGCCGTCGCATCCACCCCATCGTAATCACATTTGAACTGGTGTCGCCATTATTCCCGCCATTCGTTGTTGTGTGATTTTGCCCTGAAGACAGGTACTGTCGAAAAGCATAGCTGAAGGAGAGAGTATCTCGACGCGTCAGCCGCCAATGCAGTGAGGTGTGCGTTCTGTGGGAGGTCGTAATCAGCCCCCTTCGGTCACTGCGGCTGAACGAATAATCGGTGTCCCCAGTCAAGGTGCGAGTGAGCCGAAAGAAAGCCGAAGGGGTCGCAAGTATACTTTTTGTGGAGGCGCGTCCAGCAAACAAGCCGGTTGTTGCATTGTGTTCTTCGGGCATATGCGACTGCAGATAGGCGACATCCGTAGCCAACGTCAAGGAAGGATTAAGAATATAACTTCCCCCGAGCGATGCATATTGACGAGACATGGCCTGGTTGAGCCGCGTGTTCTTCGCGTATATTTCACTATCAAAGTGATAAAAGCCCCGAAGCTCGAATGGTAACGCCATATAGGAGGCCTCTAGACCTGGAGAGAAGCGTGAAACTGCATCTCCTTTGGCGTTTGGCTTCCGGAAAACATTATCCTCGTAAAGCTCTGCGGCAGAGAAAGAGGGGGTGAGGTACAAGAAGGGGCGGCACTCCCCTTGGACAGGAAGCAAGAAAATCAACCACGAGACGAGCGCGGGGAGAGTAAAGAAGATTTGCCGTCTAGTAAGGCCTTCTTCCCAAACCTGAGAAGAGAGATGGTTGATCGCCTTCCTTACCGAAACGCTCCCGTTCATAGCAGCTCCTTCCGCAACGCCCCATCCCCGACCGAAGTGCCGTGGCCGACAGAGGCCTTTCCACTCGGAAATCGATCCTTTCTCTCCTAAAGTGTCAAGCCCTCCACTACTGGTTTTCAATCTGTCCGCATCTGTAGCAGGCACTGAGGAAGCTGTCAAAAGCAAAACAGGAGTGTTTTTTTATGGTTTCCCTCACACAAGCCAAATGAGGCTGAGCCCCGGCTCCCCTGGTTCTTCGTTTTACGATCGCTCCGCCTTTCGAGTTCGCAATAAAATTTCCTGCCTCCCCAAGAAATTCATGTTCTTCTTCATGCTGAGAGCCTTTTCTCAATCTACGGATGAAGCTCCGCCATTGCAAAGGGACTTGGACCTTTGCTTCTTAAGAAAATGACCGCACCTGCTTCTTGCGAAAAGAGCACCCTTCAATACCGTTTGGAGTTGCCCCACAGTTCATTCACAAAACGATACTGCATCGGCAATTCTTCAAACTTCCGCCAACTCTCAGGCAACACTTCTGGTGTATTATTGAGATCCCTCGCGCTCTCCATTCACTCTCGTTACTCATATCGTCCCGTGGTAAAACAACTTGAACACGCGCACTGGGAGGAAGGTGCTATTCTGAGACTTCCCTGGGCAGTGATTCACTATCTCCGGGGATTAGGGCTCAACTTTCACCAGTAGTTCGTGCTTTCGTATGATGATAAATATGGCTGGAACTAGAGAAGGACAAAACACGGATGAAAATTCTCGTCGCTGAAACTGCTGGCTTTTGTTGGGGAGTAAGACGCGCTCTCGACCAAGCCGTCGACCTTGCGAAAAAAATTGATGGCCAGGTGCAAACGTTTGGTCCACTCATTCACAATGCGCAAGTGTTAGAAGAGTTGAAAGAGCAAAATATCCGCACAGTCGAGCAATTGACGGATATCCGAGGCGGCACGGTCTTGGTTCGTGCGCATGGGATCAGGCCAGAGATTTTTGGCCAATTGCGCGCAACCGGCGCAGAAGTGTACGACGCGACTTGTCCGCTCGTGCGCAAAGTGCAAAAGATCATCACCAAATACGCCGATGACGGCTACAGCGTTGTCATCGTCGGTGATGATCACCACGCGGAAGTAGCAGGGTTACGAGGGTACGCCTCAGACCAGTGCTTTGTTGTCGCTAACGAGCAAGAAGCCGAATATCTCCCCTTCTTCGATAAAGTTTGTGTCGTCTCGCAAACGACACAGAATGATGACACCTTCGCTCGTACCGTAGAGGTCATCAAACAAAAAGCTCGGGTGATCCGTTCAACGAATACCGTCTGTGAACCGACGAGAGATCATCAACGCGAAACGATTGACCTCGCCCGCCAAGTTGAACTCATGGTGGTGGTCGGTGGACATCATAGCGCAAACACTTGTCGTCTTGCTGATTTGGCGGCGCAGGAAGGGCCGCGCGTGCTGCATATCGAAACTGAGGCTGAACTCAAGAGCAGCGACTTCACAGGATGTAAAGCCGTGGGGGTGACTGCCGGAGCTTCTACTCCGGAATGGATGATCAACCGGGTTGTCGAAAAAATTGAAGCATTAAACCCTGAAACGACAAGTCGCATTAATACCTGGATCAAACGACTCCTTGGCATTCTCGCCGCAAGTAACATGTATGCCGGGTTAGGAGCCGCGGCACTGACCCTCTCTTCAAGTCTATTATTGCAACCCCCGCTTTCGCGCACTGAGCTGACGCCCCTGATGCTCACAGCCGGACTGTTCGTCTTAGCCATGCATACGGTCAACCGCTACCAGGAACGCTCACATTACAGTGGTTGGGGCTCATTTTCCCCGCGCTCTTTTCAACGTCTTCAACAAGCCATGTTGTGGGTGGGCATCGGGGCTCTCACTGTGGCGCTGGGCCTAGCGTTCGCTCTCGGCGTAGATCAGTTCTTCGCACTCGCCGCTTTCGGACTACTCGGAGCCCTATATGGCATCAAAATCGTCCCTTTGTCCTGGGCGCGCCACATCATGGGTATCCGCCGGCTCAAAGATCTCCCAGCGTCTCGCGACTTTGGCACGGCCCTAGGCTGGACTGTAGCAGCAGGCGTCGTCCCGTTACTCACAGTAGGTTCTTCGTCCGCGCTTCGTGCGACCGGAGTGCTGGGCTTCGTCTTTCTTCTTGTTTTTCTTCGCTCCGCCCTGATCGGCGTCCGAGATGTTCAGGGAGATAAAATTATGGGTATGGAAACAATCTTCAAAGTCGTCGGCAAACGGAGGACAAAAACTGTACTCATCAGCGTCGTCGCGGCCCTGACTGCCCTCCTGTTGTGCCTGACATTTCCCTGGCGGGATTTATCACTAGCAGGCCTGTTATTTACAGTCGTTCCCTATATTTGCGGTGTAAGTTGGCTCTACCACCAACGCCTACTGCCAAAAGGCGCCGCTGGCGAGATTATTGTGGACGGGCAATTCCTCCTGGCTGGCGTCATGGCGCTCATCTGGCATTTTTATCTATAACAACATGAAAAAATAAAGAGGAAAATGCGCATTTCCCCTTTTTAGTGGAGGCTCGGGTCCGAGACGCTCACGGATGATGGAGCAGCGACGGGACTAGCACGGTTGCCACGAAAGCGGTCGCGCAGCGCTTGCACCCCTCGCTTCGCGAGACGAAAGAGCCGAGGAAGAGCCCACACCGCAAACGTCACAAAAGCGGCGACAAAGACAAGCATCCAGATCGGATGCTGAAAAGCCAACCACACTCCACCAAAAGCCGCCACATCTTCGCCGACGCTCGCCGCCCAATTGCTGAAGGGTTCCGGGCTCGCGTTGATCGCTAGTCGTAAGGTCGCCTTCGTTCCATGAGCGGCCAAAGCCACTGACCCGCCAGCCAGCAAGGCAGCAAGTTCCAGTGCGGGGTTGGTGGGGCCCACAGCGCGAGCAGCTAAAATCGCTCCAGCCGGAATGCGGATGAACGTATGGATCACATCCCAACCGCTATCCACGAGCGGAACCTTATCAGCAAAGAACTCAACAAGGTACATGAGACAGGCAATGCCGATCACCAACGGACTTGTGAGTATTTGCAAATCCGGTGGGAGTTGGATCATGTCGGCGCTGCCAGCAATCCCCAGAGCAGCAATTGTCGCATACAGGTTAATGCCGGATGTCCACGCCGTCCCCATCGCCAAACTTAAGGTTTCGAGTACGCCCATTGCAATCCTCATAGCAAACGGGAAAGTCGCCTTTCCCGGCTTTGATTTACCGATCTACAAACACTGACCGCCAGGGATAACCACCTCCATAATAGCGCGAGTCCTCGTAGCGTCGATAGGGATAGCGAGAAGGATAATAATCGTCCTCGTAGCGATGGCGTCGGTCATTATACCATCCCCGACGATAACGATATTCATCACCGTAGTGATTGCCTCTATCATACGAGCCGCCTTGATAATACGGGTGACAGTGATGGTGGTGGTGATGCCGCCAATGGGCGTCTGCCGGTGGCGCTGTCATAAGCACCCCCGCTAAAGGAAGTGCCGCCCATAACATTTTCATCAACGTCCTTTTCATGCTAGCCTCCTTCGAGGTGAGGTTTTGGAGATATGTGACCCTATCAACACTGAGCCTCTCAAAAGGTTGCGCTCAGATCGACCGTAAGGAGGAAGAGCATGAAGATTCGTCAGGCGGCTCGATTCGTTTCCCTTGGGACAGTGGCGTGCGCCTTCAGCGTGCTTAATCCAGTCGCTCATGCGGAAGACCCCTCTCGCTTCGTTCACCCAAAGCAAACAACAACCTATCTTGAGCCCCAGAGCAAAAGCACCTTGCGCGTCGTCATCGATGAACAGCTCGGCGGCACGAAAGATGTGTCCATCGCGGAGTTAGTGATTCCAGCGGGCGTCGACGTGCCCGATCATATCCATCAGTCAACAGAAATCTTCTATATTTTGTCAGGTGAATTAGAACAGACAAGCGAAGGGAAAGTGCAAAAACTCACCGCAGGCATGGCCGCCCTCATGCCCGCCAACACCACGACCCATCATAAAGTCACCTCTAAGAACCCTGTCCATGCCCTGGTCATCTGGGCGCCGGGAGGAGAAGAACAGCGCATCGTCGAACGCTGGCAAAAAAATTAAAATTTCAACAAAAGAGATAAATAACGACTGACCGCCAGACGCTATTTGCCGCCTTGAAGATGAAGGGCATTCAATACCGTCTCGGCCGCAGCCTCGCCACTCCGCACGCAGTCGGCAATGCCGACGCCGCGATAGGCATTGCCAGCCAGGGCAAGTCCACAGTGTTGAGCAGCGAGGCGCTCAATTTGCTCAACCAAACGGAGATGCCCTACCAGGTATTGCGGCATGGAACGTGGAAACCGGGCGATGCGGACGAATAACGGATCACCCTGTATGCCTAGGAGCGATGCAAACTCTCTGCGCACGGCCTGCTTCATTGCCTGGTCGTCAAGGTTGAAGAGTTCTTCCTGCAACGAACCGCCGACAAAAGCCCGGAGCAAGACGGCCTCTTCCGGGGCGCGGCCCACATATTTCACGCTCGAAAACGACCCGGCAATGATCGCCCGCTGCTCGATATGAGGCGCGACAAAGCCAAAGCCGTTCAACGGGTGCGGAATCTGTTCACGACGGTAAGCAAGATTGACCGTCGCCGCGGAACTGTACGAAATACTGGCGAGGAGCCCAGCCAGTGGCGCATCGAGCGACTGCACGAGATGAGCAGTGTGAAACGTGGGTGTCGCTACGATGACGCCATCAGCTTGTAAAGAAGAACCATCTTCACATCCGACATCCCAGCCCCCTTCCCTCTTTTGTACCGAGGTGACTGGGACATGGCAGCGGACCTGCCCCAATGACAGCCGGGGCGCCAGCGTTTCGACAAACTGCTGCAACCCATTCCGTAACGTGACAAACAGACTCCAGCGCGCGCCACTCGCATTCTGCGCCTCCTGCGGCCGCTGACGAGCGGATTTCCACATCGCCAAGATCACGCTGCGATGTTCACGTTCCATCTGAAGAAAACGCGGCATGGTCGCGCCAAGACTGAGACGATCGGGATCTGCGGTATAGATGCCGCCGATCAGGGGTTGGGCCACTCGTTCCAGGACTTCTCGCCCGAGCCGACGGCGTACGAACGAACCGAGGCTTTCATCTTCCTGACTGCCACGAGGCAACATCAGATCAAGCGCCATGCGCAATTTGCCGGACCACGAAAAGATGTGCGAGCGCAGCAGCGGCGCAAACTTCGTCGGCGCGAGGAGCATAAAGCCGTCGGGCAGAAGCTCCAACTTCCCTTTGCGCACCACAAAAGTAGCCCGATGTTGATCTTGCGTCCCGATCAGTTCCGGTTCAAGTCCCAGGCGTCGGCAGAGCGCCAAGGCCCACGGTTTCTCCGAAATGAACGAATCGGGACCTAACTCCAATAGAAAATCCCCTCGTCGCTCTGTGTTGATCACGCCGCCGAGCCTGTCGCTCGCTTCCAGAAGGGTAAAACGCAGCGGGGTCTCGCGTTCACGACTGAGCTCGACCAAGCGATGCGCGGCGGCCAAGCCAGTCACGCCGCCGCCAACGATAACAATATGAGGCATTCGCGTCGCAGCCATTTTCCTTCACGCCTGAAGCGCCTTCCGCACCACATCCGTCAACATGCGAATAAACATGGGATGATCGTTGACTGTTCCGGCGCGCACCATAGTAAGATGCTGCTGTGCCGCAATAGTGCAAGCCTCTATGTCGAGATCGTAGAGCACTTCGATATGATCGCACACGAAACCAATCGGCGACACCACCACGTCCCGCACCCCGTCAGCAGCAAGCTTTCGCAACACAGCGCTGATGTCCGGCTCTAACCACGGCGTGCGTGGATCGCCGCTGCGACTTTGATAGGCAATGGACCAGCGGATATACCCAAGTTGCTTTGCTACCAGTCGCGCCCCGACTTCGATTTGTCGCGCATACTCAGGCGTGCTCGGTAGCGTCACCGGGACGCTATGCGCGGTAAACACCAGTGACGTGTCAGCTTGGTGCTCTGCTGGAATATGCGCGAAAGCGGTTCGCGTCAAATCCGCCACTGCTTCAATAAATAAAGGATGATCGTGCCAGCCAGAAGTATATTCCACGAGCGGGGCATGCTTGCCAACCTGCGCGCGGGCCTCGGTGACATTGTATTGATACCGCTCCCAGCCGGCCTCGCTTTGCTGAGCGGAAAGGATCACACCTAACGCCCGCGAGACGCCATCGTGCGCCATCTGCGTCAGCGTCTCGACAAGATACGGATGCCAGTTGCGCATACCGAAGTACACCGGCAACGGCGGCCCTTCACGTTTGAGCAACTCTTGGAGCACCTGGGCCTGGCGACGAGTGATCGCATTGAGCGGAGAGCGACCATCGAACAATTCATAGTGATGGATAACTTCTTCGAGCCGTTGTGGAGGAATCGGTCGCCCTTTTGTCACATTGGCCAAGAACGGACGCACATCGGCCATGCGTTCTGGCCCACCAAAAGCGAGGAGCAGCACGGCATCGTACTTCATAGTGAACCTGAGCGACTACTGAGTTCATGCACCATATCGACTAACGCCACCACATGATCGACCGGGGTTTGCGGGAGAATGCCGTGCCCCAGATTGAAGATGTGACCCGGTCGTCCCGCTGCGGATCGCAACACGCGCTCAGTTTGTTTGCGTAGTTCGTCGAGGGGGGCAAACAGGGTGACAGGATCTAAATTCCCCTGCACAGCGCGATCAAAACCGATCCGTCGCCACGCGGTGTCGAGATCAATGCGCCAGTCTACGCCAATCACGTCACCACCAGCGTCAGCCAAAAGCTCAAGAAGGCCCGAGGTCTCCACGCCAAAGTGGATCACCGGAATTTCCGGCGTAATCCCCGCGAGCAGCGTCTTCATGTGGGGCAGCAGAAACGTTCGATAATCTGCCGGCGACAAGCAACCTACCCACGAGTCGAAGAGTTGAATCGCCTGCGCCCCGGCGGCGATCTGGCCGTTGATATACGCGGTGATCACGCGCACGAGCCGTTCCATCAAGGTGCGCCACGCCCCAAGGTCGCGGTACATCAGCCGCTTCGTTTCAATGTAGTTGCGGGAGCCGCCACCCTCAATCAGATAGGACGCCACCGTGAAAGGCGCGCCTGAGAAACCAATCAAAGGAATCTTATCCGACAACCCTGAACGCGCCAACTTGATCGCTTCGAATACAAACGGCAGCGATTCCTCCAGCGCAAATTCTCGTAACTGATCGACATCGGCGCCAGAGCGCACTGGACGATGAATCACCGGACCATCGCCTTGGGAAAACTCAAGCCCTACCCCCATAGGCTCGACAATGAGGAGGATGTCAGCAAAAATAATTGCTGCATCAACGCCGAGTCGTTCCACTGCTTGCACTGTGACTTGCGCCGCCAACTCTGGGCTTTTGCATAGGGTAAGAAACGGGACGCGTTCTCGAATGGCGCGATATTCAGCCAGGTAGCGCCCAGCTTGGCGCATGAGCCAGACTGGCGTGTACGGGGTCTTTTCGCGGCGACAGGCTTGCAGAAATGGAGCATCTTTCATGAGGAGGCATCCTACCATAGTCCGCTATGCGTAGTTAACCTGGTACTCTACACCACGCGGCAGGAACGTCTCGTACCCGTTCCTTCAGTCCAACGTCTGGTAGAGATCGCCGGAATGAACGTTAGGAACGCTTCACCATCAAGGAGAAATGAAAGATGGTCAGGCCGCAGGCCCCCAAAATTTTTGCACCCTTCCAATCACAGCTCTCCAGGGAGAGTGATTTTCTTTTCGCTTGTGATTTGCCTATAATCTGTCTCGTGGAGGATGAGGAACGATGAAGCAGTCAGCGGCGGAAAAAATCTTCACGACCGACCTCGGTGCTGAAGCCGAGCAACGCTATCTCAATTACGCACTGAGCGTCATCACGTCTCGAGCCCTGCCTGATATTCGTGATGGACTCAAACCAGTACAACGGCGACTCTTATACGCCATGTTTCAGAACCTGCGCCTGGGCGGCGATGCACGTCCACGGAAATCCGCAGCCATTGTCGGCGAGGTCTTAGGCAAATATCATCCGCACGGAGACCAAGCGGCCTATGAAGCAATGGTGCGCTTGGCGCAACCGTTCTCGTTGCGCTACCCGCTCGTGCACGGGGAGGGAAATTTTGGTTCGCTCGATGGTGATAGCGCGGCGGCGATGCGCTACACGGAAGCGAAACTGTCTCCGCTGACCGATGAACTTTTTCGCGATCTGCGCGGGCAAACGGTCTCGTTCCGCGCCAATTACGACGCCACTCTCGACGAGCCAGTGGTTCTTCCAGCCGGGATTCCCCAGCTCCTACTTAACGGCGCGAGCGGCATCGCTGTGGGTATGGCGACGAATATCCCGCCGCACAATTTCACCGAAGTCGTCAACGCGTTAGTCGCGATGATTGACGATCCTGAGATCACGACCGCCAATTTACTCAGATATATTAAAGGCCCAGACTTTCCCACGGCTGGCGAGATCCTCACCAACAAACGCGAACTGCGGGACATCTACGAAACGGGACAGGGGTCCATCAAACTGCGCGGGGAATGGCAAGTCGAATCGCTACCGCGCGGCAAGCGCCAAATTGTCATTACCTCTCTCCCTTACACCGTGAATAAGGCCCAGCTTGTCGAGAAGATTGCTGAACTCGTGGCCGGACGAAAAATCCCTCAGGTCACTGATGTCCGCGATGAATCGACGGATGAAGTGCGCGTGGTGCTCGAACTCAAAAGCGAAGCCTCGGATGAACTGGCGATGGCCTATCTCTGCAAACATACGCCCTTGCAGATTTCCGTACCGGTCAATCTGACCTGCCTCGTGCCGACCAGTAACCCCCAGGTAGGACAACCAGCGCGCGTCACATTACGTGATCTCTGTCGCCACTTTTTGGATTTCCGTCTGGAAGTGGTGACCAAGCGCTTTGAGTTTGAACTTGCCGAAGTGGAAGCGCGGCTCCACATTCTGGCCGGGCTCGCGCTGATTGCCGGTAGTCTCGACCAGGTGATCAAGATCATTCGCAACTCGTCGTCACGCAAAGAGGCCCGGGAACAATTGATGGCGGCGTTCCGGTTGGATGAAGAACAGGCCGAGGCAATTCTCGAAACTCGGCTCTATCAACTCGCGCGACTCGAAGTTGATAAAATAAAAAAGGAACAAGCGGAAAAAGAAAAACGTGCGGCTGAATTGCACGCGCTCTTGAGCACGGAAAAGAAACGCTGGACGGTGATTCGCAGCGAACTCATAGAGCTGCAAAAACGCTACGGCGACAAACGTCGCAGCGCCTTACGAGCAGGGGAAGAACTCACCTACAATCCCGAAGCCTACATTGTGCACGAAGAGGCCACCGTCGTGCTCAGTCGAGACGGTTGGCTCAAACGAGTGCGTGAGTTGAAAGATCCCACGAGTACGCGGTTGCGCGAAGGCGACGCCATTCACAGCGTGCTCGTCGGCACGACGCGCGACCGACTCGCCTTGTTTACCAATAAAGGGGGCTCGTACATCATCAAAGTCTATGATGTCCCAGCTTCCACCGGCTATGGAGAACCAATTCAGACGATGTTGAATTTCCAAGACGGCGAACGCGTTGTCAAAGCACTGATTATCACGGGCGAAGCTCCGACACGAGAGCAAAGGGAAGAGTCTACTCCGGGTGAAGCCCAAGGCGAACTTTTTGCCCTCACGAACGAACAAGAAGCCCCGTCAGATGGTCCACTCTATTTACTCGCTACGGCGCAAGGCATGGGCTTTCAGTTTCGCCCCAATTTTGAGGAAACGACCCGGAGCGGACGTAAGGTTGCGCGTCTAGCTGATGAGGATGAAGTCGTGTCCGTCGAGCCCATCAGCGGTGCACGCGCGGTGTGTGTGAGCGCGGCGGGGCGGATGCTCGCCTTCCCGGTTGAGGATGTCAACGAGTTGACCGGCCCGGGGCGCGGCGTCATCCTTATGCGCTTGGATGATGACGACCGTCTGGTTGGTGCAGTGACGACTATCCCTGGCCGTGGTGTCACCGTAGTGAATACCGAAAGTCAGGAACGAGATATACTGTTAAAAGAGATTCCCCTGGGACAACGCGCTGGCAAAGGGCAACGAGTAGTGAAACGAACGACGCTCGTCAGCGTTCGTGGAGTGGCGGAGGAAGAAGGAGCAAAGCATGGCAGGGCGTAGTGCAGCAGTAGCAGTCAACAGTAGTTACACAGCCAAAGACATCACTGTTCTGGAAGGCTTGGAGCCGGTGCGGAAGCGCCCCGGCATGTACATCGGCGGCGTGGATAGCGCCGGGCTCCATCATCTCATCTGGGAGCTGCTTGATAACGCCGTGGATGAAGCAATGAACGGACACGCTAACCGCATCGAAGTCAGCTTGCATAAGGATGGTTCGACGGTCACGGTGAGTGACAACGGGCGGGGCATTCCCATCGACTTGCATCCAAAACACAAGAAGCCCGCCCTGGAATTGATATTGACAACATTGCACGCCGGCGGAAAATTTGAGGGACTCAATTATTCTCACTCCGGCGGGTTGCATGGCGTCGGGGCCTCGGTCGTCACGGCGTTATCAGACCAATTGACGGCGCGGGTCAGGCGCGGTGGCTTCGAGTGGGAGCAAACCTTTGCTCGGGGCGTGACGCGATCTGGCCTCAAGCAAATCGGCCCTGTGCGCGGCAGCGGCACGACGATCACGTTTCATCCAGACGCGGACATTTTTCCCTCGATCGCCTTTAAGCCGAAACTGATCGCCGAACGATTGGAAGCGAAAGCCTACCTCCACAAAGGGCTCACGCTTATTTTCCATAACGCCGTGATTGGCGAAGATACGAAATATCATCACGAAGATGGACTGCGGGCTTACTTAGCGACGCTGCTCAAGGACGGAGAGAAGAAGGCAATTATTCCTGAAGTTTTCACGTTGGACCGCGAAGATGATCCTCCATTAGAGTGCGTCCTGACCTGGACGGAATCACCGGAGGAAAGTTTCTCTACCTTCGTGAACGGCATCCCTACCCCGTTCGGGGGCACGCATGAAGCAGGGTTAAAGTCCGCGATCGTCAAAGCCGTGCGCAACTACATCAACGTCCACGAACTCACTCCCAAAGGAGTAACCGTCACTGCCGAAGACACGCGCGAAGGCGTGGTCGCCATTTTGAGTCTGTACCTCAAGCAGCCGCAATTTCAGGGGCAAACCAAAGAGAAACTCGGCAATCCCGAAGTCACGGGACAGGTAGACGCCATCATCCGCACGGCGCTGGAAAATTTTCTCCTGCATAACCGCTCGCAAGCCGACGCCATTGCGCAACGCGTCTTCCTCGCGGCGCGGGCGCGCACGGCCTCGCGTGCCGCGCTGGAGACCGTGCGCGGCAAGGGCTCAATTTCACACCGTTTGAATCTGCCCGGAAAACTGGCGGACTGTTCCTCCACTAGTCCGGAAGCCAGTGAACTGTTTATCGTCGAGGGCGATTCTGCCGGCGGCTCAGCGAAACAAGGGCGCGACCGTACGTTCCAGGCTATCCTGCCGTTACGCGGGAAAGTGCTGAACACGGAACAAGCCTCGCTGAGCAAAGTGCTCACGAATAAAGAACTCAGCGACGTTGTCTCCGCGCTGGGCTGCGGGGTCGATAAAAATTTCGATCTTGCGAAACTGCGCTATCACAAAATCTGCCTCTTGATGGACGCGGACTCGGACGGCAATCATATCTGCACCCTGTTGCTCACCTTCTTCTACCGCCATCTGCCGGAGCTGCTTCGTCAAGGGTATGTGTATATCGCCCGGCCACCCTTGTACAAAATTGAAATTGGCAAAGAGGTCCACTGGGCGATAGACGATGACGAGAAAAGCCAGATCTTGGCGCAGCGGAACGGTCACGCTGGCAAGGCGAACGTGCAACGTTTCAAGGGCCTTGGAGAGATGAACCCCCCTACGCTGAAAGAGACGACGCTCGATCCCCGCTCTCGCACCCTCCTCCGCGTCTCCATTGAAGACGCCGAACGAACAGAAGCGGCCATTCAAACATTGATGGGCAAAGATGTACAACCACGCTTCGAGTTTATCATGAGCCACGCTCCCAACGTAGAGGAGATCGACGTATAGGATGCAAGTGAGAGCATTGTGGTCGCCTGTCTATAAGATGACATGGAGCAGCACCCCTACCCTGTTTTCTCGCGCCTTGTGTTGTGAGTAGGGTTCTGCTAGGCTTTTCTCATCACGGTTTTCCGTTCGTTTACTGAGTTTGGTTCGAGAAAGTTTTGGCCCCTGGAACCGCACTCATGGTTCCCGGGGCCTTTTTTTTTGCGGAGGTTTTTGTGGCAACGAAGTTATTTGTAGGCAACCTCTCTTTCAGCACCAGCAGTGCTGATTTGGAGGCGCTCTTTGGCCAAGTAGGTTCCGTCGTTTCGGCCAACGTCATCACCGATAAGTTCACTGGTCGGTCCCGGGGATTCGGATTTGTAGAAATGGCCAATACTCAGGATGCGCAGTCCGCTATCGAACGCTTCAACGGCGCGGAATTGCAAGGACGAGCACTCACGGTCAATGAAGCCAAACCACAAGAGCGGTCGGGCGGCGGTGGTCGTTCATTCGGCGGCGGTGGCGGCGGTGGCGGCGGATGGAAGAAAGGCGGCGGCGGCGGTGGCGGCGGCGGTGGCCGCGATCGTCGCTGGTAATAAGCACCGATAGAACAGTCCTTCAGAAAGCAAATCTCCACTTCTCAAATTTCTCTCGACATAGAGCAGCCCCGTTCAAGCCCAGCGCTCGACGGGGCTTTATTTTTCTCTCTTTGATCCTGATCTACTTCTTGATACAGAGTCCGTTGCGCGATGCGCATGAACTGCGTACACTCACACCGTTCCTTGCAGCGACGTAGCGTGAGCGCCTCAGTCCGCTGTGAGACAATTTCATCGACCACTATAGAAGGAGGCATTGGCATGAATCTGCTTCACACCATGATTCGCGTGAACAATATGGATGAGTCGCTCAATTTCTATTGTGACAAATTGGGCATGAAGCTCCTTCGTAAACAAGATTACCCGGGCGGTAAGTTCACGCTCGCGTTCGTTGGCTATGGCGACGAGAAGAGCAACACCGTCGTGGAACTTACCCATAACTGGGACACGTCAAGTTATGACCTAGGCACGGCCTTTGGGCATCTGGCTGTTGGCGTGGATGACATCTACGGGACGTGTACGGCCCTCAAAGAGAAAGGCGTCAAAGTGGTTCGCGAACCTGGACCTATGATGCATGGCGGCGCCGTCATCGCTTTTGTCGAAGACCCGAATGGTTACAGAATTGAATTGATCGACCTCAAAGGGTCACGGGGATAAGCACGGCTTCATCCCATCAAAAAAGAGGAGAAACCCATGTCGCTTAAAATCGCAAAAGATTCGATCGATGTCGGCATTTTCGTCAGCGACATCAAGAAGAGCCTCGCGTTCTATCAAGGGATTCTCGGCTTGGAAAAGACCGAAGAATTAGTCACCGGCTTCGGTACGCTGCATCGACTGCGCTACGGCACCAGCGATATCAAGCTAATGGACCCTAAGAACGTCCCGCCAGTTGGGGCGATCGGCCTGGAAAAACAACTTGGTATTCGCTACCTCACCTTTGTGATTAAAGACCTGACTAATCTCTGCGCGGACCTCAAGAACAAAGGCGTCGAGTTCACGATTCCAGAGACGCAGATTCGTCCAGGCACGCGGATCGCTATGGTGAAAGACCCAGACGGCAACATTCTTGAATTTGTCGAACGCGGATAAGACCTCTCTCAGAGCGCACGCTCTGTGCGCTCTTTTCTTCTACCCCCCAAGCTCTGTTAAACGCCCCTTCTCTCCTTGACGAGTAAAAGTGCGAACGCTACTATGCGTCAGACATACACAAACTACCCGTAGGAGAGAAACTCATGGATGCTGTCTACGGCGGAGCAAAATCTTCGGAACAATTACACGACCATCTCGCGAAACTTGACAGTGGCTACACGTTAGATGCGTGCCGGCAGTACGTGGACTGGATTCGCGAGATTCATTCGCTGAAAAAGACGCGCAACGCTGTCGTCCTGGCCCACAATTATCAACGACCAGAAATTTTCGAGGTGGCGGATTTCATCGGCGATTCACTGGAACTGGCGCGCGCCGCCAAAAAAGTCGCCTCGGACGTCATTGTCTTCTGCGGGGTGCATTTTATGGCGGAAACCGCAAAGATTGTGAACCCGGAGCGGACCGTTCTGTTACCCGACTTGCGCGCTGGGTGCTCGCTGTCCGAAAGCATCACCGGTGAAGCCTTGGCGGAGCGGAAAGAGGAATTGCGCAAAGCCTATCCTGATCTCAAAGTCGCCTGCTACGTCAATACGACAGCCGACGTGAAGGCGGAGTCTGACGTGTGCGTGACCTCAGCGAACGCCGTGCAAGTGGTGAACGCTCTAGACTGCGACCACGTGCTCTTTGTCCCGGATGAGAACCTGGCCCGTTATGTCCAGAGTCAAACTGCCAAAACGATTCTGGCTTGGGAAGGCAACTGTTACGTCCATCACCAAATTACCCCGGAGCAAATTCTCGCCGTACGTAAAAATTTGCCGCACGTGAAAGTGTTAGTGCATCCGGAATGTCGCGAGGATGTGATTGCGCTGGCGGACGCCGCGCTCTCGACCAGCGCTATGATGCGCTACGCCAAAGAGAGCCCTGCGCAAGAGTTTCTCATTGTCACGGAATGCGGTCTGTCAGATCGCTTGCTGCTCGAAGTGCCGGAGAAAAAATTCTACAAAAGCTGCAAACTCTGCGCATACATGAAAATGATTACACTCGACGGCGTGCTCAACTCCCTGCGCACCATGCAGTATGAAATCACCTTGCCCGAGGAGGTGCGTGTCGGCGCCGAACGATCACTGGATCGCATGCTGGCCCTCAGCGCTTAGTCTACAATATTGATTAATTCTCTTTCGATGACACACCACCGCAGGCTGCTCGCCGCACCCGCAAAAGCGTTGCCCGTGCATCCGGCGCTCCCCCACCCCTATCCGCGTGTCGCAGTTGACGCCGTGCTGTTCACGATCGCTGAGCGGAGACTGCAAACGTTACTTGTCAAAATAAAAAAGGGACCGTTTGCTGAACAATGGGCGTTTCCAGGCGGACTCGTACAGATGGGAGAATCGCTGGATGAAGCGGCGCGGCGGGAGCTATTCGAGAAGACCGGGGTGCAAGATCTCTATCTCGAACAACTCTACACGTTTGGCGAGACGCAGCGAGACCCCACCGCGCAAACGGTGGCGGTCGCCTATTTCGCATTGGTCCCTGCGCTCGTCCGTGAGTTGCAAAGCGGAGAAAAATACGCCGATGTCGGTTGGTTTCCGGTTCGCTCCTTGCCCCGACTCGCCTACGATCACAACGCCATTGCCGCTTACGCCCTCCAACGCTTGCAAGCAAAACTTGGATACACCAACATTGTTTATAGCCTGCTTCCACAAGAGTTTACTTTGGCGGAACTCCAAGAGATCTACAAAGTAATCCTGAATCGCACCCTGGATCGAAGAAACTTTCGTAGAAAAATCCTCGCGCTGGGTCTACTGAAAGCGCTACCCAAAACTCGCCGAGGGGCGCATCGTCCTGCCGCCTTGTACACCTTCACACGCCGAAGCCCGATGAATGTGGAAGTCTTGTGAGGGTCCGGAATCTTTGCGCGATTATTGATTAACATAATGATGTTCAGGACTCAGAAGTTGCTCTTCCAGAGTATCCGCCGCCACGGCAAGAGCTGGTTTCAAGGTGTTTTCTTCTGAGCTCAGGTGTTCACTCGTCCGGTCCATGTCGGAACAGTGGCCCTGGCTGTATCGGCCGTAGCGTTTGCAATTTCTCCTGCTGGCTTGGAGTCAGTTGATTTTTGATCCGGAGCAAGAGAGTTAAGTGCGCCTTCTTGATCTCTTGCTCGATCCCGGTGAGTTGGTCCCATTGGGCAAGGGCGGCTGTTTCATCCACGGTATTCTTTTCCATGAGTTTCGTCAGCGCCTGCGTCGCTGCCTCAAACTTCCACTGTAACTCTACCAGCTTGGCCTGAGTGTCGGCCATGATTCGGGTCATGGCCTCTTGCTGGGCAGGGGTCACTTCTAACTCTTCCTGGTGGCGCATCACCAGCTCCGGTGGGAAAACATGGCGAAGAAAGGCCGGAGGTCCCATCATACCCACCTCCCCCATCACTACTACCCGAGGGGGTCCGGGGAGAGGTTCTGCTTGAAACATCAGATTATGGGAATGAGAGAGAGGAGGGTCCACTTGAAACTCAAACAACCCTCCGCCACCCGTAGAGAAGTGGCCTCCTCCAGGAGGCCCAGGAGGAGGCTCCGCTTGTGCAGTTGTGGACAAGGAAAGGAAAAGAGCTATGGTGGGGAGCAGCAAATAAGAAGTGGGCATCATACATATCGCCTTCCTAATGCATCAGTCTGGGATTCACTCTTTGGGGGAACATTCAATTTTGGACAGCCTAACTCGTTGTCCATACATCCTACTGACGGCAGCGTGTTCAAGCTGTTAATCCCTGGCCACTGCAACAGGACATCTGTCGGCGTCGTATACACGCCCAGGTTCGCTATCACGTCCGACGAGAGTTTAGGGGGCGACGGCGTCGGTGTTCGTGCGGCCCATAGGACTACAGCAAGTGACACCGCAACTGCGAGAGAGGGCCATACCAGTATCCGGCATGACCTTTCTCTCACGGGGCTCCCTCGTGTCGCACTAAGCTGGGATCGCCGTCCCGCGTGCAGCAATTGTATTGGTCCGTTTCTGGGGCGTTTAGTCTGAGCGCCCTCAGCCAGCTTCGCCGCAAGAATCCGCGCGGCTAACTCTTCTGAGGGTTGCACGACCGGAGCCAAATCAAGCAGTGTATCGAGACGTGCGGCCTCAGCCTGTTTCGCCCGAGCCTCGGTCGAGCGTGCTAACAACGCCACAGCAGCGGCGCGTTCCTCTAAAGGCCATCGTTCGGGGTTGGCTCCATACGCCTCAAGCAATTGTTGCAGTCGCTGCAAAGTCATAACTGATAGCTCATTCTCTTTCTGTAGGAATGGAGCATGTTTCATCAGACATCTCCTAGTAAATCAGAGGCCACGTTATGGAGGCGAGACTTCAGGGTTCGCCGCCCACGCGCTAAGAGCGACTCAAGCGCTTCAACGCTGATTTCCATCATCCGCGCCGCTTCCTTATTGCGCAGCCCTTGGTAATAACACAGCGTAAGGGCGATGCGCTGTGAGTCTGGTAATTCATCCATTGCTTCTTCTACCTGCCGGGCAAGGTGTTGCTCTTGGAGCAAGACAGACGCATGAGGTCGTAGATCCGCTGGTTCATTGACATTATCAAGCGGTGTTTCGCGTCGACGGGCGAGCCAGTCCAAACAGAGGTTCAGGGCGATGCGGTGAAGCCACGTGGTCAGTCGCGCTCCACGTGGCTGCCAGCGCTGGGCATGAGACCAGAGGCGCAAGAAAACCTCCTGCGCCACGTCTTCCGCCATAGTAGGATCGCCGAGTATACGTCCAGCGAAAGCGACAATCCGCCCGAGATGACGCTCGACCAGAGCATGACAGGCCGCGTGATCTCCAGTCCCGACCCGGAGCATTAACGTCTCATCGGATGCGTTGTTCATTTTCAAGGATTCGACCACAGCCCGGTTCGCCACCTGCTTAAACGGGAGAGGACAAAAAATCCGTCGTTACCAAAAGTGAGAATGGGGTGGCGCGGTAAAAACAGGCTTCAAGGAATAGAGCATCCCCACACCTATGAGGAGTGCTCCCCTGGAATGCTGCACATTTGGTGAGGATGTCGTTACAAAGGTAATTCACTCATCATTTTGAAAAACTCCTCGATGGGACGAGCTGGAAGTGTCTGAATCGAGGCATTGCCCTGAGCCGCGGCAAAAGCCGCGCCTTTCCAGGCCGACGTGTCATCCGGATACTCCGCCAGCGCCACAAAATCGTACTCTCCAAAGCACGCAACGACGTACAGAAACTTGGCGCCGAGGGATTCATTGTAACGTTGCACAGCGGCGAAATCCGCAGAGACTTCCCGTATCCTCATCACCCCTTCTCGATTAAATTTTACGAGTTGCACATAGAGCGCCATACTTCCTCCTTTACCGACAGTTCTAGCACTGCTTCAGTGGGCTACCATAATAGAGAAAACCCCAGGCTTGGGAAGAACACGAAGGATGTGCTAAGGTGACTCCAAGAAAGGACTGGCAAAGGATGCATACAATATTCTTTTCAGCGCTCTTATTGGTGCTCAACCTCAACGGTTTCGCTTGGGCGGAGTCTCCCAAAGAGCTGAACTCCGCTGCGCCAACTCAACCAGCAAAAGTCACGAACAGTGAATCACTCCCGACGCCGCTTCCAGCTGACCGTTTCACAGGTCGAGCGCGCGAAGCCTACCAGGCAGCCGCCGATTTACCCGAGGTGTTTACCGAAATCTCCTGTTATTGTGGTTGTGATAAGTCGCGAGGACATAAGAATCTACTTTACTGTTTCTCCGACGAGCACGGCGCGGAGTGCAACCACTGCATGAGCGAGGCCTTGGATACTAGCGCGCTATTCAAAAGCGGGATGCCCCCGCAGGAGATTCGCCAGTTCATCGATAAGAAATACAAGGAAAAACAATAACCCGAAGGAGTAGCATGTGACCGAAGCGATGAGTGTGAAACCTCTCTTTGAAGCGATGCCTGCGGCTTTGAACCAAGAAGCAGCAAAAGATGCAGATGTTGTCTACCAGTTTAACATCAGCGGTGAAGGGGGAGGACAGTTTGTAGTCGCCATCAAGCAAGGGACTTGTACAGTGGACGAGGGGCTTGCTCCCGCGCCAACAGTGACGGTCGCGGCTTCTGCTGCGGACTATTTCCAGATCGCTACCGGCGCGTATCCCTTTGGGTTGGCGTTTATCAACGGTCGACTCAAGGTGCAAGGCGATTTGCGGCTGGTTATGCGTATGGGCGCGTACTTCGCTCCGCCGTCCTCGTAGCCTGCGTCGCTAAACTTCACAACTTTTCTCCAGCGGGAGGCCCATCCCACGTATACCACTCCCCATGTGGGGACCACCGGTGACACCGTAGACACTGCGTGTGTTCCCAAACAATGGAGCAGCTCGGGCACTTACCACCGGTATCAAAGGTGTTCCACACATGTCCACATAAGCAGGACCAAAGGTCGATTTTACGCGGCTGCCAAGAACAGAGCGGGCAACGGATGTACAGTCGTCTTTCCTTGCTACCGGCATCCGACTGAGAAGTGGGTGAAGGAGTCTCTTTTGGCTGAGGCTTTTGGAACAGCCACAAGGGGATTGGGCTGGGCATTGAAGGACTCATAGCGCAGGCGGGCGTTCTTGGAACGGCACAGGGGTCGCGGCGGTGGCCTGCTTCGGTTCATTTTCCAACTCAGCACTCACGTCAGACGGTTCGTCTTCCCCAAGAACGGCAAGCGCTCGCCGCAGGGTCTGACGGAACGCTTGCGGATGAACACAGCGGCGCCCGTTCCGCACCTCTTCATTCAAATAGTGCGCGGCGCGACTCACGATTTGAAATTGTTGATATGCCTCCTGCGTACGAGACAAGGGAATGACTGTTTTATTCGTCAGCAACGGATCGGCGTTTAACGGGAACAACCCGTTCTCAACCGCTCGCTGATAATCCACCGTACTCGGAATAGGCGAGAAGGAAGAAAGTCGAATCTGCACGCCCAGGCTGTTTGCATACAGCATGGTTTCGATCACTTCGTCCAGCGGTTGTTGCGGCAACCCCATAATGATGTAGGTCTCTAGCTCTTGGGTTTCATATCCAGCTCTGACAAGATTTTGCACGGCGCGCGTCATTTCGTCCGGAGTAATTTTGTTGTGAATGTCCCGGAGGCGTTCCTTGGCGACGGATTCTAGGCTCAGACGGATCGTCCGAAAATTACTCTGGCGCATCAGGTGCGCCATCTCTTCGTCAATATAGCGAGCATGTAATCCGTTCGGCGTATGAAATCGCAGTGTGCGCCCGCTAGCGGTGAGTGCTCGCAGGATCGGCTTTATGCGACGGTCTGCTTGCAGCAGCAGGGCATCGTCATAGAAAGCCACGTCCTGCACCCCGAACCGCTCAGTTTGTGAAAGAATCTCTTCGACGACGTATGCTGGCTGACGCTGAGAGAACGTAGTGTTGACTTTGTACGTTGCACAAAATGTGCAGCGAAACGGGCAACCGCGAGAGGTCATCACGACGACATAATCGTTCTTACGCAGCAAATCGAGCGCGGGCGGCGGGAAGCCATCAACATGCGCCGGAAAATCATCAAGGAGTTCCGGTTTCTTAAACAGCGCATTTAACAGCTCAGCGATTTGGTATTCCCCAGGACCGGTCACAAGATAATCAGGCCGCACCGTTTGGCGGGCGTGCTCCGGCATGAGCGAGGCGTAGATGCCGCCCAGCACAATCGGCACATCTGGATAAATCATCCGACAAAGCTCCACGACCCGTTGTGGCCCCACATACCAGTAGGTCATGATCGACGTCACCAAGATGACATCGGGACGTGGTCGGTTTTTCAGCTCGGAGAGGAAGATATCTTCAGGCAGCCCGTAGCGAGCAAATTGACGTGGAATAAAGTTGACACATTGCGGCTTCGACACAAGCTCACGATAAAAATGCCCAACGCCAAAGGCCCGCTGCTTTGGCCCTGTCCGCCCTTGGCGACGCAACAGCTCCGGGTGCCATTTATCAAGACAATCGAGCAAATCCACAGTGACACCGCGTTCACGCAGGAAGGCGGCAAGATAGAGGAGCCCAAGCGGCTTACTCCAGTAGTCATACGCCGCGAAATCATAGATCCAGGGATTGACGCACAAGGCTTGGGGCAAGGAGTCCATGACGAAACACCCGCCGACAGATTAACGCTCAGGGATCACGTCGTAGGAAATACCGGCCTTTCCGTCGGCTACATACGCCACGCGATACAGAATTAAGGAGCCGCAGCGGTTCAAGGTCCATCGTTCCGTCCATCGTCCCTGAAGCAAGCGTTTCCCCTCAAGGCGAACATCCTGAGGTTGTTCAATCACTTCGGTATTCACCACCGTACGGTCCTGGCACTTCACCTGAGCGGAGCCAGCGGCAATCTTGTCAGTGACGATGAGCTGGCTGAGCGTGTCGCGTTGCAGCATGGGAGAGCTGAGAGAGTGACCAGGGAATTTGTTCGAGGAGCCAGATGGGGAAGTATGGGAACCTGATTGCGTTGTGCATCCAGCACTCACTGCCAGCAGCAGGCAGAATCCTTTTAACATCAGAGATATGAATCGACGCATTGGTCCTCATCTTTGTTGTGTGTACAATTCATAGAATATTACTTTATAAAAATAGGGTGCGCCGCGAGATATCCCATTTCGATCAGCTCCGCACGAGGAGCCCAGCGCGACAGTTCGTTGCGGATCGGCGCGACATCCGCGGCACCGGAAAAACCAGGCAGCCAGTTGTCATGATGGCTCAGGATCACCCGTTTCGGACGAATTAAATCCGCTTGTCGCGCAACAAACTGCGCCAGCGAACCTTGCATGGGTTCACCGTCAATATTGCCACGACCCGCCGCGGCCAGGATGGCGACGTCCGGTCGGAGGTTTTTGAGCACGCCGCTCCAATGGCCGGAGGTATCCTGGAACAACAACGAGCCTTCCGGCGTTTCAAAAAAGTAGAGCAACGCCCCACCGTCTCCACGCGCGCCTTGGGCCGAGACGTTCAGATGCTCCAAGGCTTCATCGCCGAGCGAGTAGACATAGTCCCACAAGGCTTTCATGCGCTCTTGCTGGTCCTGATAGAGGACACCGAGGTCGCCGATGCAGACCAGGTCAGACGGCGGCATCTTGGTATGCGACCAGACGCACGAATGCTGACTAGGGAAAACACTGACGGTCACATCTTTTGCCAACCGAATCGTTTCTCCACCAGCTACAGGAATCATTTGCGAGAGCGGCACACCCTGCGACTCCATCACGCGAACCGTCTCGTAAGAACCAATAATGGTCGCGCCCGTGGCTTTGGCAATGCGTTCAGCGCCGTAGAGATGATCAAAGTGGGAATGGCCGACCACAATCCAGTCCGCGTGAGAAATCTGCTCAACGGTGATGCCAATAGGGGCAGCGCTCGGAACCCGGTCAATGTGGGCGTCGAGAAAGATGATGAGGTTATTAGTGGTCAGTCGGAACGTCGCACAGCCGAGCCAATCTAAAGTCGTGGTCATAAATGGCGCCTCTACCCAGCTCGCTCTTCATTCTTCTTGAGCTTATCAAGAAAATATTTGCGAAATTTGGCGACTTTCGGCA
Organism: uncultured Enterobacteriaceae bacterium; assembly: GCA_964441775.1. Lineage (GTDB taxonomy): Bacteria > Desulfobacterota > Binatia > Bin18 > Bin18 > SYOC01. The sequence continues at coordinate 198,835 of CAYTVL010000001.1, forward strand.
CGATGACATACTGGCAGTAGGGTTGATACGGGTTTCTCCAGAAGTACTCTTGGTGATAGTCTTCCGCTGGGTAGCAAATCTCGATCGCCGTCACTTCCGTCACAATCGGAGCATCCCACAAATTCGCGGCGTTTAACTCCTTGATTGTGTCTTCAGCAATCTGCCGTTGTTCCGGACTATGATAAAAGATCGCAGAACGATACTGCGTTCCCACGTCCGCCCCCTGGCGATTTAAGGTCGTGGGGTCGTGAATCGTAAAAAACACCTGGAGGATTTCTTTGTAAGAGACAACACTCGGATCAAAGACGAGCTGCACGATCTCAGCGTGACCAGTCGTACCTTCACACACTTGGTAGTAGGTTGGATTCGGCACGGTCCCACCACAGTAACCAGACACCACTTGATGAACGCCTTTCAGCTCAAGATACACGGCTTCGAGACACCAAAAACAACCGCCGCCGAGAGTGGCCAGTTCTTGTCCAGGCTGGAGCTGAAGAAACGTGTGTTCACTATTCATACGAACTCCCCTCTTTGAGACTCCTTGTACCTGCAAGAGACAGGATGCAGAGTCTATGCTGCTCAATATTCTCCCCTCACGAGACTCTCTAGGTGATGGAGCGCGTCTCGTTCCTACATACACGAACAAACATTGGCAAGCTAGAGAAAACGGCGCCTCGATTCAAGCCATGGGAGGCTTTGTGTGAATGGGATCGACCCAGAACACCTCCTCCGGTTGTTCCACAACTGGAATATCAAGGTTGACAACCACCGGCTCTTGATCGCTCCGCACCAGCACGCACGAGAGCGGTTCGGCAGGGTCAGCATTAATTTCTTGGTGCGGCACGTAAGGAGGAACATAGATGAAGTCGCCAGGGCCAGCTTCCGCGAGATATTCCAACTGCTCGCCCCAGCGCATTCGCGCTTTACCCTTCACCACGTAAATCACGCTTTCCAGCGCTCCATGATGATGGGCTCCAGTTTTCGCATTCGGATGAATGATCACCGTCCCCGCCCACAGTTTGCTGGCGCCCGCCGTGGCGTGGGTAATCGCCGCAGCCCGAGTCATGCCTGGGGTTTGTGGAGTGTTCAAATCAAGTTGGTCGCTATGAACAATCCGCACTCCTTGCTCTCGCCAGTTTGGCATGGCTTTCCTCCTTGTTACACTCGCCCACCTCAATCGTGTCACTGCGCCGCATTCAAGCCAAAATCGTACTGCACCGTGTAATAGGGTCGCTTCACTGTCGTCGCGTCCGGGGCTGTCCCAGGCTCATGACGCACGAAGTTGACGATTAACGAATCCTTGACGCCAAATACCGCATCAGACTCCAAATAGCGATCACCGGCGACGAACACGTGCGTCGTCAGCGTTTCATAGCCAGGAGCAGAGACCTTGGTATGAATATGCGCCGGTCGATACGGGTGCCGCCCCATTCTGAGCAGCATCTGCCCCACTGGACCATCAGTCGGTACTGGATATTCAGTCGGACGCGTCGTCCAGAACCAGAATCGACCTTGATCATCAGCCTGAAATTTCCCACGGAGCCGCATCTCCTTGAGGTGAGGACGTTGCACATCGTAGAATCCTTCGGCATCAGCATGCCATACATCGACCTGCGCCCCAGGAATAGGTTGTCCAGCTACGGTCAATACGCGACCAGAAAAAAGCGTGGGCTCCCCGGGCAATCCCTCGGCCAGATTGGCTCCGTTCGGCAGCACCGGGGCCCCGTCCACATAAAACGGCCCGAGCACGGTTGATTCTGTAGCACCGTTAGGAGCGCGATGGTTCAAGGCATCGACCAACATGGAGACGCCGAGCGCGTCGGAGAGCAGGATAAATTCTTGACGTTTCTCGTCGCATTTTTGTCCAGTGGCGGTCAGAAATTGAATGCCAGAAAACCACTCGTCTTCGGTCAGTTTCACTTCACGGACAAAGTCGTGCAGATGGCGAATGAGGCTAGTCATCACTTGCTGAAAGCGCAGGTCGGGTGCGCTAGCGAGTTTTGCCAGTACAGCATTGGTGAGAGTTGTTTCAATGTGGTCCTGCATCAGTGCTCTCCTTATTTTTCTCGATGAAGGTGAGAGAAGCGGTCAGCTCTGACCTATCATGTTCTCTGATAAGAAACGAGAGTTCGTGATAGAGAATTTGCTTTTCTTCCTATGTTTGAATATAGTCAATTTATCTTTGAAGAAAGCAGAAAATATGCAAAGTAAGGATTCTGCTCAGACCCCCACCCAAGCACCCTCGACAGAAAGTCCCGATATCCAAATCAAGCTCACTCGTCGCTCCTCCTGGCAACCATCTCCACGTTTACCAGATTATCTTCTTGAGGACGACTTGAATAAACTCATGGACCCGAGAGAATGGAAAGTATACCGAGCACTGTGGCGTCACTCGATTGGACTCAGACATACGCCGTTGATCACTGCCGGATACGCTGAGGTGTCAGAAATGACGGGGCTTTCAAGAGCATCGGTCATCCGCGCTCTCAAGGGCCTCATGAAAAAGCGCTATGTCGTACGGATTATTGGAGCCGAGACAAAAGGGGAAACGCGCGTGGAAAAAGCGCGGTTGCCTAATAAGCCTCGTGATGGCCACCGGTATCTTGTCTGCAATTATCGCGAGGTGCTCGAAGGCCGACTCCGCGATGGCACACCGCTCAAAGATATTCCCGAGGGAGGATTGTATCCAGAAGAAGTACAGATTTTCCGTCGGGAAGAAGAGCAGGAATCTCTCTTTTCGAACTAACGCCATTGCAATCTGGCTTGCAGTTGGGCATGTTCGGGGTCCGGAATAGATTTTTCGAGGAAAGAACATGGTGTGTGGTCGGATGTTGAAAAGATGTAATCGTACACGGGCCGTCCTATTGTTCGGCCTCGCTCTCTTCTGGCTTGTCCCAACGAGAGTGTCCGCACAATTTACGAGCCAGTTCCAAGGCGAAAATCCAGGCGGAAGCCGCTTGTCAGGCGATCGCGCCCGCGATCGTCAAAGCCGCCAAAGGAAAGGGATGAACGTTCAGGAATGGACACGACGTCTGAAGAATGACAATCCTGACACTCGATTGGAAGCGGTCAAATCCCTCGGTGATTCAAAAGATCCCAAGGCGATCGAACCCTTAATGAACGCCACCGCGGATGCAGATATCCGCGTCAAAGTAAAAGCGATCAATTATCTCGGCAACCTCAAAGCAACGGACGCCACCCCACTCCTGGTCCAGCAGCTCTTCCTCAAAGAAGTGGGACCAGGCATCAAGCAAAAGGTGCTCGTCGCTCTCGGAAAAATTGGCGATCCACGCGGGGCCGCCCCCATTGTGGAGTTTCTCAAGCGTAACCTCGATGCGCAAACGAAGGGCACTGCGCTCTTTGCCCTGCGCGAGGTCGGGAACGATAGTGTTCTCCCATTCTTGGAGAATTTTTCTCACGTTGAGCCATCCCCACCGCTGCGCCGTTTGGCTGCCGAAGCAGCAGAAAATATTCGCCACAGACTGTCGCCCGAGTTCTCACCTGTCGTCCCCACCTTTATCAAGCAAGTCGAACTCCGCGATAAAGCTGAAAAAGGCGAAGAGGAAGAGAAAGAAAAATAATACCGGTCAGGTGGAACGAAAGCCCCGCGCCTCGCTCTGCGCTTGAGCACCACCCGAAAGCTTTCTCTCTATGTCGAAAGTAGACTTTGGCTTCACTACAAGGAAGGATTACACAATGAAAGCATTTTGGCCGCAGAGGCGCAGAATGTTGATGACGACACTCTGCGCAGGCGTCCTGTTGAGCGAGACACCGTCGCTCTTTGCTCTTGACCTTTTTAGCTCTCCCAAGAGTGGAGAGCAAAGCGCTCCAACTCCTGACCGAGGGGGCTCCCTGCCCTCACTGGCGGAAACAGCCAAGAACGCCTCTCCCGCCGTTGTCAACATTTCCACTACACAAAAAACGGAGCGTCGCCGTTCTCCACGCATGAACCCTATGCCGGGACCAGGCCCGGGGCCTGGACCGGGGCCTGGTCCCAGTCCCTTCGGCGGCGAGGACCCGTTTGAAGAGTTTTTCCGTCGCTTTTTTCCGGATCGTCCGCCTCCTGGACAAGCGCGGAGCCTAGGCTCTGGCTTCATCATCAGTGAAGATGGCTACATTATTACGAATAACCACGTTGTCGGCGAGGCGGATAAAATCACCGTTCGACTCTCTGATAAGGAAGAGTATGAAGCAAAAGTGATCGGCTCGGATGAAAAAACCGACATTGCGCTGATTAAAATCAACGTGAAACACACCCTGCCAACCGTACCGCTCGGGAAATCCGCTCCGCTGCAAGTCGGCGATTGGGTGCTTGCGATTGGCAACCCGTTTGGTCTGGAACAAACAGTAACGGCTGGCATCGTGAGCGCGAAGGGCCGCGTCATCGGCGCTGGTCCCTATGATGACTTTATCCAAACAGACGCCTCGATTAACCCGGGGAACTCGGGCGGACCCTTGTTGAATCTCAAAGGCGAAGTCGTCGGAATCAACTCGGCCATTTTCAGTCAAGGCGGCGGCAACATCGGCATCGGGTTCGCCATTCCCATCGACATGGCCAAAGCAATTGTCTCGCAGCTCAAAGAAAAAGGAAAAGTCACACGCGGCTGGCTGGGAGTGGCAATTCAGTCCGTCACGCCCGAGTTAGCAAAATCGTTTGGCCTCAAAGAGCCGCTTGGAGCACTCGTCGCGGAAGTCACCAAAGATGGGCCTGCGGAGAAGTCTGGTATTGAACGAGGCGACGTGATCATCGCCTTTAACGGCGGGACTGTGAAAGACTCGCACGAGCTCCCTGCCCTCGTCGCTCGTACCCCAGTCGGGGAGAAGGCAGAAGTAACGATTCTCCACAACGGAAAAGAAAAAACCGTCTCCGTGAAACTGGGCGAGTTGACGGACCAGCAAGCTAAGGCGTCGAGCTCGGAAGAGAGTGGAGAAAGTTGGGGCATGACGGTTTCCGCCATCACTTCAGACGCGGCTCGTCGCTTCCAGTTGGAGCGCAATCAGAAAGGTGTCGTAGTCACTGAGATCGAGCCAGGGAGTGCGGCTGAGACTGCTGGCATCCAAGCTGGCGACATCATCGAAGAAGTGAATCGTCAGCCAGTTGATTCAGTTGATTCTTTCAATAAGGCAATGGCCGCAGCAAAAGATAAGGAAACCCTGCTCTTATTAGCCAAGCGTGGAAACGCAACCTCGTTCTTCGCCCTGCGAAAGCAAGGGTAGACAAAAACAGAAGGGGGAGAAGCGATGTGAAAAGCTTCTCCCTTCTGTTTTTCTTGCCCGCTTTAGGAGTTAACACTCCACAGCAAAATGTTCGGCTACACCGTTTGCGTAGGTGATTTTCTTTGGCGCTATACACACCATCCGCAAGGTATCGTAACTGAAAAACGGTTCTTCAAAAGGATTTTTCTTAAGAAAAATCTCTCGCACGCCTTGCCATTCAGGGTTCTGCTTTGGCACTTCTCGTGCTATCCTCTGAATCGACACGCGCACCACTTGCAAGGTTTTGACATCGCCTTGATCTCGATCGTCCACCACAAGGCAAACCTGCGGACGTTTCAGAATATTTTGAAACTTAGGCGCACTCTCCACCATGATGAGAATGAGATCGAGATCCGAGGTTTCCGCAAATGCCTGCATGGTGGCGGTGGGCCACTCTTCGCCTTGAGTCGAAATAACCAGGACCCGCCCTTTCGCGAGCAGGGCGGCAATTTTCTGTTTTTGTTCGGCATCCATGATCGTTACTGATCGTTACTTTCGAGAGCGTCTGGAGCAAGAAAAGCAGCAGCTCTTCACGCTCCCCATCGCTTAGGCCACAGGCTCTTCTTCCGTTTCCGGAGACAGTGACGACTCGATGCCAGCCCGGCGCAACATTTCCCTCAACGTAAACGTTTCTCGCGTCGCTTCATTTTCAGGGGCGATGCCCAGCCGACTCATGATAGAAGTAATCGTTTCGCTTTCCCGGTCCAACAAGCGTAGCACGCTTTCCGTCAACCGTTTGGCCGTTTCGTGAATTCTCCAACTTGCGGAGAGATACCCGACAACTTTATCAAGGGCGTCGGCTTGACTCTCTCCGAGCACGACTTCTAGCGGATATCCTTTTTGGCGAATCGTGAGCAACAGCCCCATAGGGATTTCAATCTCCCCGGTTTCATAGCTGGTAATTTGGCGCTGGCTGTAGCCGCCAAAGGTTTGCCCGAAGATCGCTTGGGTGAGACCCAATTTTTGCCGGAACCGTCGCAAGTTCATGCCAAGATCTTTGGGTCGGATTTCTCGTCCTTGCAACTGTTCGCTCATGCGCTTCCGCTCAGTAATGTCTTGCCCCGCCCCATAGATGCGCACCACGCGTTGCTGTTCTCTATCCCAGACCGGACGCAAAGTTTCGTGCAGCCACCGCACTTCGCCACTCTTGGCAATAATGCGAAACTCACAGGTCTGCTCTTGCCCAGAGAGCACAGCCTCACGATGCTGTTGAAGCACAGTTGAATCCTCTGGATGAGGAAGCTTCTTCCAGCCACTGCGATCCAGCATTTCCTCCATTGTCAGGCCGCTAATACGGGAGAAAGAAGGGCTCATCCATTCCAAGGCCAACGTTTTTCCCTGGTGGACTTGGAACACAAAGGCGTAATCAGAGGCGAGATCAGCAATGGTCCGATATCGCTCTTCGCTTTCGCGAAGCTGCTCTTCAATCTTCTTCTGCTTCGTGACATCAAAACAAAGCGCAACAAGCAACTTGCGACCAGAAGAGAGCGTGAGCGGAAACTTCAGCGACATCCACTGAAGCGCGCCACCTCCTCCTTCAGTGGTCTCATCAAACTTGGAGACAGCGTTCGTCATCAGCGCCGTGAGATCGTGTTCCCGCAGCTGACGAGCAAGGTGAGCGGGAAAGAGATCAGCATCGGTCTTGCCTAGCAGACGAGGGAAGTGCCGTTCCATTGCTTTATTCGCATACACATACCTTCCCTCTTCATCTTTGAGAACCGCACAGACGCTATTGCTCTCCAGGAGGCGCTGAAGAAATTCGTTGTTTTGCGCTAATTCTTCCTCCAAGCGTTTTCGGTCAACGCTCGCTACAGCTGCCGGATGCGCCTTCGCAGTAGGCCGAGACGATGCCTTTTTATGTTGTACTTTTTTTGCCCCTGCCATAGGCTTTCTTCCTCCCTGGTTATCAGCGCCCCCCCCTGCGCCAAGAATTTTTCAGTACCGTAACAGAATGTCCATCCAACAAAAAGGGAGGGAAAATTATAGTACCGAAAAATATCTGGTTACGCACCTGCCTACTGAGGGAAAACCTTTGCTCAGCACTTAGAGTCTGTCCGACCCATCCCCAGACTCGGTCCTATGCCGCTTGCTTGAAGGGAGGAAGCAAGGGCTCATCGCGCCATTTCCGTAATCCCCTTCGCAGATAGTCAGGATCGATGCCGAGCACGTAGCAAATACTCACAAAGCTACAAAACCACGTTGGGTCATCCCGCCAGATCCAATCTTCAGCCTCGTGAAAAAGTCGGCGACCACGCCGCCCAGTAGCCGTCGCGTATTTCATATATACGTTCACAGCATTCTCCAGCACCGCCCAGAGTAAACGACACTCAGGCTGTTTTTGAATACGCTCGGCTACCGCTGGCGGGGGCACGGAGAGAAAAAACAGCGGGGCGCTATCTAATCCGAATTGTTGTCCTTCCATAAAAGCCAGTTTCTCCTGCAAGCCACGATTTTCCATCAACCCCTTTTTCTTCTTTACTCTAGCCAAAGAAGACGAGGCGAAACCAATCTCCTCTGTTGTTGTCCCAAGCCGTGGCCGTGTCCCAGGAACAACAAGATAGAGAGAAAAACAAGAAACGTATAAAATTAGACGCCAAGAGCAACGCCGTATTCATGGCGCTCCCTGGATCAAGGAGGCTCGAAGTAAACAGCAAAGAAGCGAGTTTGTAACTTCTTGTGAAGCGTCTTTTGCTCAGGGGTCAACGCTAGCCCTAAGCAAAACGACTACAAAGTCAACGCTTATTTATGCGCTTTTTCGACGCAACGCCGCTGAAGCAATTTCATCAATTTGCGCGGCCAAGCGATCGTGTAAACTATTGCACACCACTTCGCAGAGCTCGAAAACGGTCTCGTCAGCAATCTCATAGTACACGTTCAGCCCCTCTTTGCGCCGTCTGACGATCCCGGCCTGTTGCAGGAGGCCGAGATGTTTGGACACGTTCGCTTGCAAGGCGTCGATCGCTGCCATGATCTCCGAGACCGCCAGCTCACCATCCCACAAGGCATGTAAAATCTTCAGTCGCGTTGGTTCAGCCAACACTTTGAAGCGGTCGGCAATCATGCGGAGGGCGGCATCGGACAATTCTTTTCTCGGTTTTCCCATCGCTGATCCCTTGGACCTCTTGACATAAAACAACTATATCACTAAACAGCAATTTAGTTATACAGAGAAGGAGGACGTTAGGCAAGCAAAAGGCGAACCTTTCGCACGACTTTTTAGTAGAATGGGGCAAAGGACCAGGAATGACGCATTTTACTCCCGTGGCTTCTCTCGTAGGCGGCATGCTCATCGGCTTGAGCGGGGCGGCGCTGCTGTTATTCAATGGCAAAATTGCCGGCATCAGCGGCATCCTCGGCGGAATGTTGAGTCCGATCAAACACGACACGCTTTGGCGCCTGCTGTTCGTTACCGGCTTACTGAGCGGTGGATTGCTCGTGCATTGGTCTTCCCCGCAGGCTTTTGTCATTGCCATCAGCCGGTCCCCTGGCGCCCTAGTTCTCGCCGGGCTGCTTGTGGGGTTCGGCACGCGGCTCGGCAATGGCTGCACCAGTGGACACGGCATCTGTGGAATAAGCCGCCTGTCGCCCCGCTCGATCACTGCCACCCTCACGTTCATCGTAACTGGGGTGATCACGGTGTTCGCTCTTCACCATATGTGAGGGAACGCACTATGAATATTTTGTTGACATCTTTTGTTTCGGGTCTGGTCTTCGCCCTTGGTTTGGGCATAAGCGGGATGACCCAACCCGCAAAAGTGATCGCCTTTCTCGATATTGCCGGCAACTGGGATCCAAGTCTCGCTTTTGTCATGATCGGCGCCATCGTCGTGTACGCACCCCTGTATCGCCTCATCCGTCGCCTCCCCTCGCCACTTTTTTCCTCGACTTTTGCGCTTCCGACACGAAAGGATATCGACCGACGGTTGTTGGGAGGCGCCGCCCTATTTGGCGTTGGTTGGGGACTTGGAGGATTCTGCCCCGGCCCAGCACTCGCTTCACTCGCGGGGGGAGAGACTTCGGTGCTACTTTTCGTCGCATCGATGCTGGCGGGTATGTACCTGTACAAGTTGATGGAAACTGCGAAACCACACCAGGCCACGGCGCCACACCAGGCCCCAGCATCAGCTTAACGCGCCCGCACGAGTCTTTTGTTGCTATTCTTGCCTTTATCAAGGAGGAGCGTCATGCTGTTTCGGGAACTGAATCGCGGCAAATGTAAGACCTATCTGATCGCTTGCGAAGAGACGCACAAAGCCGCACTCATCGACCCTATTAAAGATAAAGTCGAGCGCTACTTAGCTTCGTTGGCATACTTCGGTTGTCAACTGGAAGCAATTATCGACACCCATACTCACGCTGACCACCGAACAGCGAGCTGGGAATTGCACGATATCACCGGCGCGCCGGTAATTATGCACCGACGCGCCCCAGCGCCCCATGTCGATATCCACATCGAAGATGGCGCAACTATCTCAGTCGGCACGGTGCGATTGCGGGCCTTTCACACCCCAGGGCATACACCCGACGGCATCAGCCTCTACGCAACAGGGCGAATCTTCACTGGCGATACCCTCTTGATTCACGGCACGGGTCGGACCGACTTTGCCGGTGGGGATGCTGGCGAACAATATGATGCAATTACGCATAAACTCTTCTCTCTGCCAGACGAAACCCTCGTGTTTCCAGCTCACGACTACCGCGGACATACTCAGTCCACCATCGGTGAAGAGAAGCGCACTAACCCACGAGTGGCGGGACGCACCCGACAAGCGTACGTCGATTTGATGAACAATCTGGGCCTCCCCCTTCCCCAGGGCATTCAGGAATCTCTCCAGCCGAACCAGTCCGCCATCGAGGACGATTCGGTCGCGTTTCCCACCCTGGCCGAACTGAATAGTGTCCGGCAAGTCTCAGCCCAAGAAGTGCAGCTCCATCTGCGTCATACCCCGGGGCCACTGCGTCCGTTACTGCTGGATGTACGAGAGCCTGAGGAATTTACCGGCGAACTGGGACACATTTCAGGCAGCCTCTTAATTCCGCTCAAAGAATTACCGGCGCGCAGCAAAGAGATTGAGGCGTACAAAACTCGCGACATCATCGTTATCTGTCGGGCCGGAGTGCGGAGCACAACGGCAGGAGCCCTTCTGACCGGGCTCGGCTTCGAACATGTCTCCAATCTCAAAGGTGGTATGCTGGACTGGAACGATCAACGTTTGCCAGTGGAGCGATAAGCGCCGTTTCGACGGGTTGCAGGCAAACAACATGAGCACGGCAACCGACCCGGAGGCATCCCCACAGTAGTCGAAACTGCAATTGGCTACTTTGTCATGAAGACCTGGGGAACCGAAGGCATTCGCTCAGGAATGATAAGTTGTCGTTCTCATGTGGCTCGCTGGAAAGACGATCGGTACAGTGGACCCCCACGAGCGGCACGATAGGATGAAATCGTTAACCTCGATGAAGCGGTATTTCCCTTTCCTTGATTTACGCTCATATCGTGCGGAATTCCTGTGGCGAGATTTCCTGGCCAGCGTCTCGGTCGTCTTTCTCGATGTCCCTCAAGGCGTCGCCTACGCTATGATTGCGGGCCTCCCTCCAGTGATGGGACTGTACGCCGCCGCGATACCGGCGATTGTCGGTGCGCTCTTTCGTAGCTCACGCTACGTGGTCACAGGCCCAACCAATGCGCTGAGCCTCCTTGTCGGCAGTGCGGTGGCTAGTCAAGTTATGCAAGGCGGGGCTTCCCCTTTGGAGGTCGGTGTGACCTTGGCCTTCATGGTTGGCGCTTTGCAATTGCTGGCCGGTCTCCTGCGTCTTGATGTCGTAGCGGATTATATTTCTCAACCAGTTGTCCGTGGCTACATCACCGGCGCCGCCGTCCTCATCGTCATCGGTCAACTGCCCAATGTCGCTGGCACGAAAGGAGGTGAAGGGCATTTAGGCCAGGTCCTGCTGCCCTGGGCTATCGGGCTCTGGCACACGCATTGGCTCACCCTCGCCTTTGCCTGCGGCGCTTTGAGCATCATCGTCGGGCTGCGACGGGCAGTTCCTCATATACCAGGCTCCGCCCTCGTCATGCTGAGCAGTATTGTCATCAGCAAGATCTTTCACCTCCATGATTTTGGCCTCAAACTCGTCAAAGACCTCGCGCCCATCCCCGCGGGGCTGCCTCCTTTCACCACCCCACATCTTTCGCTGTTAACTGGACTAGCACCCGCCGCCATCGCCTGCGCAGTGCTGTCGCTCGTTGAATCCAGCTCAGTAGCACGTGCGCTGGCTTCACAGAGCGGACAAAGGCTCGACCTGGCGGCCGAGTTCGCCGGGCAAGGCTTGGCGAACCTTGCAGCGGCGTTCTCGGGCGGATATCCAGTCAGCGGCAGTCTTGGACGTTCGATGTTGAACCAACGAGCCGGTTCGGCAAGTCGGTTGTCCGCCGTGTTCTGCGGCCTCCTCACCATTTCTATTTTGTTATTTCTCGGTCCACTGGTGGGAGAAACTCCCGTGGCCAGCCTAGCGGGATTATTGCTGGTATTGGCCAACGATCTCATCGATCGCGACCAAATCAAGTTGATTCTGCGCGGCACCAGAACGGACAAGGTCGCCTTTCTCGCCACGCTGCTCGGCGCGTGGACGCTACCGCTTGATCAGGCGATCTATCTCGGCGTCGGCATCAGCATTGTCATGTTCTTGCGACGAGTACGCATGTTGTCGGTTCGCGAAATGGTTATCGGAGAAAAAGGACGCTTTCGTGAAGTTGATCCTGATTCCTCGGAAGCGAGGCAATGGTGTACGGCCATCCGTATTCTCAACCTTACGGGGCCGTTATTCTTCGCGGTCACTGGAGAACTCGAAAATGCCCTTGATCCGTTTCTTCGTGACTCTACCGTCCGAGTTGTGATCCTGCGTCTCCGGCAAGCGCACGATATCGACATTACTACCGCAACGGCGCTCGCCGCGACGGCGCGACGATTCGCAAGCACAGGACGCGTCCTCATTCTCTTGGGTCTGCGCCACTCCACCCAGGAACTCGTGGAGCGCAGCGGCCTTGCCGACCTGATTGGGCAAGAGAACATCTTCCCCGCCCAGGCAGGGTGGTTCACCGCGATGGAAGCCGCACTCCGACGAGCGCTGACCATCACGGGCGGGCATACGTGCGGTTCACACTGTCCTCTGGAAGAATATGTTGCCGCACAAGAAGAATTACGCTTAACAGCCCAGACTACAATCGCGAGTTAGAGGTTACGGTCAGGCGGACAGGGCGAAAACTTTGGCCACTTCGTCAGGCAATTCAATCGCGACAAAATACGCTGCTGGGTACAGATAATCTTCGCCCGATTCATCAATGACACGCAGATAGCCATCTTGCGCTGCTGCCTGATCCGGCAACACTTGATAGACTTTGCGGACCTCTAGATCATCGCAGCCTTCGTTTTTGATACAAAGGAAAAATTCTGCTTGAGATTTTCTTCGCTTCATACGTGCTAGTCCAAAAATCGCTTAATCTTGAGCCCTCGTTTCCCGATGCCATGCGCTTCATACCAATGCAACTCGGCCCGACGAATCCGACCATTTGCATCCCGGACTGTGGCTACCCCCTTACGTTTGCGCCAGCGCCCCGGTCCGTATCGATTGCGGAGGCGAGCAAGATCTCGGATGCTTCCTTTCACCGCAAAGGTTTCAATTTGGGTAATCTCACCGATGAGTTCAAAATATATTTCCCGGGGCACGGGTCAACAGGATATCAGAGGCAATTCAAGATAGGAACTGTCTAAGGTGGGCATCTCACGTTACAGCCTTAACGCGTCTTCCCATGTTCACTTCAAACCGTGCAGCGGTACACTTACAGATGGCAATGAACTATGGAACTCTCGACGTAACAGTTGCTTGTCGACGGGGCCACGGTTCGCCTTCAAAGGCCCCCCATAGAGCAATCGAAATTCCAGAGAAGTAGTTTAACAAGTGCTCAAGTGTGTTGTTCGATGTCAGTCTATGCGATCTCGCTATGCTTCACGACAGCAACCCGCATAAAAACAATGAAACCGATCAGGCATTTATTTTTGGGGGTTGCTCATACCTTCGAGTCCGCTTGTAAACTCGATCTCGCCACAATCTATACTCCTGCGCGGCGCATCCCAGCTGACTGTCGTAGTCCCTTCGTGAATTTTGAAGAGACCTTTAGCACATAGCTTGTCATCAGCGCTATGCGTGATAACGGTCTTCTCATGAAGGGTCCACAATACTGGTCCTATCGGATCTTTCATCTTTTTAAGATCATGCGGTACTAAGATAAAAACTTTGATAATACCACATAGCCCCGATGGTCCAGAGTTCTCTACCCAGCGATCCCCCTGTCTCAATAATGTCGACCGCCAGTCGGTGACAACACAGTGACACTTCCTGGCATCGGTCTCAGTGGACGTCCGGAAGAAAGCTAGGAGCGAGTCACGTGTGGGGTTCTCGCAGAACGCTTTCATCGAGTCAAAGGCTGTCTTAGCCAATGCGTTGTACTTCAGGACATTTGAATCTGGTTGCATCACATTTTTGTCTGAGCAAAGCGACTTCTTCCCTTCCTGTATTTGCTTCTCCGGGTCTTTGTTCACCTCTTGCACGAATTCCTCATAGTGCTTCCAATCGGGCTTGGGCTGCATCAGGCCAAAGGTGGTGAAATAGCAGTCAAGCCTCGCCCAGTCATGACTTGGTACACACGTTCCGGACGTTGAAGTGATGGGGTCTTCTGAGGGATCAACGTTTCGCATATCGCCTACTACGAACTCGTCAGCGTAACCACTTGATAATGACAGGGGCATAAGAATCAGCGCTATGGTGATTATCTTCAGTACCATTATTACCATCTCTCCTAGGGTGCGAACCCAGTTCCGTCCGCGAAATACTCCAGCCACCCTGAGGAATCGACCACATTCACAGACGGTCCCCTTCGCGGACCACGGTCGTATCGATTCCTTTCAGAAACCCGCGCATTTTCTTTACTGGTCGCACCGGGATGAGTTCGATGCGGTTCTTGTACAGCAATACCTGCACTTTCTGCCCCGGGGTCAATTTCAACACCTCGCGCATCCCTTTCGGGATCACCACCTGAAATTTCGGTGACACGGTCACAGTTTCCATTTCATCTCCTCATTAAAGTGACCAAATCTGTTCCAACTGTCAGCGCTCGTCATCCTCGTTATGCACGACAGAAAGGTACTGATCGTCCTTGGTGTGAGCGATGTACTCGTACTCGCCTTCCTCCGTGTCAGAGGAGAAAGCCAGGATCTCTTCTTTGCAATGTGGACAGAAAGAGTGCTCGCTGGTTTGCAGACACATCGAACGAGGAAATTTGTACGCACAGCTTCCGCACTTGTAAAGAAAATCAAGCTCCGTATCCGACATCGTGACACCTCTGAACGGCCAGGAAAGAGCTTTAAGCTGTTAACGTTGTCTCCACTATCTCTCCGCCGCGACAAGGAGCAGAGGCGCGGCAGGCAGCTTCGAGAGCGTGGCCAACAGGGCTTTGCCGGAGGCCGATGCCAGGCAGTTTTCCAAGTCGGCCTGACTGTCAAAGAAGAATTCTAATATCCGGGCGAGCGGGCTCTCTCCACCGTCCGCCGTCCCGATTACCCCATATCCCTTGAACTGCTTAGCCGGTAGCTTCAACAGCGCCGGAAGAACCTCAGTGATGTAGGCCCCGAAAAAAGCGTCCTTATTCGCAGGAGGAGGGAATCCCACCAATAATTTGACCGGCGGACGCTGCGCCCCGGGTTTTTCATCGAGAGCCATGTCAGATTCCAGCAGCAAAAAATGAGGCTTCCCGCCGCTGGAAATGTGCACCGCGTGGGCGAGCGCCACTTGTGCGGCCTGCGTCTGAGCGCAGGACTGTAAACTGCGGCGGTCCTCAAAGTGCAGCGCAACAATGCGATGATAAGGGGCAGTCTGTCCCGCCAGCGCCCCGGTAACAACCTCCATCCGGAAGGCTTTGGCGGGTAGTTGTCGCGCCAGCGAGACATGCTCGTCTTGGTAAACTTTTTCAAAGACAACTTTGTCAAGCGGAGGAGGATACAGCACCATGAAGGTGTGCGGCTGCTCGTTCTTTTCTTTCACAACGGCCGCGCCCCGATACGCCCGCAGTTCCTCTTGCGACATCTCCCACCAGTGTTCGCCTCTGACTTTGGTTAACACCTCACAGAGCTCCCGCTCGATAACGAGGAATTCATCCACCGGCATGATCGGCGGACGGTAGTCCTCGCGAAAGTCATCGACAATCCGCTCCAATGTTTTGAAATCTACCGTGTCGTGAATCTGCTCCAGATATTTTTCTTTCAACCCCACGAGACTCTCGCCCCGCGTGGTCTTGGTCATCATCTCCGAGGGCTCCCACTGCTCGCCTTTGAGCTTGGCTAGCCGCTCTTCAATCTTCGCCTCGATCCAACGGAAATCTCCCCCTCGATACTTAGGGGGGCGTGAATTGCGCCTGAAATCCACGAGCAGATTGGTCAGGTCCGTCAGCGACTGCTGCTGGTCGATTCTTTCTTTCCATTCTTGTCTGACTCTCTGCTCTTCTGCTAGTTGGGAAACGTCGGGCATAATTCTTTTTCCTCCTCACCCTCCGTGTACTCTCTTACGCAGAGTGCGATGCTTCGTCAGTCAAACCCGAGGCAACGAACTCCTCTCGCAATATCTGGTAAGAGTCGACCCCGCCCTCACGCAGGATCGCCGTCATCGCCTCAATCATTGGCGGGGGGCCACAGAGATAGTAGTCATGCGCCGTGAGGTCCGCACCGTCCATGTGTTTCAAGAAGCTCTCCGTTACCAAGCCGCGGTCGTGGGGCCAGTTCGCGTCCGGGTTGCTACAAGCAATATGGCAGGCAAGCTGCGGAAGGCGCTGAGTAAGCGTCTTCAGCTCGTCCAGACAAAACAGGTCCCCAGGCTGAGTGACGCCAAAGAACAGCCGCAACGGCTGGGGCGAGAGCGCATCACCGAGTTGTCTCAACATCGCCAAGTTGGGCGCGAGCCCCGTGCTGCCAGCAATGAAAATCGGGGCATGGTTAGACTGGCGATAAAAGAAAGCGCCGAAAGGGCCTTTGATATCGAGCACCTCTCCAGGCTTCGCTTCGTTCTGCACGTAATGAGAGAACACGCCATCGGGCACGAGACGCACAAAGAATTCCAGCATGTTGTCAGGATTCGGCGTGTCGGACATGGAAAACATCCGCCACTCTTCGGAGTCGGGCCGGCGAATGGCGATATACTGGCCAGGGTTCCACGTAAAAATCCCGACCCGCCGCCCTTTCAGAGCCAATCGATACACGGAGCCGGAAGGCGACAGCGGGTGGACGGCCATCACCTCGGCGCGACCAACTTCGGGGATCGTCACGCGATCGGAGTCGTACTCAAACTCTATTTCCAGATCACTCTGCGGACACGTGCGGCACAGGAGCACGAGCCCCTCTTCTTCTTCCCTGGGGCTCAGGGCCTGCACGGTCACGTTGTGCATCTCAAAATCGCCGTCCTTGACCCGGGCTTTGCACGTCGCGCAGATCCCTTGGCGACAGTATGACAAGAGGATGATGTTTTGCCTGAGCGCCGCGGAGATGACATCCTCATCAGGGCTGCACTCAAACTCCAACTCCTTGCCATCCCAAAACGAGCAGTGCACCTTGTGCATGCGCTCTCCTACTCTTCCTCCTGAAACAGCTTGCGGTCGAAAAGATCAGCCAACCCATCATCGTCACTCTCAACCGATTCGTCGGACTCGGCTGGTTGGTCGCAACCAGTTTGGTAAGAATCGATCTTGTGGTCAACTTTATGAAAATAGACAAGAATCGACGAGACCGCGCGACGTCCGGCGTCCTCTGAGATCGAGACCCCTTCCTGCAGCATTTCTTCTTTACGAAAGATAAACCAGCGATAGAACGGCTCGACCTCGAGCAGCACGGCGCGATACAGGCCGTCATTAAAAATCTCGATGGCTTCGGCGAGGTCCAGCGTTTCGTCGTCCGGCATGACGCCCCTCCTCTATTCTTACTCGTCGCGCTCTTTTTTCCTCATCTCGCCCATGTCGTCCACGTCGACTTCAATCCCGGTGAGTTGGGTGGTGATGACAAATTTGTTACCCACTGTCATCGCCCGCCCGACGGTGGTGGAAAGATTCACTAGGAAATCGTAGACCGTATACGAGCGCCCGAGATCTTCTTCTACTTTATCGAAGTCGATCTCGATCTGCTGATCGCCCTCGATGTAGTAATACACGCCTCGATCCTCGACATATACATCTCCCCGCTTGGCCAGAATCTCTTCGACAATGTACTCAACCTCTTCGGTTTTCATCAGTGCGATGACCACGTTATTGTGTTCTTTGATGGCGTTTTCCGAAAGAAACTTATCGCGGAAGGCATTGCCGTCGAAGGTTTCGGCGTCGTACTGGATCTGCTCGATGTGCTCCGCGAAACTCTCGTGCTTAATCTGTTCGGGCTTCTCTCGCTCGTCTCCAGCCATCTCTTGCTCCTCATACACCTAAGGACTTTTTTATTGCATCAAGGTCGACTCGCAAACCCAACGGCTGGATGTACGTCTCCTGCCATTTGTGCAGCAACCGTTGTACACGCGGAGTCATCTTCTCCAGCGGCGCATGCTCCAACGCCAGTGCCGCTTCGCGCAAATCGTAGATGCCTTGGAAGGCGCGCATGGCCTCGCAGGTTTTGGGCAGCCAGCGGTCCAGCCACACCTGCATAATCTTTCTATTGTAGACGCCGAACTCAGGGTCGCCACCAAGAATGTTGTGGAAGAGATCAAAGTTCCAGTCCCGAGCCACGCGGAAGGCGCGATCCATGTCCGGCAAGAACAAGTGCGTGAGCGTGTCGCCGAAGAGGCCGCACGTTCTCTCCATGAATTCGTTTCTCACTAACACGCCGTAGAGAGGATCGTGGATCATGAACATGGCGAACAGAATCTCGCAGTGATCCGGTACGTCACTCCATACTTCTTCCACCAAATTCAGAGCTGGCGCGTAGAGAGGGCTTGTAAGCCAGAATTTTTTGGCGTGCTCAATGTCGGGATTAAACCCTTCCGGCATCAATTTGGCCAGAAACAGTTTCTCCATCTGGATCATTTGCGCGTTGTCCAACTTATCGAACGCGCTGGTAGACACGGCCGCGCGAATCACATCGCTCAGTGCATCTCTCACCGTCGAGGAGAGCGTGTTAAAGACGCCGTATTCGTGGTGTAAGAACGCGCCCCAGATCTTGCTGAGGACCTCGTCTCGCCACCACGGGCTGATGCTGCGCCACAGCTCCATGTCCGCATAGGCGGCCAGGCGGCGACGCAACACGCGCCATTCATCGCCCTTCTCGGACACATAGACAAATTGCCAACGCTTGGCTGGATCGCGGAAGGCGTACCAATCTTGGCAACGCAACTCGGTAAAGTAGTTTCCCCACACATCTCGTCCGCCGGGAAATCGTTGCGGCCAGTCGCCCCAATCCAAACCGCCAGGTATCCAGTCAGGATTCGGCTGTGCGTACAGCAGGAGTTTTTCGTACTCCGTGAGCTTCTTCCAGCGCGGCTTGGCAAAGAAAGTGAATTCCCGTTGACTGGAGAGTTCTTGCGCAGGTTGCGGTTTATGGTCCGGGAAAATCCCTCTTTTGATCTCCACTTTTTTGAGCGCCATGTGTCGATCCCTCGGTGAGAACAAAAAAATAGGGGCCCAAGCGGGCCCCTGTCATGAATGCGCTTGCGATTTAGGATGCGGTTGGCCTAGCGTGGAAGCTCCTCAGCGGATCTTCAATCGTCACCTGACACGCCCGCAGATCATCCAAGGTCCACATCCGCTCAGAGCGGAGATGCGGCTGACTGGTGAGAGTTTTGCCATCGGTTCTGACAGCGCCAAACTTCACTACCAGATCAGCAAGGTCCCAACCGTCAAACTCCTCGAAGAAGTTGAGCGTATTTTTGTAGCGCTCGGGCTCCATGAAAAACATCCGTTCACAATGGTCCGAACACAGAGCGTGCAAGCGTCCGTCGTACTCCAGAATACGCGTCTTGCTGGCGCCTCCAGCCAAGTCCGGCATGACGGTTGGCAACTGGCAGGTGCGACAAATGTACAGACGAAGGTTATTGTCTTTCACCCATTGATACGGAACGAAATGGCTGCCTGGGTCTTCAAACCCCGCCCCTTGCCAAGCGTCGTACATAGAGCCGTATCTGACGTACCAGCCAGGATAGTACTTCTCAAACCACTCCATGTCCTTGGCGTTAGGCGCTTCGACCCTGAAACCTGCCAACGGCCACAGAGCCCTGAGTCCCAGCGAGGCGCTGTGGTGGCCCCAGTACACCTCCTGCTTGGCCTCAGGCAGATTCCGCGGGGTTTTAATGCCGAATTTGGAGAGGCGGCCCAACCAGATCGACGCCCAGTCCTGATAGACCCAGCGATCCCACGTCACCACCCAAGGTTCAACTTTGTTGACCGCACCGTATTCCAACGCCGCGCCAATAAAGGGGCTCAACAGCTTGTGCTGAATCCAGAAAGTATTCTCCAGATCAGTTTGGAGATACTTGTGATTCTCCGGATGGTCGATCACGGACACGATCGTCTGATAGCCGTTGGCCATGTGGCGCAGCTCGTCGGTCTCGATGCTGAGAAACACCGTCGGCGTGATCTCGTCGCCGTTCGCCGCCGCCCACTCGGTCAGTGCGACGATCAGCGGATTCGTGAAACACGCTTCAGCCACAAGCTGGAGGTTCAGGGAGCATTCGACGGGATCACCCGCCACAAACCCGTCCGTGGCCGCACGCTTGGCCGTCTTCCACAGTGGGCTCATGTACCGAATGCGTCGCGCATCGGCATGGCCGGCAGGATCGTAGGTGTGCTTGGCCATGTAAGAGTTGACGTAGCCAGTCTGGACGGTGTGTCGCACCTCGTCCATCACCTGGGACAGATAGCCATTCTTCAACTCCGGGCTTCTCGTGGCGTTCCAGAGAAGAGCGGACCCAGAAATCGCGGCGTATTCGCCGGACTCCAAGACCGTGGCCACTACCTTCATTGTTTCCGCCCAACGCGGCTCGATCCTGCTGCCCACATCCATGCGCGCCAGAGCGTCGAGCAACGAGCCATATTGCCGTTGGTCTTTCTCTTCTTCCATCCGACAGTATTCTTTAACGATCAGCTTAAACTGTTCTTTGGAGTCGGGGTTGTACACATATTTGGTGGGGTATTTGCCTCGCCTCTTCTCCAAGTTCCAACCGAACTGTTGGAGATAACGATGAACGTCTTGTGGTTTCACCTCAACATCGGGCACTATCGCCATGGCTCAGCCCTCCTTACAGTGGCAAACAACTAGCCTAAAACTGTATTACTCGTACCAGTTCCCCTAAATTTTCGAAAGGGGTTGGACATCCGCAGCGATGCGCCGTTTATAGAGCAAGCGACGAGCGAGTGTCAAGCGTTGGCGAAGGCATGAAGAGGGAATGGAATTTTGCCACACCCCATTCCGCGCGGCGATGAAGTCGCCGCGCTACACATCAGCGCCCCGTAAACGGGGCTCAAAAGCCGGATTTATCCGGCGTCGTTCTGTAGCGCGGGCATTCATGCCCGCGTACGAGAGAGCACGATTGCTCCACCGCACATAAGGATAAGCTGCCTTTCCTTTCTTCACCCCACATGTTTCCACGCGTGATACGAGCTGCGCACCAGCGGCCCAGATTCGACGTGGCGGAAGCCGAGCCTCAGTGCTTCTTCGCGTAGCGCGGCAAATTCGTCGGGATGCACATAACGCTCGACCGGTAGTTGATCCTTCGACGGACGCAGATATTGCCCGAGTGTGAGAATATCGCATTCGACCGTGCGAAGGTCGCCAAACACGGTGAGGAGTTCTTCGTACGTCTCGCCCAAGCCCAGCATGAGTCCGGTCTTGCTCTTGAGGTCGGGACGAACTTCTTTGGCTTTCTGCAACACGCGCAGCGAACGTTCGTACTTAGCGCCGGGGCGAACCTGTTTGTATAACCGGGGCACAGTCTCGGTGTTGTGATTGTAAATATCAATCGGCGAGCGGGCGACAATGGCAACGGACGTTTCGTGGCCTTGAAAATCTGGTGTCAGCACTTCGATCGTGCAGTCGGGCTTGAGTTCCTTGAGTGCATAGACCGTCTCGGCAAAATGGGTCGCTCCGCCATCGGGAAGATCGTCACGATTCACCGACGTCACCACGATATGCCCCAGCCCCATCTTCAAGGCCGCCTCGGCCACACGGCGCGGCTCGTCAGGGTCAAGCTCAACCATGCGGCCATGTGAGACGGCACAGAATCGGCAATTCCGCGTGCACACGTCGCCCATCAACATGAATGTCGCCGTACCATGTCCCCAACATTCGCCAATGTTCGGGCACTGTGCTTCCTGACATACCGTATGCAACTTGAAAGCAGAAACGATCGCTTTCGTCTTGGTGTAGCCGGGTCCGCCGGGCATGCGCACCTTCAGCCATTCTGGATGTCGCCGTACCGGCGGCGTCCGTTGGTCGTCGAGTGCTACAGGCTGAGGGTTGAGTCCTGAGTTGACAAGTTCTTCCGCCATACGATCTCCTCATAACCAAAACGACGCAGACACCGTTCCGCAACGCGAATTTTCACCGTCTCCATGTCTGCCGCATAGCCCAGAGCTTCCGACATCGAGGTCATGCGCACCCCACGAATGCCACAAGGCACGATGTCGGCAAAATAGGACAGGTCCGGATCAACATTGAGCGCAAAGCCATGATACGTAATCCAGCGGCGCACCCCAACCCCAATAGAGGCAATTTTTTGATTTTCGATCCACACACCAGTTAGATCAGGCTGCCTCTGCGCGGGCAAACCATATTCCGTCAAGACATCGATCAGCACCGCTTCCAGCCTACGCAGATAGGCATGCACGTCGCGGCCATGACTGATGAGATCAAGAATAGGATACCCGACCAGTTGACCGGGACCATGAAACGTCACTTCACCGCCGCGACTCACGCGATGCACCGGCGTCCCACGCGGCGTCAGCAGGTTGCGCTCATCCGCCCCGCGCCCCAGCGTAAACACCGGCGGATGTTCGAGCAGGAGTAACGTGTCTACTCCTTCACCAGCACATCGCTGCTTGACGAGCGTCTCTTGCAAAGCCAGCGCCTGCGTGTACTCGACGAGGCCAAGATTAAAGCAGTGGAGGTACATCATTCGTCACTTGCTACCCAGAAGGAGGGGCGTAGCATGCTACGCCCCTACAAAAACCAAACTGTGCTCTTCCTAAAAATTAATCCCCCTTCCCTCCGCCAGCAACGCCGATTCCATAATGGCTTCAGCCAACGTCGGGTGGGCGTGCACCGTACCGCTCAGTTCCGCAGTCGTCGCTTCCAACGTCCGCGCCAGTCCCGCTTCAGCAATCAGGTCGGTCGCTCCGTGGCCAATGATGTGACAGCCCAGCACTTCACCGTATTCTTTGTCCACCACCAATTTCACGAAGCCCTCTTCGTGGCCGGCGGCAATTGCTTTTCCCAGCGCGCGGAAGGGAAATTTCCCGATTTTCACTTCGTAACCACGCGCCTGCGCTTGCTCTTCACTCAGACCGACAACCGCAATTTCCGGTTGACAATAAATACACGCAGGAATCCGCAAATGATCGAGGGCTTTTTCGCGTTGTCCGGTCATGAACTCAATCGCGGCGATCCCTTCTTCCGACGCGGCGTGCGCCAGCAACGGCGGTCCATTCACATCGCCGATCGCGTAGATGGCTTCGTTTGCGGTCTGCATGCGTTCGTTAACCTTGATATAGCCACGGTTGAATTCTACGCCTAGCGACTCCAGCCCTAGCCCTGAGCTCAATGGCGAGCGGCCTACCGCCACCAGCACCTTATTCGCCGTACGGTGTTTGAGGTCACCGTTGCTATCGAGCGTGACCTCGACGCGGCCAGGAAATTTTTTCAGACTTTGGAACTTCGCCCCGGTCAGGATGTCTATCCCTCTCTTTTTAAAGATGCGCTCCAGCTCCCGCACGATGTCACCGTCCGTACCGGGCAAGAGCTGTTTTTCCATTTCTACAACGGTGACACGGCTGCCGAAGCAGCTATAAATGTAAGCGAACTCAATACCTACGGCGCCGCCGCCAATGATGATGATCGATTCCGGCACTTCGGTGTCGATCAGGGCTTCACGACTTGTGAGGATCTGATGGCCATCGACTTCGAGGCCCGGCAGTGAACGCTCGCCTGAGCCCGTCGCGATCAGGATGCGGTCCGCTTCTACCTGTTGCGCGCCCTGACTCGTACTCTCGATCACCACCCGATCCTTACTCTCCAACCGTCCGGTCCCCGCCAACAAGGGAATCTTGTTTTTCTTGAGGAGATACTCGACACCTTTCGCCAGTCGTTCCGCCACTTCGCGGGAGCGTTTAATGACTTGTCCATAATCAAAAGAGAGCCCCTGCACCTTGACGCCAAAGTGTTCACCTTCTTTCACACTCTCGTACAATTCAGCCGAGGTCAGAATCGCTTTCGACGGAATGCAGCCCCAGTTGAGGCACACCCCGCCGGGTTTATCTTTTTCTACCACCGCGGTCTTCAGGCCCAGTTGGGCCGCGCGAATCGCCGCGACATATCCCCCGGGACCCGCGCCAATCACCACTAAATCATATCGTTCCATTGTTTCCCCTACACCATCAGCCCGACCGGATTTTCCAGGAGCTTCTTCAGTTCAGCCATGAACTGCCCGCCGGTCACCCCGTCAATAATCCGGTGATCGCAGGACAGCGTCGCCATCATGGTGTGGGCCACACGAACCTCGCCACTGCGCACCACGGGCCGTTCCTTAATCGCTCCAACCGCCAGGATCGCACCTTGCGGTTGGTTGATAATCGCAGTGAAGTGCTCGACAGGCAACATCCCCATGTTCGAGATCGTAAAGGTCCCGCCGGACAAGTCCTCAGGTGTCGGTTTGCCGGTACGCGCCCGTTCAACAAGGGCGTTGGCTTGGTCAGCAATGTCCAGCAGCGATAACTGATCGCAACGATGCAGCACTGGCACCAGCAGCCCATCATCGAGCGATACGGCAATACCGATGTTGATCTCCGCCTTGAATTCCCGTCCATCCTCGGCAAACGAGGCATTCAAGCGGGGATGCTGCTGAAGGGCAATGGCGATCGCCTTGAGGAGGAAATGCGTGTACGTCACCTCCACCACGACTCGTTCGCTCGCTTTAAGGGCTGAGCGCAGACGTACGGCTTCGCTCATATCAATCTCCACCGTGACGTAAAAATGCGGGACCTCACGCATGCTGTCGGCCATACGTTTGGCAATCGTGGCGCGCATCCGTGAGAAGGGCTCTTTTCTGCCCATCCGAAGCGCAAGCTGCTGGGGCTCAGGCTGTGGCGGTGCGGCAACTTGCGGTTGAGCGGTCACTTTCATCTGTACCGTCGCGGCGCCGCCGTGCTCCGTGTACGCTTCGAGATCCTGCTTGACGATGCGCCCGCCGGGGCCCGTACCATGCACCTTGGCCAGATCAATACCCTGTTCCTGGGCTATGCGTTTCACTAAGGGAGAAGCAAAGACGCGCCCCTCAACCGCTGCGGGAACGGCAGAAGCAACAGGAGCAGCAGGCTCTCGGCGCGAGCGTGACTCATGCAACTCACGGACCTTTCTCTCTGGCGTCGCTCCACCTTGCCGGGCTACCGGCTCAGCAGCGCCCTGTTCTTCTCCGGGCCGTGACGACACTGGCTTGAGGTCCTGACGAGAAGCAACAACCACTGGAGGCGGAGCCGCCGGGGCGTCCACCGGGGCTTTCGGCACTGCTTCCATGGTCTTCGCCGGCCCGGTCGGCGCTCTCTCCACACCCTCTTCGCTCAGCAACGCAATGACAGCGTTCACCGGCGCCGATTCACCCTCTTTGACGCGGATCTCGGACAGGACGCCGGCGTCAAGGGCTTCCATTTCCATATCCGCTTTGTCTGTTTCTACTTCCGCAATGATGTCGCCGACTTCAATTTTGTCGCCAATTTTCTTGAGCCACTTGAGGATCTTCCCTTCCTCCATCGTGTCGCTCAAACGGGGCATCAACACCTCAATCGCCATACGTCACCTCCTCTCTCCTTGTAGTATAGCGAGGTGTGGCAAGCGGTTGAAAGTCCTCTGAAAGAATAGGGTCAATTTTTACGCTAGGCGAAACGAACGTCGATGCACCGGGCACGGACCAAATTCGCGTAAAGCGGCACGATGCGCTTCAGTGCCGTAGCCCTTATGTTTGGCGAATCCGTATTGAGGATATACCTCATGTAAGAGGAGCATGAGCTGATCGCGATAGACTTTGGCGATGATCGAGGCGGCGGCGATCGAGTAAATATCACGATCCCCTTTAATCACTCGTGTCTGAGGATAGGGCAGCTCAGGAAGCGCGCGACCGTCAATGAGAACGTGCTCTGGAGTCTGTGGAAGCTGATCCAACGCGAGGCGCATGGCCTGTAAACCAGCTTGATAAATGTTAATACGATCAATCTCCTCAACTTCCACAAGACCGATCCCCACGCCAACGGCAATCTGGCGAATTTCTTGCGCCAGCCGTTCTCGCGCCTTCTCTGAAAGTGTTTTCGAGTCCCGCACTCCTTGTGGAAGGTAGTCAGCGGCTTCAGCAGGCAGCACCACCGCCGCGGCGACCACAGGTCCAGCTAATGGTCCCATGCCAACCTCATCAACTCCCGCCACTAATCGCAAACCTTGCCGCCACAGCGCGTATTCAGCGATTAGTTGGGGAAGAATAAAGCGAGAAGCCAAACACTCTCCCTAAAGCGCATTGCACTTGGATGCGTCCCGGGGCGCGGGCGTCTCGCCCGCGAAAAGAGCGACCAGAGAGTCGCGCTCCCAAGAAAGAGGGATTCATACAAACAAGTGCAAACCGCTATAAAACAAGTAAGCTCACGCCAGTTTGCGGGCGCAGACCGCATAAAGCGGATCTGTCACGCCGGGATTGGGGCTGAGATTGTGGACGACAGCCTCTTCAAACCCTTCGGCAAACTGGAAATATCCCCGCACCAACTCTGCGCGCCGCCCGTCGCGGAACGTTTGCCAGATCCGCACCGCTTTCGTGGGAAACATGCGATTAGAGAAGAAAACAATAAATGGCACCCCGGGCTTGAGCACACGTCGCACTTCGGCAAAAGTCTCAAGTGGACGGATCATGTATTGCACCGAAACCGTGACGACGGCGCCATCGAAATGATTATCAGGAAACGGGAGTTTTGGGTCAACGTTAAGATTGTGGACAACATATTCGTCGAGGTCAGGATTGTCCGCCATTTCTTCCGCGTTCAGCCCAAGCCCCACCAATTTCTGTTTCACGAAGTCGTCAGGTAAATGCGACCGCCAACTACTCATCAAATCGAGCAGCACGCCATCTGGCGCGAAGGTCTCCGCCATGAATCGACCAACCGCAGCAATGGCCGGTTCATCAATATGCACCACCTTGCGAGCCATCGTATAGAAAAGCGCATCATCGCTGTCATCCATTCGTTCAAACATTTCCGGAGTGAAGGGGTTGTCCATTGCTGCTCCCTGTTAATTACGAAAGAATTCATCGAGCACTTTCACCGTCTCTTCCGGTTTCTCAAATGGCGGAGCATGTCCGCATTGTTCCATAATCACTAACTGTGAACCGGCGATGCCTTCCTGATAGGCCTTCCCATGCGCGACGGGGACGAGATGATCCGACGCGCCCCACACAATGAGCGTTGGCGCAGTAACACGATAGAGCCGGTCACGCAATTTCAGATTGCACAGCAGCGGATTCCACCCTACTCGCGCAGTCGCTTCCCGCGCTTTCAT
The DNA here is from genome assembly GCA_964441775.1 of uncultured Enterobacteriaceae bacterium. Lineage (GTDB taxonomy): Bacteria > Desulfobacterota > Binatia > Bin18 > Bin18 > SYOC01. Next base: position 225,906 of record CAYTVL010000001.1, read on the forward strand.
CGTGCTTTCCAACACGTCAGGAGAAGGCACGTCCGGCACAAAGGTTTTCGCAAGGTCTGACTTCGGATCATGAAACACTAACTTGCGCAACTCTTCTGGCGTCGCTTGGAAGAAATCGGCAATCGGGGAACCAGGTACGCGCAACCCCACCGCATCAATGAGCGCCAACTTGCGTACGCGGTTCGAGTAGCGCGTCGCGAGTTCCGCCGCTAGCCAACCACCCAGAGAGAGACCTGCCACATAGGGCTGTGTAAGACCGAGCTGGTCCATGAGATCAGTGTAGTGAAACACTAGATCTTCTATCGTGTCTATTTTTTCTAGTCCTTCAGATTGACTGAATCCGGGATGGGCTGGCAAGTAGACAGTATAGTGCTGGGCCAACTGCTCGAAGAACGGCAGCCACACGACTTCTCCACCGGCGCTATGCAGATACAGCAGCGGCTCACCTGACCCGCCTTTGAGCATCTGTATCTTCGTTCCGCGAACGTTCAAAATTTCTTCTTGAAACGGCATGCACACTTGTCCTTTGTCTCTCTATCTCTTTCTCATTTCTCTAGCCCTGTTTCTCACATGTACATCCCACCGTTGGGGCTCATGACTTGGCCGGTAAAAAAGCTCGCGTCTTCAGAGGCCAGATAAGCGCACGCCGCCGCAATGTCATCCGGCGCCCCGTTCCGTCGCACCGGGGCGCGGTTGGCGGTGATCTGCATGAACTTCTGCATGCGGCCACTCAACACTCCATCTTTGAGCAAGATCGGCGTATCGATCAACCCTGGCGCAATAGCGTTCACCGTGATCCCCAGTGGTCCCAGCTCCGCTGCTAGTCCTTTGGTGAAGCCGATGATCCCAGCTTTCGCCGCTGAATAATGCACCAGCCCAACGGACCCGCTCAGGCCAGCCACCGAAGAGATATTAATCACCCTGCCCCACTTGGCGTCGATCATGTCTTGCACGACCGCTTTGGTGCAGTTGAACGTGCCTTTGAGATGGATGGCAAGCATTTCATCCCAGGCTTCTTCGCTCATCTCGGAGAGCAAGACGAACTTGCCGATCCCAGCATCGTTGACGAGCACCTGAATGGCACCCAGCTCTTGACGCACCCGGTCGATCGCGGCATCAACTTGTGCTCGCTGGGCCACATCAGTTTGACAAGCGACAGTCTTGCGCCCCAATGCGATAATTTCCGCAGCAACTTTTTCCGCGCCCGCCAAGTTGAGGTCAAGAATCGCCACGTTCGCGCCCTCGCGCGCAAGTCGCAATGCAATACCGCGACCAATGCCAGACGCGCCGCCAGTCACCACTGCATTTTTGCCCGTGAGACTCATACCAGCCTCCTTGTGTCATTCCAGAAAGGTCGAAAATTTTCCCGACCTCCTGTAACACATTCGCACTGATTTGCCTATGGAGGAGATGAGAGAGAACAGGGGTGAGAGCAGAGAGACACTATAATGAGCTTTGTTCCCAGGCTCTGCCTGGGAACAAAGTTGACAGTTTAATGGGAAGGAGTCTGACGCTGTTCAAATCGTACGAAGACTTGCCTCGTGAGTTCCGTATTCTCCCATTTGCGACGAAGGCGGTGCAAGGCGAGGCTTACACTCGCACGACAGACGTTAATGTGATGAATGTCACGCAGATATCGCATCAACAATGCCGGGTTCCAGTGATGCGCTTCATACTTGAACTCCGTCGGCTCATGTTGCAGGACGTCTGTAATAAGCGGATCAATAATCGGCGGAAACGTCCCCGGTCGCCCACTGCGCTTCTCGTCCACTAGCCGCGCCGTAACGTCCAGTACCCCACGGTGGCGCTTGAACCGCGTGGCCCAGTTGTACACCGTTTGGCGACTCACGTGCAGGCGGTCCGCCACCATCTGCGGATTATCGCCTTCATCGAGCCACAGCAGCGCCTGCGCCCGCCGCACTTCGTTGGTCAGTGTCGCTGGGGTCATGACGGCTTCCAGTTCTCCTCGTTCTTGTGAGCTTAATGCTAAGAGTGACATCGGCATCCCTCGTTTAGTCCTGAGTGCAAAGTCCCGAGTGTTGAGGGAACAAGGGCTTCCCGCTCAGGATTCATCGCTCAGGACTCGGAACTTAGTAAAGCAAATACTGCAATTCGACCCAGATATTGTCCTTGACCTTGGCGAAGCCGATACCACCTGCACCACCTCCAATGTTGTTCCCATCGATCCAGTTGTAACGGACACTGACGCGAAATGGATCATAGAATGTCCAGTCCATCCCTGGCTGCAGAAACCAGGCGCCTTTCCAGTCATAGAAAAAATTGAGACTAGGACGTACGTTGCCACCAAAATATTGCGTACTGATCCCTAACGTGAAAAGCTCTTGCGTATCTGCGATCGGCACCAGTCGTCGGATGGTGCAGGGCGGGACCCCTACGCCCGAGCCCCCGCCGACGTTGACACTCCCGGTCGCCCCAAGCGCCGTAGGAACGGTGGTCGGGGCGATACAGACAGGTGCGTTGAGACCGAGCCCGAGGCCTTTTGCGGCCCGCTTGGCCAGCACACTCGCACTGCGATTAGGCCCGATCGGCGTCAGATCCCGATACCCTACCCCGGTCGCAAAGTAGTCGTTCGTCAGGCTCGCCGGTTTCCCCGGGTCATAGTTCCGCCGGTTGTTCATTACATGAAACATGAAGAGCTGGGCTGAGATGGTAAAGGTATTGTTCGGGTTCAGCCAGCGAATCCACTGGTTGTGGTCGATGCCGATGTTCCACGCCCACACATCCCGGCTCTTGAACCGCCCTCGCCGACAGCCCCGTACCCCTAGGTCATCCGTGCAATTGCCTTCACTAGAGAAGGCTCCCCCTGGTAAGAACGCCGCATTATACCGCGAATCCTTTCGGATCGCCGCCGCTTCAGCTAATGCCGCGGGCGTGCCAATCCGTTCTTGCGCCTGCGCCGCCTGTTCAAGCGGTAGGGTCAAAAACCGCTGCTGGAAGGCATTGCTCGCTCCCCCATCATGAATCATTGAGCGAAACCCCTGGTTGCGGGTGTAGGCGAATTCACCGCGGAACGTCGAGTAGATGTAGTACAGGGGATTGTCACTGCCCACAAACATACCCGTTAATGCATTAACCGGGAACGACAAGGAAGCGCCCGAGATTTGAATCCGCTTCTCGCGAATCGGCACCTGGGTGTCCCGCTCCGACCCAGCCGGAGTTCCTGCGCCCCCAGGTCCGCCCACCAAGCGGCCCGCGCCCACGTTCTGGTCATTGGAGCCCCAAGGGTTATTCACAAACCGGCCCGACGAATCCCGCTCCAACGCGTTCTTCCCCGTAATACGCCGAAACAGTGTCCCTGTCCCATCCAGATCCCACGCCAAGTGTGCTGGTGTTGGGGCCAACACCGCTCCTTCCGAGGTCGCGTTATCTTGCCAGGTATAGTAATGGGCAATGGAGAAGGTGAAATCATGAATCGTGCCCACCAGTCTGGCGCCGCCCCGCGAGTCTTTGAGGCTACTATGCGGCCCCTGCGCACGGATACTACAAGGAATCCCATTGCCCGGCTGATCGCTAGGCCCCGGATTTTTCCGCCCGTAGAATGGCCCCCCGCACGGCATCCGCCCTACTTCGACTGGCGAGGTCGCCGTCGGGGTGTTCCAGAAACTCCCCTGGTTTAACGCATACCAGGCGGCGGTCCGGCGGTCCGGCGACACAAACCCTTCGAGGGTCAAATCGCTGATCGGCCCCACCGTGCCGAAGCTCCATTGCGCACGGAGCATGTTGAGCGGCACACGGCGTTCGTCCAAGGAGACTAAGAAGCCGCCAAACAAGTTATCCAAGGGGTTGATCTGGTCGAGGAGCCGGAAGCCGTCCGTTTCGCCCCAAGACAGATTCTGCCGACCAATACGCATAAACAACGGTCCCTTGGTGATGTTGAAATACCACTCAAAAAGTTCGATTTGATTGACCTTCTTGTTCATCCAACTGATGGAGGTCAAATACTCAAAGTTCTTAAAACGGTTGAATTGGCTGGCATAGTGGGGAGGCTCCCGTCCAAAATACCGATCCCAGTAACTGCCCGTGAACCGGCTGTTCGTACCGCCATCCCGCTGCCGACGAAGGGTTTTGGGACCATAATCCCATACGCCATCATAGGACTCCCTCAAATTGAGGTAGTAATCAAAGGCGTCGAGATTGAGGAACTGAGCGAGGAGCCCAACAGTGGGCAGGTCGCGGGAGAGGCGGTTGATATTATGACGCCATTCCAGTGTGAGAAAGTTTCGATGTTGAACAAGATTGCCAACCCGATACTGACCTTTCCCCGTGCCGATGCTGTCGTCCGACAGCGCAAAGGCCGCCCGCGAGTAGAAAAACCCCGATAGGCTCATCTCTCGTCGGTCATCAAAGAAATACCCCCAGGCTGTGCCCGCTGATAACACGAATGCAAGCAGTGCTGCTCCCAGCGCCCCTCCCTTCAAGGTCGCCAGCGTAGTTCTCCTCATAACATGCCCTCCTTCCCTCCTGGCCGGAGCCCGGCGGGTGTCTCGCTGTCAGTTAGCAATTTGACGCGCTACAGCTTTTCTTCCTGAACCCTCTTGTGCTATAGTCCCTCCCCGCACTTTAGGAGGGCACAGCATCAGAGTGCGGCATACCAGGGTTCGGTAGGAAAAGTCATAACATTCCGGTTCAATTTCGGTTCAATTTTTGTTGAACTGAAAGGGGGGCGCGCCAATGAGAACCGTTCACGACATCCTTTTCCGCCCTTTTCGTCTTGACATCGAAAATGAGATCCTGTGGCGCGGTTCGCGAATTTTGGCGCTCAGACAAAAAAGCTTCGCGCTGCTGCGTCACCTTGCGGAACACCCAGGCGAGTTGGTCTCTAAAGAAGAACTCCTGAAAGCAGTGTGGCCCGAGACCCGGGTGAGCGATATCGTCTTGAAAGTGTGCATCCGCGAGGTGCGGCAGGTGCTGGGAGATCAACCCCAAGCTCCCGCTTATATTGAAACCGTGCAGCGGCGTGGGTACCGCTTCATCCGCCCGGTGCGCAATCAAGCCCTGACGAACGGTCGCCAACCGAAAAAAAACTTTACAAAAGCACAGGAAAAGCCCATCTTCGCTGTAGAGGCAGAAACTCGTCTGCAAGAGTCCACGGTATCTTCTCAGCACCAGCCTGTGGACTCCGCGCCCTTTGTCGGACGTATGGTGGAGCTGCGACAACTTCAGAGTTGTTTGGGAAAAGCCCTGAGAGGAGCGCGACAAGTTGTTTTCATCACAGGGGAGGCAGGGATCGGTAAGACGACGCTGATTGAAACGTTTCTCGCAGGCATCGGGGAACAGGCAGCGAGCAATAGTGAGCAAAGAACGCCGGCCCCAAACCAACTGACGCCTGATGCCCGTTCCTCGTTGCCTGTTCCCTGGATCGCGCGTGGACAATGTATGGCGCATTACGGCGTCAGCGAGGCCTATTTGCCCGTGCTTGACGCCATGAACAAGCTTTGCCGAGAGCCTGGACACGGACGACTTATTGCTTTACTGAATCAACAAGCGCCACTGTGGCTCATGCAAATGCCTGCTCTTTTGTCTCCCCATGACCGCAGCCGCTTACAACGAGAAGTGCGCGGCGCTACGCAAGAACGCATGCTGCGCGAGATCGCGGAAGTTCTGGAAGCGCTGACGGTGGAAGTCCCGCTCGTGCTCGTCTTGGAAGATTTGCAGTGGAGTGATTATGCGACCATAGATTTCTTGACGCTTTTAGCCACACGACAAGGACCAGCCCGCTTATTGATCCTCGCTTCCTATCGCCCGGAAGAACTCAGCCCGAACGTTCATCCCCTGAAAAATATGCTGCACGAGTTGCACACGCACGGACGCGCCCACCACCTTCCGGTTTCCCTCCTGGCCCCGGAAGCAGTCGCTCAATATCTGTACGAGCGCTTCCCTCAACACGCTTTTTCCGCTTCGCTCGCTTCCGCGCTGTATTATCGCACTGAAGGAAACCCCTTCTTCTTGACCAGCTTGATAGAACATCTTGTGACACGCGGCGTGCTGTCGTTTCACGCCTCACAATGGGTGCTCACCAGTTCCCTCGATGACCTTCAGCTCGAGTCGCCCGCGAACATCCAAGATCTCATCGAACACCAAATTGCCCGGCTCACTGAGCAAGAAGGGCATACCCTGAAGGTGGCAAGCGTGGCCGGGGCCAATTTTTCGACGGCGGCGATCGCGGCGGGACTCCAGGCTCCAATAGAAGTGGTAGAGGAATGCTGTGAGCAATTGGCGCGGCGCTATCAATTTCTTCGTGCGCAGGGCGCTGAAGAGTGGCCAGACGGCACGATCGCCGCACGGTACCAATTCATCCATGCGTTGTACCAGCAAGCCTGGTATGCACGGGTCACAGCGGCTCGACAGGTACAGCTCCATCAACGTATTGGTGAGCGCAAAGAACAGGGCTATAGCGATCATGCGGCTGAGATCGCCACAGAACTTGCCGTGCACTTCGAGCACGGACGAGACGCACGACGCGCCATTCACTATCGCCGTCAAGCGGCGAATAACGCCATACGACGATTCGGCTATCGAGAGGCTATCCACCATTTGTCAAAGGGGTTAACATTCGTTGCTCATCTTTGCGACCCACAAGAACGCGCGCAGCAAGAAATTGCTTTGCAGAATGCTTTAGGCGCCGCATACATCGCTACGCAGGGGTACGCGTCTCCAGCCGTGGAGCGCGCCTATGAGCGAGCGTATTCACTTTGTCAACAAGGAGAACTTTCCGCCGAACAGGCCCCGGCCTTGCGCGGGTTGTGGGGATTCAACTTGAGTCGCATGCGACTCCATATGGCGCGCACCCTCGCGGAACAGTTGCTCCGCGTCGCCCAGCAGGTACAAAGCCAAGCATTGTTGCTAGAAGCAGAGCGGGAATTGGGACAGACCTGTTATTTTCTGGGAGCGCTTCCCGAGGCGCGCCAATATCTCGAACAGAGTGTCGCGCGATATGATCCGAAGCAACATGCTAATCATGCGTTTGTCTACGGTCAGGACCCCAAAGTTGCGTGTCTCGCCCAAAACGCTAGAGCGTTATGTTTGCTTGGACGCCCGGACCGCGCTCGGCGACAAGGTCAAGAAGCTCTTATCTTCGCTCAGGAAACCGCCCACCCTTATAGCACCGCGCTCGCCTCCTATCATGTAGCCGTTGCTGCGCATGAAATCGGCGACTGGCGGCAAGCCCAGGAGCTCGCGGAAGCGACCCTTGCGCTTGCGACAGAGCAAGGCTTCCCATATTGGCAGTTTTCCGCGCTGGTTCTACGCGGATGGGCGCTCGTCCAACAAGGACGCCTTACGGGAGGCATCGAGCAGATGCAGGAGGGCTTGGCAAAGTATAACGCCACCGGCGCAGTCTTAAATCATTCGTACTTTCTCACGCTGCTCGCGAAAGCGTACGGGGTAGCAGGGCGCGCAACCGAAGGGTTAGCGCTCCTCACCCAGGCGCTCACGAGCGCGCAAGAAAGTGGGGGAAACTTTTATCAAGCAGAAATGTTGCGACTGCGGGGCGAACTGTTGTCCACTCATGAGGAAGAGGCTGAAGCCTGTTTTCGACAAGCCATTGCGCTAGCCCGTCAACAGGACGCGAAGCTGCTCGAACTGCGCGCAACCGTGAGCCTCGTCCGTCTATCGCAACGCCAAGGCAAGCCACGTGCCGCGTTCTCTGCACTCTCGGCGCTCTATTCTTGGTTTACCGAAGGTTTTGACACGAGAGACCTGCAAGAGGCAAAGACCATCTTGTGCGCGTCATAAAAAGTCGTATACAACCTCACCGATGAGGCAGGGCTTTCGCCGCTGGCATGACCGCAACAAACGTCTTGAGCGGAGCACCTCTGAAAGAAAGGAACATGACGACGATGCAAGTTTTCCTTATCGGTCTCAGCCTATTGATGACTCTCTGCTCAGCCGGCTCGGTGAATGCAGAGCTGCCGGCAACCTCTTTCGAGAAGCCAGTCCCACTGCGAGTGACCGGAGAAATTCTGCAATTTGTCGACCCCCCTCCCGAGGATATTGTCACGGCAAAAATATCTGTACAAGAGAAACAATTGCTGTTGCGCATCGGCAGAGTGGAGGAACTCACCCGCATGGAGCGCGAGCAAGCGGTGAAGTGGGGCGCGCTCTTTCGGGAAATTCTGTTTACTGGCCCCGATGCAGAACTTCAGCAAATCCGCACCGCCGAAGGTACCGGAAAAACGCTCATGATCGAAGGATTCTTGGACACCAAACTCCGACAATTTCTGGTGACCTCCGTCGCCGAAGCAAAGAACGCAGGGACAAAGCCGAAATGACCCTGCTTTCCTGGGAGCACGACCGTCTCGGTCGCCTTTTGCTTAAGCTCAGGACAGACTCTTTTCGCGGGCGGGGCGCCCGAGCCCCAGCAACACATTCAGGAAAATTCGTTTTGATAAACTGCTAGCCCCCTTTCGGCAACCTCACCTTCAGCGCGTGCGGCACGACTTTGAAAACGACAGGAAGCGAACCAAACCGTTCACCATCGGCGTAGATTTCACAGGGACCGTCGGCGCTCACCACAATCTCTCTCCCACGAATGGTGTCGATGCCGGTGTGATAGATGTGACGTCCGGTAAAGACACGAGGAAATGTGTAGAGTAGCTCCCAGCGACCCATGCCGTTAATGAGGCACGCGTGCAGCAGCCCATCATCAGGGCGAGCCGCGGGCACCAGCGCCATGCCGCGTCCGCTGCTCCAGGTATTGCCCACGGCAATCATCCAACTGAGGCAGCGCCGTTCCTGCTCATCGTAGTTTACAGTGAAGACTAACGGTTCATAAGAAAACAGCGTCGCGATCGTGAGAAACGTATAGACGGCATTGACGCGAAACCGTCGCCACTGATTCGCGCGGCGATTCACTTCGGCGCCGAAGCCCAACACGGCGACGGAAAAAAAATAACGCTCGCCCGCTTGGCTAGCGTCTATCGTTCGGGTTTCTCCTTGAGCAATCACACGGCACGCGCCAGCCAGATCGAGCGGGATGCCCAAGCCCCGCGCCAGGTCATTCCCGACACCAGTGGGAATAATGCCCAGGGCCACGTCGCTGCCAACGAGTTCATTGGCTACTTGACTGAGTAGCCCATCTCCGCCGACGCCGATGACAAGCGGCCAACCCTCATGCACGGCGGCGCGAGCCAACACCGTCGGCTCGTTGGGTGAGCGACTGTAGAGGACTTCAGGCTTCAGTCCATGTTCTCGCAGCAGACGACTCGCTTGCTCAGCCACCACAGCGCCACGACCTTTACCGGAGACAGGGTTGACAATAAGGCGGGCAGAAATTGGCTGCTGGAGCTGAGAGACGACGGGAAACGAGGAATCGGGGAATCGGGGAATCGGGGACTGAACAGACTCTGCTCTCTTCTCCGTTTCTCCGTTTCTCCGTTTCTCCGTTTCGTTCATAGCTTGGTCTCTATTCGCGTATCCCTCCACGCTCCGCGTGCGCCTGGACGAAGTTCCGGCTCCCGGTCGTCGCCATGCTTGCAGACGCGGAGAGTTCAAGACACAGGGCGGTCGCGGCAATAATTTGCGCAAAACGATAGACTTTGCCGGGACCAAGGCAATCCATGAGTTGTAAATAGGCGCGCGCATGCGGTAGACCCGTGCCGCCGCCCACTGTCCCCACTTCCAAACCGGAGAAGCGAATCGCCAGATGGATGCCGTCCTCAACTCGCGTAGCGCTTGCCTGGGCCATGCTGCTGGTGCCGACCATACCTAAGTCTTGTCCAGTGGCGGCAAAAATGGCGGCGATGGCGGACGCCGGCGTAAAGGCAAAGGATTGCATGCCGCTGGCGTGCGCCCCGTGCAGCCCGGCGTGTTCAAGCACGACGACCTCATCCGCACTCACGCGCAGGACGCGACGCAAAACTTCACCGGGCACGGTGGCTTCTGCGAGCACCACTTTTCCGTGCCCAGGAAACTGAAAGAACGCATGGCTGGGCTTTTTATCGCCGCCCATGTTTGTTTCCAGGAACGCGTGCAGCGGCGACACGCCGGTCTCTGCGGGAAACCGGGCAAGCACGAACCTTTGATTCAACGCATAGGCGTTGCGCGTCATCATATTCGGTCCACACGCATCACCAGTGGTGAAGCGGTACAATACATGACACATAGGTCCGACGACGTGCGTCTCCACCTCGCACAGCACGGCATGCGCGCTGAGGGGAGGCGTAGGTGCGCTCTCGCGCGACGTGGGCTCTACTTGAGAAGTGAAAGGCTCCGGGGCTCGCAGCCAGGCGCTCATAGCAGGAGCCTGCTTGGCAATCCAGCGCGCCAACCGCAACGCCTCCTCAGTTGTACGAAACACGAAGCACGAATCTCGCGTCATGCGATCGGCAAGGACGTGGGTGCGCACGCCGCCAGCTAACGCCACGGCGCTGACGCCCCGTTGCATGGACGCCGATAAGCCGCCTTCAGTATGGGCGAGCGGCACATAGACCTGATCGTCCGCTCTTCCCTGCTCTTGCACGGCGCCAGCATCGTCGAGCGTGTAGTTTCCGAGGTTGAGAGGCAGTGGACCGACCACGCCGACGGGCAAAACCATGTGGCCGGTCAAGCATTCTTGAAAACGACTCAGCGTTTCAGCGGAGACGGGCCAGGACAACACGTGGTGATGGGCCGCATCCCAGCGCGTGAGCGCGCGTAATTGCGCTTGCCGCTGGGCGATGGCCTCATCGCGATTCGCCCTTGGCCAGCGAGGGAGAATACGGGCAGCAGCACGACGAGCTTTCACTCTGAGAGGCCCTGATCTGTTTCCACCATCTGTAAGCGCTGGACTTTCTTTTCGACGTCCTGAGTGACTCGCTCGAACAACTCAGTTTCATCAAGGCCAATTAATATCGCCTTTTCCTTGACGCCAGCATAAATTTCCCGAATAAGGTGCAGCAATTCTTCACGCATTTTCAGAAACGCCGGTTTCATCTCTGGCGCATGTTGCAACGCCGCTTTGAGATATAATTCAGCAAAGGCAAGATGCCGAGCTTCGTCTGTCAAAATACGACTGCCTATATGGGCAAAAAGTGAGCCAGGATGCGCTTTGACGAGAATGCTATAAAAATGCCGCGCGAGAATATCACTCACGAGGATGCCCCAGAGCCATTCCATTTTCTCGCGGGCTTTGAACAACCGGGCCTGATAACGAAACATCACCCTCAGGTCTCGCACTTCCAGTGGTCGTTGTTCGATTTTGTGATAAAAGCGCGTCAGTGTCTCAAAATGGCGCGCCTCATCTAAGAGGAATGTCGCTAAATAGAGCTGTGCTTCTGTCTGATGAGCAGCAAAAAACTGTGGAATCACCGAACTGGCGCCAAGCATTGCCGCCTGCTCCCCCAAATAGACTGGCGTCAACACGTGCGCGAACGCTTCCTTTTCATCTCGATTGAGCAAAAGCGGTTGATCCCAATGTAGATGAGAGGTTGACCATTGCCCTTCAACTCCCTTACGAAAGAGCTCCATCAGTTTGACATTGTCAATGCAGGGAAACACCCGAATCACGGTTCGTCCCTCATCCCTATTTCCATCCTACCCTACAGCGCCTCCATGTCTACTCCGACGAGGCTGAGCAGCTCAGGAAAGATGCCTATCCTTCAGGCAGAATAGCGCCGCCGGTTTTCCTCACGTCTCTCGCGCCGCTGCTCTTCTTCCTGTCGTCGCCCTTGCTCGTCTTGCTCATCTTGCAGATTTAACCACCATAAGGCCCGTGACAGATATTGCAGAGCAGAAACGGCCACAGCAGTACCAGCCAACAGCAGGGAAGCGCGCAGCAGCAAAGGAAACCGCCAAGCCGGATTGTGGAGCGCTATCAAGGTCAGCGTGACCGTCGCCAACTGAAAAAATGTGCTGGCTTTGCCAATAAGCGTGGGCCGCACCGCAATAGAATGTCCGGTGATAAAATATAAAACCGCAAAGCCAATCAGAATGATGATATCTCGACTGATCACAAGAATGGCCAACCACGACGGCAAAAAATTGAGAAACGCCAGGATCGCAAAAGAACTGACCAGAAGGAGTTTATCCGCCAAGGGGTCGATGTAGGCGCCGAGAGTGGTGTGAGAATTCGTGAGCCGCGCCACCGCTCCATCGATTGAATCCGTCACTCCAGCGAAAACGAAAAGGAGCAGCGCCTCCGTATAACGCTTGTCAATCAAAAGGATGAGAAAGACTGGAATAGCACCAATACGTAAGAACGTAATGAAGTTTGGCAAGTTTCGAAGCGCAAGCGACAACAAGACTGGTCCTTCCGTAATCGCAAGGGAATCATTCAACTCTTTCGGCCGCCAATTGTTTACGCAACTGACCAGCCACTTTACTCGATAGCAACGCAGTGACACTCACCGCAGTTTCAGAGTATGCTTCTTCTAGCACTTTGCCACTGCGGCGCAACCAGGCCAGCGTCTTTCCCGCGCTCAACGGTAAATCTACGCGCACGGTCTCGCGTCCTTGTTCCAGCCGACGCGCAACCGTGCTGAGCAGCGCTGTGAGTCCGAGTCCTGTCAGCGCAGAAATCCCAAAGGCCTCTGGTTCTCTCGCTCCGCCATCGGCGCCGTTTGCTCTGTGTTCTGCCATCGAGCCAGGCAAGGATAGCCATGGCAGTGGACTCTCGAGGTCTTTGCTGTTTGCCGGAAGCCGATCGAGCTTGTTCAACACCGTCAGCATCGGCTTTCCGCCGGCGCCAATCTCTTCCAGCACCTTTTCCACCACCGCCTTTTGCTCTTCCCAACGCGGATGCGTGGCGTCAACGACATGAAGCAACAAGGTGGCGGACCGCACTTCTTCAAGCGTGCTCTTGAAAGCGTCCACCAGTTGATGGGGCAGTTTGTTGATGAAGCCCACCGTGTCAATGAGCATGACCGGCTGGCCACCAGGTAAATCGAGTCGGCGGCTTGTCGGGTCCAAGGTGGCAAACAGTTTGTCTTCCACCAATACGCCCGCATGCGTGAGCGTGTTCATCAACGTTGATTTCCCGGCGTTGGTGTAGCCCACCAGCGCGACACACGGAAACGGCACCCGCGCTCGTTCATGACGTTGTAAAGAACGGGTGCGCTCCACATCTTCGAGACGACGATGCAGGGTAGCAATGCGCTCACGGAGGCGGCGACGGTCCACTTCGAGCTGCGTCTCGCCTGGACCGCGCGTACCAACACCACCGCCAAGGCGAGAAAGATGCATCCATTGTCGAGTCAAGCGTGGCCGTAAATACTCCAACTGCGCCAGCTCCACTTGCAGCTTACCGGCCAGGCTTTTGGCGTGCTGGGCAAAAATATCAAGAATCAGTTGACTGCGATCAATCACTTTAATGCCGAGCGTTTTCTCCAAGTTTCGTTGTTGCGCCGGCGTCAGATCATCATCAAAGATCGCCGCCTGGGCATTGGTCTCCACCACCGCATCCTTCACCTCCTCGACCTTCCCCGCGCCAATAAAGGTGGCGGGATTCACGCCATCGCGCAAAGTTTGCACGATGCGCTCCAGCACCTCCAGCCCTGCGGTCTCGCTCAAACGCGCCAATTCATCCAGTGATTCATCCGCCAGAAAACGTGCGTGCTCACCCGGGGCCTTGTCGCGCAACGACCGTTGCACGCCGACGAGAATGACTCGCTCCGGTCCTGACCGTTGTCCGTGTAGAGCGGACTGTTCAGAGAGGTAATCGCGTTGACGTCCCATGACGGTCCATACTACTCGACTTGCTTAACGAAACGAAGCGACGCCAGAACCGAACAGCCGTTCAATCGCCACCAACATCGAGCGCGACGGGGCCACATTCAAATCTTGCGGGAGCGCAATCACTGTCTCGCTATAATCGGGGCGCAACAGATGCAAGAAGGCTCGGCAATTGCCTTGATGCTGTTGCAACGCTTCCCGAAGAGCAAGGAGATCTTCCTTAGTCGTCACATCAGACGGCACCTGAATATGCACCTGTCGCACTTCGTCCGTAGCGACGGACTCCAGGAACACGACTTCGTCGGCAATAATTTGATAGCGCTCTTCGTCCACGTCGAGGACGCCGCTCAAGCATACGGGTTGATCCGCATGAATCGTCGCTTCATGCTTGCGGTAGGACTCCGGCCACACGATCACTTCCACGATCCCATCTTTATCCTCAAGATTAAACGTCGCGTAGCGATCGCCCTTCTTGTTGTTTTTTAACTTCAGTGAATGAATGACGCCAGCCAATTTGACTCGTTCTTGATGCTGACGATTCTTGAGCGAATCGGTGGTCAACGACACCACACCAAACAAGCGCGCAGCGTATTTATCCAAGGGATGGCCGGTGATAAAGAAACCCAGCGTCTCACGCTCGTGGCGCAACTTCTCCATGTCTTCCCACTCCGCTACCGTCGGCAGGGTAGGACGACCATCGGCGCTCACGCCGGTACTAGCGCCGAACAGCCCCAATTGCGCCACGTTCCCGCCGCCCGCAGCTTTGCGATCCGCCCATTTCATCGCCTCTTCCAAGCCAGTCAACAGTTGGGTGCGGGTGGCGCCTAGGGAATCGAGGGCGCCGCATTTGATCAAACTTTCCATGACGCGTTTGTTGACTTGCGAGCCTCGCACCCGAGCGCAAAAGTCGTAAAAGTCGGTAAACGGTCCCTCCGTTCCCTCTTGCCGCGCCGCCTGAATCACTTCAATCGCTTTTGAGCCGACGCCGCGCACGGCTCCCAACCCAAAGCGAAGGCTCTCACCGCTGACCGTGAAGTTTTCGTCGCTCTCGTTCACGTGCGGCGGCAACACTTGGATATTTTGTAGACGACACTCAGCAATGTTTTTATACGTCTTGTTGGTGTCGCCCATCTCGATACTCATCAAGGCCGCCATGAATTCCTGCGGATAATGCGCTTTGAGATACGCGGTTTGGTAGGACACGAACGCGTAGGCTGCCGCATGCGACTTATTGAAGCCATATGCGGCGAAGGTCTCCATCGCGTCGAAAATTTCCCCGGCCAGTTTATCCGGGAGCTTATTTTTCCCGGCGCCTTTGAGGAACTTGGCTCGCTCCTCTTGCATCACTTCTTTTTTCTTTTTCCCCATCGCGCGACGCAAGTTGTCGGCGTCTTCCAGAGAATAGCCCGCCAACACTTGGGCGATCTGCATGACCTGCTCTTGATAGATGGTCACGCCATACGTCTCCTTCAGCACCGGCTCCAGCAGTGGATGCGGATAGGCGATTTGCTCCTTGCCATGTTTGCGTTTGATGAACTGTTCAGCGGCCCCGCTGTCGAGCGGCCCCGGACGGAACAACGCGATCACGGCGACGATGTCCTCGAAGCAGCTCGGTTTCAACTGGGTAATGAGTTTGCGAATGCCGCTGCCTTCCATCTGGAAGACGCCGACGGTATCACCACGAGTGAGCGACTGATAAGTTTTGCGATCGCCCAAGGGCAGCGCACTGAGATCGACCTCGACGCCACGATTTTTGCGAATACGCTCGACCGTATTGTTTAACAGCGTCAAGGTTTTGAGACCGAGAAAGTCAAACTTGATGAGGCCGATTGAGTCGACCTCCGGTCCGGCATACTGCGTGAGCACGTTGCCTTCTTTATCAACGAACAACGGCAAATGATCGACCAACGGTGTCGGGGAGATCACGATCCCAGCGGCGTGCTTTGAGGCGTGGCGCAGCAAGCCTTCGAGCTTGAAGGCGTAGTCGAAGAGTTTTTTCTCCTTGTCGCCTTTCTCACGCAGCTCGCGCAGCCGGGGCTCCATCTCCAGCGCGGCTTCGAGCGGAAAATCCTTCCCTTGTTTGGGAGCGGGATAGAGCTTGGCAATGCGATCCGTCTCACCGTACGAAAATTCCAATACGCGCCCCACATCTTTAATGGCTTGTTTGCCCTTCAGGGTTCCGAACGTGATGATCTGGGCCACCTTGTCGGCGCCATATTTTTCTTTGATGTAGCGAATGACCTCGTCCCGCCGCTCGAAGCAGAAGTCTACGTCGATATCCGGCATGCTTTTACGACCGGGATTGAGAAAACGTTCGAACAGCAACTGATAGCGAATCGGGTCAACATCAGTAATCTTGAGAGAGTAAGCCACCAAACAACCAGCGGCGGAGCCACGACCAGGACCGACCGGAATACCTTTTGACTTTGCATAGCCGATAAAGTCGGCCACGATGAGAAAGTAGCCCGCGAAGCCCATCTCTTTAATAATCCGGAGTTCAAACTCCAAGCGGTCACGATAGACTTGTTCTTGCTCGGCATCAATCCGTGTCCCGTTGGCGCGGAGCTGTGCAAGACGCGCAGCCAGACCATTCCAGGCTTCGCGATCAAGCACGTTTTCCAGCGTTTCTTCCTTGGGAACCTCAAAGACGGGGAAATAGAAATTGTTGAACTTCAACTCTAGATCGCAACGGTTGGCGACCTCTAGCGTATTCGCCACCGCTTCGGGACAGTGGGTAAATTCCGCCAGCATCTCCTCTTCTGATTTGACGTAGAGTTGATTGGTGCCGAAACGCCAGCGCTTCTCATCCGACCACACTTTGCCGCTTTGCACGCAGAGCAACACTTCATGCGCCTCGGCGTCGTCAGCTTGCAAATAGTGACAATCATTCGTGGCGACCAAAGGGAGAGACAAGGTTCTCGCCAACTCGATAAGAGCGGGGTTGATTTGCTCTTGCTCTGGGAGGTGATTGGCCTGGACTTCAATGTAGAAACGTTCATCGAAAATCGCCGCGTATTCCTGCGCCACCTCGCGGGCCAGTTGCTCTTTGCCGGCGAGCATGGCGCGCGCCACCTCGCCACTCAAGCAGCCCGACAGCGCCAGAATGCCCTTGTTACACTCACGCAACAGTTCCTTATCCACACGCGGCTTGTGGTAGAACCCATCGGTGTATCCAGCAGTCACCAGGCGACAGAGGTTACGATACCCCTCCAGGTTCATCGCCAAGAGAATGAGATGGAAATTCCCGCCGCCCTCATAGTCATCGGCGCGCACCGGGCTTCGGTCGAAGCGACTCTTTGGGGCAAGATACATCTCACAGCCAATGATTGGTTTGACGCCATGTTGCGCCGCCGTGCGGTAGAACTCGATCGCGCCGAACATATTGCCGTGATCGGTGATCGCCACCGCCGACATGCCGTGGGACTGCACTTGCGGCATCAAGTTCTTAATCTTGTTGGCGCCGTCAAGCAGACTGTATTGCGTATGTAAATGTAGATGGACAAAGCCCATGCCCAGCTCCTCCCCTCGGCCGTCTCTTATTCCCACTCAATGGTCGCCGGTGGCTTCGAAGAAATATCGTACACCACGCGGTTCACGCCTCGCACTTCATTGACAATACGTGTCGACATCCGACCGAGCAACTCATACGGTAAATGCGCCCAATCGGCGGTCATCCCATCCACACTTTCTACCCCACGAATAGCGATTACATTTTCGTAGGTGCGCTCGTCGCCCATGACTCCAACCGTTTTCACCGGCAAGAGCACGGCAAACGCTTGCCATACTTTTTCGTACAGCCCAGCGGTTCTCACTTCCTCGTCGACAATCGCGTCCGCCGCGCGGAGCATCGCTAAGCCTTCGGCATCGACAGGCCCAATAATCCGAATCGCCAGTCCCGGCCCAGGAAACGGTTGACGAGTGACAATCTCGTTCGGCAGCCCAAGCAGACGCCCCAGCACGCGCACCTCATCTTTGAATAGTTCACGCAACGGTTCAATCAGTTTGAGCCGCATGCGCTCGGGCAGTCCACCGACGTTGTGGTGGCTTTTGATCGTCGCCGACGGACCTTTGAACGACACCGACTCGATCACGTCTGGATACAACGTCCCTTGCGCCAGAAACTGCACGTTGGGAATCGTCTGAGCGGCTTCGTCAAAGACTTCGATGAACGTGTGGCCAATGATGCGCCGTTTCTTCTCCGGGTCTTCAACGCCGACCAAATGCGACAAGAACTGTTCGGTGGCGTCCACATGACGAAGGTTGAGCCCCAGACCGGAAAACACCTCGACGACTTGTGCGGCTTCGTGCTTACGCAATAAGCCGTTGTCTACAAAAACACACGTAAGCTGCTCCCCAATGGCGCGATGAATTAAGAGCGCCACCACGGCGGAATCGACGCCGCCGCTGAGACCACAGACGACGTGCCGATTCCCGACGCGTGCACGGATCTCTCGCGTCTCGCGCTCGATAAATCCTTCCATCGTCCAACTAGGTTTACAATGACAAATGCAAAACAGAAAGTTTTGTAAGACTTCTCGTCCGCGTTCACTATGCACCACTTCAGGGTGAAACTGGACGCCATACAAGCGGCCCGCCTCATCACGACAGGCCGCGAAGGGAGAATTCGCCGAGCGCCCCAGGACCCGCCATCCGCGCGGCAGGGTTTCCATTTTGTCTCCGTGACTCATCCACACGCGGGTCTCGCCGCCAGAAGTAAATCCGGCAAACAGGTCGCTCACATCCTCGACCAACAACTGCGCGGAGCCAAACTCTCGGCGGTCCGCTTTTGTCACTACGCCGTCCGCGAGTTGAAAAAGCACGTTCATGCCATAGCAGATGCCCAAGAGCGGAACGGGAGTGTCCAACACTCGGGGGTCCAGCATAGGCGCATCCTCGGCATACACACTGGCTGGTCCGCCGGAGAGGATGATGCCTTCGGGTTGCAGTTGTTGAATCCGTTCGAGAGAAAAGTCGTAGGGATGAATTTCACAATAGACGTTCGCCTCGCGCACGCGGCGGGCGATGAGCTGGGTGTACTGGCTGCCGAAATCGAGAATGAGAATCATAGAAATTAAGAATTATGAATTAAGAGTGATGAATGAGAAGCAACAGCTCCCTGTTTTGGTTTCTCTTCTTCATTGTGAATTCTTAATTCATCATTGCTTTACTCCATCCGATAATTCGGCGCTTCTTTGGTGATAATCACATCATGGACATGATTTTCACGTAAGCCAGCGGCCGTCACGCGGATAAAGCGCGCTTTCGTGCGCAGTTCAGCCAACGTCCGACACCCCGTGTAGCCCATACCGGCTTTCAGACCACCAACCATTTGGTCAATGATCACCGATAAGTTCCCTTTGTACGGCACTCGTCCCTCAATGCCCTCGGGCACGAGTTTCCCGACATTGGGTTCATCGTCCTGAAAATAACGGTTACGGCTGCCTTCTCGCTCTCGCATCGCTTCGAGCGACCCCATGCCCCGATAGGATTTGTACGTGCGCCCTTGGTACAGAATGGTCTCGCCTGGACTCTCTTCCGTTCCCGCAAACAAACTGCCAATCATCACGGAATTGGCGCCTACCGCCAACGCTTTTACCATGTCGCCAGAAAAACGAATGCCGCCATCGGCAATCACCGGCGTATCAGTCTTGGCGGCAATCTTGACGCTTTCAACAATGGCCGTCAGTTGCGGCACACCCACCCCGGACACCACGCGCGTCGTACATATTGAAGCAGGCCCCATGCCCACCTTAATGCCGTCGGCCCCCGCACGAATCAACGCATCGGCGCCTTCCGCCGTGGCCACATTGCCGGCAATGATTTCAAGCCGAGGAAAAGTCCCTTTCAGAGCATGAATCGTTTCTATCACGCTACTCGTATGTCCGTGCGCGGTATCAATCACCACCACATCAACGCCGGCACGCACCAACGCGTCCACTCGCGCTTCTCGGTCTTCTCCAGTTCCAACCGCAGCGCCAACGCGGAGACGGCCAAGACCGTCTTTGCACGCGTCAGGATACTGATTCGTCTTCTCAATGTCTTTGACGGTAATAAGCCCCTTGAGCTGCATGCGCTCATCAACAACCAAGAGCTTTTCGATACGATGCCGATGCAAAATCTCTTTGGCTTCGTCAATGCCCACGCCTGGGCGCGCGGTGACAAGCTGATCTTTCGTCATCACCTCGGACACGAGCCGATCAAGCCGCTTCTCGAAACGCAGATCGCGGTTCGTCAGAATGCCCACGAGCTTCCCCTCGTTCGTCACCGGGAGCCCCGAGATTTGGTAACGGTCCATGATCTCTCGCGCCTGGGCAATGGTAATGTCAGGAGAGATGGTGACAGGATCAACAATCATGCCGCTCTCATACTTCTTGACTTTCTCCACCTCTTGCGCTTGCGCGGGAATGCTGAGGTTGCGGTGGATGATCCCGATGCCGCCCGCTTGCGCCAGGGTAATGGCCGTGCGCGCCTCGGTCACAGTGTCCATCGCCGCGCTCACCAACGGCACGTTCAATTGCAAAGTCCGCGTCAGCGCGGTCCTCACATCCGCATCCTTCGGCATGAAATCCGAGGCGCCGGGCAGTAATAAGATATCGTCGAAGGTCAGCCCTTCGGGGATCTCAGGAGAAAACATGGGTAGGCTCCTTTATCGATTCTAGATACAGAAAAGCCCATCTGACCACGCGGAGAGACGGGCTTTTTTCGCTCGCTACGCTGGAGGTAACTACCATGCTTCCTTCTAACAAACCGCTACCCATCTGACAAGGCGACCCTGCAACCTACAAGATATTGTGGAGTAAGGCGCAATCCCCTTCCTGAGGTCGGGACTTCCAAACGAATGTCTTGTGTGAGCATAAAGAAAGAGAAGGGAGGCTTGCTGCTGCGGTTTGGGTCGTGGTAGGCAACTGCCGGAATGAATGCGGAGGAGCGTATGTTTGTCGAGATCAGTTGTAAAAAATGCGGCCAACGCCAGCGCCTGGATATCGGGGCGCCTGCGAATGGCACGGTTGAAGAGTACCTTCATCTGTTAACCGAACGGCTCTCCCACAAGCCGAGTTTCGAGTGCTTTGGCGGACACTTTGAATTTGCTCCTCCTTTGCCGCAGTTCTGGCAGATCGACTGGAACACCTTACAGGATCAGTAACAGAGGGGTCTCGGCAAGTGCATTCCCAGAGCGCAACAAAAAACAAAAGAGGTGATTGTTCGACGCGTCGTTTCCACGTATCGTGCGAGACAAGTGAAGACGAGAGGA
The DNA here is from genome assembly GCA_964441775.1 of uncultured Enterobacteriaceae bacterium. Taxonomy (GTDB): domain Bacteria; phylum Desulfobacterota; class Binatia; order Bin18; family Bin18; genus SYOC01. The sequence continues at coordinate 246,826 of CAYTVL010000001.1, forward strand.
GCATACCAGCGCCGCCTCATTCCACTACTGAAGAAATGAGTTCTTATTCCGATCATGCACACTAGGATACCAGCAAGAGGAAGTCTCCATGACAGAACAAAGCGGACAACCCGCGGGGTTTTTCGACGAGGCAACCGATCCCCAAGCCTCACAAGAAGTTGAACGCTGGCGCCGCAATCCAGGCTATCGCCCGCCGTTTCGCGTCGTCCGCTGGCGGGTAGTGGATGAACAATGGGAAGGACGAAGCGCTATTGATGCAGTTGTCGTCGTAGAAATCGACGGCGATGAAGATTTCGGCGCGGCGCAGGGCGTGGGCGGCGTCAACGCGCTCGACATGGCGCTTCAGCGCGTTTTGCTTAAACACTTCCCCTCGATCGAAGGAGTCCAAGTCATGGAGTCTTATACTCATCGAGGAGGAGAAGGCACGGCTGCCGAGGTGCTTTCCATCCAAAAATTTAGTGACGGTCGCCGCCAATGGAGCACCATGCGGAAATCTCGCGACCTGCTGGCTTCCGCCTGGATGGCGCTGGTGGACGGCTACGAATGGATTATCACCCTTAATTTACAGAAGAAGGCGCAGAAAGAAGGCTGAGCCTAAGGATCATGGGACAAAACTCCCACGGCCTTGCAGAAGGTCGGGGGTCATTGCGAGCGCAGCGAAGCAATCTTTGCCTTATGTTTTCGACTCTTGCGAGATTGCTTCGTCGTCTCCGACTCCTCGCAATGACAGGTTCCTTGATTTCCGTTCGTGGGTTTTGTCTCAAAGTCCTAAGGTAGGCAAGGTCTGGTCTTTGGTTGACAGATCGTTGAGCATCTTTGAGGAGGTGGAAGTATGGCGCAAACCGTGGACTGGTATTATCACCGGCACGGGTGAGTGACCTGTGGAAAGACGCAAGAGTTTCTTGCGCGCGCAGGCGTCACCGTGAAAACCCAAGCCGATGCACGGAAAGAGCGGATCGGGCCGGAAGAGGCAATCCAACTCACGCAAGAGGTTTCAGAAATCATCGCCGCGAAAGGGAAAAAGGTGGTGCGTTACCACCTCGCCAAAGATAAACCCAGTCGTGACGAATTGTTGGCGATTATGATTGGCCCCTCGGGCAACCTCCGCGCACCCACGCTCCGTAAAGGAAAAAAGTTGCTCATCGGCTTTGACGCCGACACGTATGCTGAAGTTTTTGGCTGATCGTTCTCAGCGCACCCGATGGAGCTGCCTATGAGCGCTGCCGCGCCAGTGCTGCATTTGTGGACTCGTGAAGACTACTACAAAATGGCCGAAGCTGGGGTCTTTCGTCCAGGGGAACGGGTCGAACTGATAGGGGGAAGGATCATTATGAGCGCCGCCGCGCCAATGTTGCATTTGTGGACTCGTGAAGACTACTACAAAATGGCCGAAGCTGGGGTCTTTCGTCCAGGGGAACGGGTCGAACTGATAGGGGGGAGGATTGTCGAGATGAGCCCGCAGAATAGTCCGCATGCTACTGCTTGTCTTCTCACGTATGACGATCTCCGAGCAAGGTTCGGGGCCGGCTACGTTGTTCGCATGCAGCTCCCCTTAGATGTAGGCCAGGTTTCCCAGCCAGAGCCCGATATCGCGGTAGTACGTGGAACTGTCCGAGACTATGCTAAAGCTCACCCCACCACGGCTGTACTTGTCGTTGAAGTTTCCGAGTCGACGTTGGCGTTCGATCGCGGCGAAAAAGCCAGCTTGTATGCGAGCGCTGGTATTCCAGACTATTGGGTGCTCAACCTTGTAGACCGTTGCTTGGAAGTGCACCGCGATCCTATCCCCATGCTAAATCAACCTTACGGGTACGGCTACCGAAGCCGCACTCAATACTTTGGCAACGACACCATCGCGCCGCTGGCCTTGCCACACGGCGCGGTCAAGGTAGAAGATCTACTCCCCTAAGGAGCGCCAAGTCCTGCGTGCTCAGCCAGGATTTTCCCACTCAGGACTTTTTGAAGGGCGTGCCCCACTGATCCAAGCATGTCACTTCTTCCACCGGCAAACGCGACACCGGACCGAATTTTCCGAGCGGATAGCCGATCGGCAGCAGAGCGTACGTGTTGACGTCGTTCGGTAGGCCGAGGGCTTTTTTCAGATCGTCCTCGTACAACGAGCTGACGGTTGTCAAAGTAGCACCCAATCCCAAGGCCCGGCAGGTTAACAAAATATTCTGTACAGCCGGATAAATGCTCGAACCCGAGAGCCGCGCCAACCGCGCCGCCAACTGGGGCGGCAGTGGCCGTTCCTTGAGGCAGGCGAAGAGCAACACCGGTGCTTCAGCGAGGTGGTCGGCCAGGTGAGTAGCGGCATTCAATAAACGGCGAAATTTCTCCGCAGGAATGTGTTCCGGGCCGGGACGATTGTCATACATCGCCCGCGCCTCACTCCAGCCTTTCTGGTAGATCGCTTGGATTTGTTTCTTGACGGCTGGATCTTTCACGACGATGAACCGCCAGTGCTGGGTATTCGTGCCGCTTGGGGCGCGTGTCCCGGCTTCGAGGACCTGATGCAATACCGCATCCGGAATCGGGTCGGTTTTCAATTTCCGCATGCTGCGCGTAGAGTACATAATGTCAAACAGTCCGGCTTCGGCCATAAGCTTCTCCTTTCCCTGTTTCCGAGAGCCTGCACCCTTGTGGGGCAGACCAAGCGGCGCTAAAGTAGCCGCCCGGAATGAGACACCCTAACATGCTCGCGGCGTTGTGCGAACCTCTCTCTCGTTTAGCAAATCTCGCGGACGGCTCCCACCGGTCCAGAATTGACATCAGTAAGGAGCAACAAAAACATCATGAAACAGGGCTTGGGATTGAGTGGATTGGCGTTACTCGTGTTACTAAATGTGGCGGGCTGTGGCTCTTCAGGTCCAAGTCTTACGGCGGCAGAATTGGCGCAAAAGTACCCCAAAGAAAAATATATGCAAATCGACGGCGTAGCCGTGCGCTATAAACAAGAAGGGCTCGGCCACCCTCTCATTCTCTTGCATGGGCTCCCTACCTACTCCTACCTCTGGCGCAATATCACACCAGGGCTCACCTATGGCAACACGATTTACAGTATTGACTTGATGGGCTTTGGCCTTTCAGAGAAACCCCAAAATCAAACGTACAACATCGAAACGTATGTCAGCCAGTTAACAAAATTTATAGACAATTTTCACCTGGAGCATGTCATACTCGCGGGCCACGACCTCGGCGCACCGATCGTGACGCTGTATGCAATTCGCAACCCGGCCAAAGTGCGGAAACTGCTGCTCCTCAATGCCCCGCTTTACCCCGAATCCTCTCCGTTCCACATTAGTCTGCTGCGCACCAAATTGATCGGGGAAATGTTCACCGGCGATTGGTTCCTCAAACGTATCTTTCAGAACGGCGTAGAGAACAAAGCCGCCATGACGCCTTCCATGCTTGACGACTATCTTAAGCCCTACCACGATGACCCAGGCGCTCGTACCGCCTTACTGAAGTGCGTCCGTGAATTCGATCTGCGACCCACACTGGAAAAAGAGATCACCCCGAATTTAGGAAAGATCCAGGCCCCGACCCTCTTACTGTGGGGAGATGGCGATCCGTATGTCCCGCTTAACTTTGGCAAGAAACTGAAAGATGTCATCCCCAATGCCGCCCTCCAGGTCATTCTCCGTACGGGGCATTACGAAATTGACGAACGCCCGGAAGAAGTTCGAGCACAGATAAAAGAGTTTATCGATAAGTAATTCCGCTCACCGCTGGAAGTGCATATTTCATCCTAGAGTTGACGGCACTGTGACTCCTGTACTACAGTGAGGCCCGTATGTAGTGGTGAATTGCTCATTCCGCTTCTCTTTCTTGAAGCTCATTCTGAGATAGTCGTCATAGGGGAAAAAAGGGAAAAGAAGAGGCTCACTTCGCCAATTCATACCACTGAAAGGCGTCACATGCCCAAAGAGCAACAGTCGACCGCCGTCCCTATTTTTCCTGCATCGTATTTTGATGTTGTTGCAATAGCGGCCTCGGCTGGAGGGCTCAGGGCGCTGAGCAAACTCTTAGCGTCGTTGCCGTTAGATTTTCCCGCCGCTATTTTAATCGTACAACACCTTGATCCCCATCATCCGAGCTTGATGGCCAATATTCTCAGGCGGCGCACGCCTTTGCTCGTCAAGCAGGCGGAAGAGGGAGACCGCCTCGCGTTAAGCACGGTCCTGGTTGCGCCGCCCGACCGACATCTTTTAGCCAATCCTGATGACTCCGTATCGCTCTCACAATCGGAGCTCGTTCACTTCGTGCGTCCCTCCGCCGACCTTTTGTTTGAATCAGTGGCTGCTCGCTATAAAGAACGCGCCATCGCTATCGTTTTGACGGGCACGGGCAGTGATGGCTCCATGGGGGTGCGGGCCATCAAAAAGATGGGCGGAACCGTGATCGTCGAAGATGACACCACGGCGGAATTTTCCGGCATGCCAAGCGCTGCGATTCACACCGGCGTCGCAGATTTGATTCTTCCCCTGGAAAAAATCCCTTCAACTTTAGTGACGTTGATGAAAAAAGGAGAGGCGAAGTGAGCGCCGACACGAACGAGGAAGAATTTCGGGATCTGCTGGAGCTTATCAAGCTCAGCCGAGGATTCGACTTTAGCGGCTATAAACCCGGGAGCTTGATGCGTCGCATCGGCAAACGCATGCAAACAGTGAATCTCAAAAGTTTTAGCGAATATGCGGACTATCTCCAGGTTCATCCCGATGAGTTTGCCTTGCTCTTCAATACGGTGTTAATTAACGTGACGTCCTTCTTCCGCGATGCTGCGGCTTGGGACTGCCTTACGAAAGAAGTTGTACCAAAGATCGTAAAAAATAGACAAGATAACCAACCCGTGCGGATTTGGAGCGCTGGCTGCGCCTCGGGCGAAGAGGCCTATACGCTCGCCATAGTGTTTGCCGAAGCGTTGGGGCTTGAGCAGTTTCAACAGCGCGTAAAAATCTACGCTACCGATCTCGACGAAGAGGCGCTCATGCGCGCCCGGCAAGCGACCTACACCGTCAGGGAGCTGGAGCAGCTTCCGCCTACACTGCGGGAGAAATACTTCGATCAGACGGGGGAACGCTATATTTTCCGCAGCGATCCGCGCCGCGCGGTGATCTTTGGCCGCCACGACCTTATTCAGGATGCGCCGATCTCGCATCTGGATTTACTCGTGTGCCGCAATACCCTCATGTATTTCAATTCCGAAACCCAAAGCCGGATTCTCACTCGTTTTCATTTTGCCTTGAATGAGAGTGGGTTCCTCTTCTTAGGCAAAGCGGAAATGTTGCTTACCCACGCCAGTCTCTTCAACCCCATCAACTTGCGCTATCGCCTCTTTACCAAGGTGCGGCAAAACGGTCTCCGTAATCACTTGACGTTGTTCACTCAGCCGAGCACTCCAGAAGCGGTCAGCACTTTGACTCGGTATGTCCGCTTGCGAGAAGCAGTGTTGGACACGGTCCCGATCGCCACAGTCGTCGTGGATATTAACAGCAACCTGGTCCTGGCTACCGAACAAGCCCGCACCCTTTTCTCGTTGAACGGGAAGGACCTCGGACGCCCGTTTCAGGATCTTGAACTGTCGTATCGCCCAGTCGAGCTGCGCTCTTTGATTGACGAGGCCACGGTGAAACGTCAGGGCGTCACCTTGCCTGGGGTGGAGTGGACGACCTCGACAAATGAACTTCGCTACTTCGACATTCAGGTCTCACCGCTCCTGTATAATGGGGGTACGGTGTTGGGTGTGAGCGTCAGTTTTCTGGATGTCACGCGCCCACACCGCTTACAAGAAGAATTGCAGCGCTCTAACCAAGAACTGGAGACTGCCTATGAAGAGCTGCAATCCACTAACGAAGAACTGGAGACCACCAACGAAGAGTTACAATCTACCGTCGAGGAATTGGAGACCACCAACGAAGAATTGCAGTCCACCAATGAAGAGATGGAGACCATGAACGAAGAATTGCAATCCACCAATGAGGAGCTGCAGACGACTAACGAAGAGTTACGCCAAAGCACGGATGAGCTCACCAGAACCAATCTCTTCCTGGAATCGATTCTCGCTAGTGTGAGCGCTGGGGTCGTCGTGATGGACCGCAATTTGAACGTCCACGTGTGGAGTCGCAAAACCCAAGATTTGTGGGGTTTACGAGCGGATGAAGTAGAGGGACAATCATTCTTAAACCTCGACCTGGGGCTACCGGTGGAGCAGCTCAAAGGGCCTATCAGAAGGGTGCTCTCGGGCGAGTCAAGTTCGCAAGAACTGACGTTACACGCCGTCAATCGGCGCGGCAAACCAATTCAATGCCGGATCGCCTGTACTCCACTCACAGGAATGGAGAAAGACATTGAGGGAGCGGTTTTGATGATGGAGGACTGGGACGAGTTGAATGCGAGAAGTTTGCCTTCCAGTGATGGCGACTCTACATAGGTAGCCATTATGTCAAGGAGGAAGTATGAGCCCCCAAGAGTGGACAATAAAAGTTACTGCCTTGCGGCAGCAACTTGAAGACGTGCGGCAACGAGATAAATTTGGCTACGAACCGCGTATCCCGGAGAACATGCTGCTTTTAGAGAATTTGCAACAAGCGTTCGAAGAACTCCAGGTAGCGGAAGAAGAGCTCCGTCAGCAGAATGAGGAACTGGCGGTAACCACAGCGGCCCTTGATGTAGAGCGCTGGCGTTATCAAGAGTTATTTGAGTTCGCACCCGACGCCTATTTTGTCACCACCCTGACAGGCAACATTCAGGAAGCCAATTTCGCTGCGGCAGAGTTGTTCAACGTTCCCAGACATTATCTACTTGGTAAACCTTTGATCCTGTTTGTCCCCGAGGAAGACCGAGAAATGTTCCGCAACCAACTCCGACAGTTGTACGTCCTCAAAACCACAAAGACGTGGGAAATACGCTTGCAACCCCGTGAGAGTGCTCTCTTTGACACTCAGCTTTCAGTCAGCGCCGCGCGCAATGCTTCGACCGAGAAGGCGGTAGGGCTGCGTTGGGTAATGCGAGACATTACGGCCCGCAAAGCAATGGAAAAGCAATTACACGCGTTGAATGTAATGCTAGAAAAACGCGTAGAGGAACGCACAACCGAACTCAAGCGCTCAAACCACGATCTGGAACAATTCGCGTACATCGCCTCTCACGACTTGCAAGAACCGCTGCGCACCCTCAGCACCTACACCCAATTGCTCGCCCATCATTATGAGGGGACCCTCGATGTCGAGGTCGACGAATTTATTCACTTCATCGTGGACAACTCTTCACGCATGCAGGAGTTGATTAAAGATTTGTTGAACTACTCTCGGGTCGGGCAAAAAGACGAGGAGGCCACAGAGATATCCAGCGAAGCCCTGTGGGAACAGACGGTGTACCTGTTCGAGGAATCCATTGCAGAAAGCGGCGCCATCATCACGCATGACCCTCTCCCTATGGTGTTTGCAAACGCTACCCTGCTCGGCCAAGTCTTGCAGAACTTATTAAGCAATGCGCTGAAATTTCGTGGCCAGGAGCCGCCCCGCATCCATATCTCGGCTGAACGGAAAGACGAGAACTGGCTCTTTGCCGTGCGGGACAATGGCATTGGCATCGATCCGCGGTTCAGCGAGCGTATCTTTGCGATCTTTCAACGCTTACACCCCCGAACGACCTACTCCGGCACAGGCATCGGGTTGGCAATTTGTAAAAAAGTCATCGAGCACTACGGTGGGAAGATTTGGATGGAGTCGACGCCGGGACAGGGCGCGACCTTTTACTTTACGATACCAACCCGGGGCTAGGGCATCGCCCGCTATTGCAGAATGTAGAGTGCGGAATGCGGTAATGATGACGACCTAAAGGCCAGCGACCTCCGCAAAAGAACAAAAGAATTTGCTTTACAAATTATACAACTTGTTGAGAAGCTTCCTCTCTTCTCGATGAAGCAAATCAATTACTTGCCATGACGGTTTCTTCCATTCGAACAGCACGACGAAATCCTGCCTTGAAACCCAGATAGTTCGCTATTCCGCACTCTGCATTCGGCATTCTACACTCCGCATTCCGCACTCCGCATTAAGTGACTTTCATCCACGTCACCTTCCCGTACAATAAAAGGATAGGAGTCACTGCATGCATAATCACGACATCATTGTCATTGGGGCCTCAGCCGGAGGCATAGAAACCTTGAAAACCTTGGTTGGCCATCTCCCGGCTGATCTTCCAGCCGCTCTCTTTGTCACTATTCACTTTCCAGCGAACACCACGAGCGTCCTGCCCTCCCTGCTGAGCCGCGTTGGACCATTGCCTGCGGCTCACGCGAAAAACGGAGAAGGGATCCAATCTGGTAGGATTTACGTGGCGACACCGGATTTTCATCTGATCCTTAAACGTGGCCGCATCCATATTGTCCGCGGCCCCAAGGAAAACCACAGTCGCCCCGCCATCGATGTCCTGTTTCGCTCGGCGGCCCTTGCCTACGGCCCCCGAGTCATTGGCGTGATTCTTTCCGGTACGCTGGGCGATGGGACAGCCGGCATGTTGGCGGTGCAGAAGGGCGGCGGGATTACCATCGTGCAAGATCCGGCGGACGCCATGTTTCCCGATATGCCGCGCAACGCCATGCAATATGTCGCCATTGATTATGTCGTGCCGTTGGTGGAAATGACATCACTACTAGTGAACCTCGCCAACGAGCCGGCGCTAGAGGAAGGACCGGACATGTCGAACAATACAGAAAAGGAGACAAAAATAGCCGAGTTCAACCTGGCGGCGATAGAAGATGAAGGGAGACCAGGCGAGCCCGCGGTGTTCGCTTGCCCGGATTGTGGCGGCACGCTGTGGGAAATACAGGATAGCGACCTGCTGCGATTTCGCTGTCGTGTGGGGCATGCGTTTTCCTCCGAGAGTCTGCTATCGGCGCAAAAAGACGGGTTAGAGGGCGCCTTATGGGCTGCGCTCCGCGCCCTGGAAGAAAACGCGACGCTCACGCGACGCCTCGCTTCTCGGGCTCATGAGAAGAATCTTGAGTTATCAGCAGCAAGCTTTGAAAAGCGGACGCGCACTACGGAGCATCATGCTCACCTCATTCGGCAAGTGTTACTCAACAGCAGCGGCGCCGCGTTAGCGGAAGAAGAAAAGGGAGAGCGAGAGTATACCGGCCACCGCTCGCTGGAAACCGAGCCGCGACCATGAGGGAGCGGCGCCCAGCCGCTTGCTAACGCGCGCGGCTCAGACCGTCTCAATCATAAACTTGTCAGGCTGATGGCTTATACCCCATCACTGTCCCGGCCTGACTTTTTCGCGTTAATTCTGAACGCACGAGCCATGCCCCGTCGGCCAAGGCTTTCATTTTGCCTCGCGCAGCGGCGCGAGAGCGTGGAATCATGCCGCAGTCCGTGCACGGGTAGAGATGCATAGGGTCGACATACGGCAACGCCTTGCGAATGCGCGCGGCTACGGTTTCGGCAGTCTCAATTTCTTCCGTCCCTACGTCGATCACACCAACCATTAAGTCTTTGCCTTTGGCTTCGGCCAAGACAGCGGGATCAACGCCGGAAGCAGCGCACTCGACAGAAATCATGTTGAGTGAACTGGTGCGCAGCAGCGGTAAGGTGCGGTGGTAGTGGCTCCAGTCGGTGTTCTTGGTTTTCCAGTTCAACACCAGCGGCACCCCGTAACCGTAGCAGATATGTACGGCGGTCTTGGCGCGCACGCCTTTCGCAGCCTCTTCCAGTAAACGAATGCCCCACTCTTCTACTTCGTCAAGATAGATATTAAAGCAGGGCTCGTCGAACTGGATAATGTCCGCCCCAGCTTCAGACAGCTCCAGCGCCTCGTCATTCAACTGTTGCGCCAGCGCCGCCGCGAGTTTGGGTCTACTTCCGTAAAATTCATCAGCCAAAGTATCAGTCGTGGTCATCGGCCCCGGCAAGGTCACCTTGATCGGTTTGCTCGTGTGGGTGCGCAGAAAGCGCACGGCGTCGCGCAGGATCGATCCGCGCCGTCGCACCGGGCTCACCACGCGAGCAGCATCGACGAGATCTTTCCCATAACGACCGCCTCGTGTCGTGATCTTCACCAAACGGCTCGCGTCAACACCATCAAGTCCATCCGTAAAGCCGGAAATATAATGCCGCCGTCGTTGCTCACCATCCGTGAGGATGTGAAGCCCCGCCTCTTCCTGGTCAGCAATGACCAGCGTCACCGCATCATCTTGCGCCTCCCGCAGTTTCGCATCCTCGATGTTCCACTTGAGATACATTTGTCCAGAAGGAGCTAACCAGGTCGGACGGGGAAGACTACCAACAATCATCGTTTGTAACATGACGAGTTCTCCTACACCGCTTGTTCGCGATACAGATTGAACGCCTTCATCACCGGAGCATCATTAAAAGAAAAAAGAATAGCGTCCTCGCTGACCGAAAGATTTTCGTGCGCGTGCATGCACCAGGCGGGCAACGCAAACACGTCGCCAGGCGACCACGCATACGCCTTTCCATCGATGAGGGTCTGGCCGTTCCCTTCCACCGCAAGGTAGACCGCGCTAGCGCTGTGACGATGCGCCTCCGTTTTTTGTCCAGGTTTGAGACGCTGGAGAAAACTCGCCATCGTTGGCAGCGACGGGCCCCCGGTCATCGGATTCACGTATTCGAGGATCGCCCCGTCAAACGGACTTTCGGCATCACCGCTGAAGCTGGCCACCGCCTCGCGCGCGTCTTTCCAGCTATATTTGAGCAGCGGCGAATGCGTTCCGTTGGCTCGTTGCCATGCGGGCAGCAACCCACTCTTGCCATACTCGGCGACGGAGTTGTTCACCGGCTTCGTCCACGCCTGGCTCTCATCCGGATAGGGCTCGAAGAAAATGCCTTCGAGCATCGTGGTCAGCGGAATGTCTAAACCGTCAAGCCACACCACCGGCCCGGTCGATTCGCTACCGTGATCGTGCCACGTCCAGTTTGGCGTAAGGACAAAATCGCCAAATGACATCGTCATCTTTTCCCCATCGACTACCGTGTACGCGCCCTCCCCTTCCATAATGAAGCGCAACGCATTCGGGGTGTGGCGATGGGTGGCAGCGACCTCGCCCGGTAGGATTAATTGTAAGCCGCCGTACAACGTCGGCGTGGTGGCGATGCGGCCTTCAAGCCCCGGATTGAGCAACATCAACACCCGCCGCTCCGCTTCAGCGGCAGAGACCAGCTCGCCCGCACGCAGTAGTTGCGGACGCAGTTCCTGCCAACGCCACAAAAAGGGCTTCGCTTGACTCTTTGGTTCGGGAGTCAGCGCTTGCCGCAAAAATTTCCACAGCGGACCGACATTGTATTGTGAAAGGCCTGCGAGATACTGCTCGACCGCTTGCGAGTGAGTAGGCGCCGATTGCGCTGTGTTGGACATAGACTTTCCCTCCACGGCGGGACCATAGCGCGTCCAAACACGAGAGGCAACGCAGTTTACCGAGCCGCGCGCGTCAGCAAGCGGCAAGCCGATTTATGCCCGCTCCCTTACGGTCGCGGCTCTGAAATACGTCGATCTTTTTGCTCAAACACTGCCATCGGCTCGCCCTGTTCTTGTACAACATACTGGATCGCAGCTTCTACTTGTTCTGGTTTCCATAAGTATCGGGTGCTTCCATGCCTCGCCCAGCGTTTCCGCGAAGAAGAATACAGCTCTCTTTGATTTAGTAGACGACTCGCATTTACTTTCAAATCATTCAGTACTCTTTCTGGTGTCGCGATTGCGTGGATAACCACATGAACGTGGTTCGAGCGAACGTGCGCAGCTAACAGAGCCCAAATTCGGTGCTCACAAACTTCTTGCATCGCTTGCAATACAATTACGCGACGATGGCTATCCAGTTCATAGGCCAAATTGGACATACGCTTTCGCTCCGTGCTTGCTCGGTCATTGTCGGCAGGCAAAATGGCGTACCAGGAATATTATGAGCGCGATCTACAGAACCAGCCTTATCGCCATGAAGCCGCGCGTCAGCAAGCGGCAAGCCGATTTGTCTCCGCTCCTTTACGGTCGCGGCTCGGCTGTCATCGGCAACAACCCTTTCACTCGACTTTCACGCAAATGCTCGAAGATCCGCTGCGTCGCATGCGAACGGTTCATCGTGTAAAAATGAATGCCCGGCGCCCCGCCAGCTAACAATTCCTCGCACTGGCGTGAGGCCCACTCGATACCGACCTCAAACACCGCCTGGGGGTCGTCGGCGACAGGCTCTAGCTTTTGCTGTAGGGCCTGCGGCAAGGTGGCGCCGCACATCTGCGCCACGCGTTGAATCTGTTTATAGTTCGTGATCGGCCAAATGCCCGGGATAATCCGTAGCCCAATGCCCAACGCCCGCGCACGACGACAAAAATTAAAGTAGTCTACATTATCGAAAAATAGCTGCGTCGTTACAAAATCCGCGCCACAGTCTACTTTTTCTTTGAGATGTTGCAGATCCAATGTCGGGTCGGGACATTCAGGGTGCGGCTCCGGGTAGCCCGCCACACCGATGCTGAAATCACCAAGCGAGCAGGCCAGCCGCACCAATTGATGAGCGTTAGCAAAACCGTTGGGGTCGGGAATAAAATTCGTTTGTCCTTTGGGTGGGTCGCCGCGCAGACACATGAGGTTTTCCACATTGCGGGTTTTCAATTCCGCCAATACGTCGCGCAGCTCTCCTTCATTGTGACCGACACAGGTAAGATGCGCGACCGCCACAATACCCAGCTCTTCTTGCATGCGGCACACAATGTCAATCGTATTGCGGCGCGTCGAACCACCGGCGCCATAGGTCACCGAAATAAAGCTGGGCCCCAGCGGTTTCAATTCTTGGGCGCGTTCGAATAACTGTTCGATGTCTTCCGTCGTCTTCGGTGGAAAAAATTCAAACGAAAAAGTTTGGGATTGCGAGCGGAACAGATCTCGTATTTTCATTCGTCTTCATCCTCTCCAGAACGTCCAAACTTCGGATGCCGCTAGCCCCACCTCACCGTGCGCTCCTTATCATCCCCAACTTGCCAAAACTCCGCGCTCTCTCGATTCACCCGCGCTACTTTTCCCATACGTACAGCCCTCGTTTTAAATTCCGGAAGGCGCAAGAGCTGCCGTAAAAGGTCGGGGAGACGACTCTGCTCAGCTCGTGGTAAGACAAAATAGAGGAGGCAGTATCGTCCATCTCGATGTCTTCGGTGATAAAACCCGGAATCCAGCGTCACAAAAGTAGGTTGCTTTAGTTGCCGTAGAACTTGCAAAATCCGTTCGTCTTTCAAGATTTCGCCAGGAATAATGTTTTCTATCTTTTGGGCCGAGATCCAGCGTTGCAGAGGTTCACGTACTTCATGCACCCCCAGATGCTCATCGAGAACAATCTGGCTCATGCCGCTCGACTATACCGGTCAACGAGCGCAGCGGTGGCTAGCTGCAGAGCTTCTTGCACAGCCTCACGAGAAAGTCTGGGCCATTCCGTCAATACCCACTCAATATCTCGCCCGTTCGCAAGATAATCGAGCACTGTCTCCACAAGAATACGGGTTCCTCTGAAGGTGAGTTGTCCATGACAGACTTCAGGATCTCTGACGATATAGGCTCCAATCTCGACGCGTTTCATAATGGGGAACTATACCGTGCGCCTCTCCCTTCGTCGATAGAGCCCTTGCCTTTACAATCCGCCTCTTCCCGGTATACCATCCGCGCGGTTAGTTGATCCGCTCGAAGGAGGGCCTTTATGTATTCGCTTAAGGATCAATCCTGCATTGTCGGGGTTGGCGAGACTACATTCACGCGCGGCTCGGGCAAGACCGACCTCGCGCTTATGCTTGAAGCGTCCATGCGCGCCATTACCGACGCCGGTCTGACACCGCATGATATTGACGGCATTATTCCTCCCCCGCTGGCGACCACTGCTGAGCACTTTGCCGCGAACCTCGGGGTCGAAGATATGCGTTACGCTGTCACCGTCCACATGGGCGGGGCCAGCCCCATTACTTCGCTGCAAAGCGCGGCTATGGCCGTGGCCTGTGGCGTGGCGAGGAATGTGCTCGTTCCGCTCGGCTGGAACGGCTACTCGTCCATGCGCGTGCGCAACATGGGCAGCGGCGAAAGCGGCGGCGGCGCACCTGGGGCGCTCGCCAACACTATTGGTGAGTATTATTTGCCTTACGGCGCTTCGGTGCCCGTGCAATGGTACGCCTGGATCGCCACGCGCTACATCAACTCATTTAATGTTCCCGAGGACGCCCCGGGCCCCATCGCCGTGGCTTCTCGCAAACACGCCCAGCTCAACGAGAAGGCATTCATGCGCGGACGCTCATTGACGCTGGAGGACTACCACAATGCGCGGTGGGTGTCGCGTCCGTTCCGATTGTTTGACTGCTGTCTCGAAACCGATGGCGCCTGCGCCGTGGTGGTCACTTCACCAGAACGCGCCAAGGATCTTAAACATCCGCCGGTTTATATTTCCGGTGTCGCCGAAGGGCACCCCTACCCGGCGGATGATATTCCGGCGCGCCCCGATCCATTCAAAATTGGGCTCAGCTTCGCGGCGCCCAATGCCTTACACATGGCCGGCATCGAGCTAAAAGATCTTGACTTCATAGAAATATACGACTGCTTTTCGTATGTCGTGATGTTGCAGCTTGAGGCGCTGGGACTCTGCAAACGCGGCGAAGCCGCAGATTTCATCAAAGACGGGCGCATCGAACTGGGCGGCGATCTACCCATGAACACGCACGGCGGGCTCCATTCGGAAGCACATGTGTGGGGCTTGAACCATGTGGTCGAAGCGACGCGCCAATTGCGCCACGACTGCGGGGCGCGGCAAGTCAAAGACGCCGAGCTTGGCTTGGTGTCCGGCTGGGGCGACTTCGGCGACGGCAGCTTAGTGATTTTACGGAGGTAACACGATATGGCGGATGCAACAGCAGCCTATAAAAAACCTTTGCCCAAGCGGCGCGGCTTCGCCGGGCAATTTTATGAATTTTGCAAAAAACACGAGCTGCGCTTTCAACACTGCACTGACTGCGGAACCTGGAGACATGTGCCCCGCGACATGTGCGCCAAGTGCGGCTCGTTTAATTGGACGTGGGAAAAATCCTCTGGCAAGGGCAAAGTCTATTCGTGGACCACAGCGGAACAAACCATGCTGCCCCAATTTGCCGACGTAACGCCGTACAGCCCGGCTATCGTCGAGCTAGAGGAAGGCGTCCGCATGGTGACATGGGTGACAGATATTCCGAACGAAGAGCTTCGTCTGGATATGCCAGTCGAAGTCGTTTTTGACGATGTCACGCCAGAAGTGACGTTGCCGAAGTTTCGTAGAGCGCGATGAGAAAGAAGCGGAGAATCGGTGTGTCAAAAATTCCTTCTCCGATTCTTCCCGTCTCCGTTTCTCCGTTTCAGAAGTAAGGTGCGCTCCGCGCACCGACAAAACTGGTGCACAAGTGCGCCCTACAACCTTTCTGGAGGCCGACTGATGAATATATTCCCCGGCTTCATACTTCCGCAAGAACTGACGATGCTGCGTGACCAAGTACGACGCATCGTTCGTGACGAAATCATTCCTGCTGAACAACGCATCGACCCCGACGCAGCGGACCTACCCGAAGAGGACTATCACGGCCTCATGCAGAAAACCAAAGCGGCGAAGCTGTGGTGCCTCTCTGCCCCGGAGCAGTATGGCGGCGGCGGCATGAATACGTTCGGCATGTCGGTGTTGCTCGAAGAAATGTCGCAGCACCGCATGGGGCTCTATAACGCGGGCTGCGGCGTGTTTGGCCGCTATCCTCCGCCAGTGATCTATGGCGGCACGGAAGAACAAATCCAGAAATACGCCGTGCCCACCCTGCGTGACGGAACCTACACCTTCTTCGCCATTACTGAGCCCAGTGGAGGCGCCGACCCAGCCGGCTCGATCCAGTGTCGCGCCGTCAAACAGGGCGATTCCTGGGTGCTCAACGGTACGAAGATTTTCATTTCACATGCACACGAAGCCGAGTGGGGTGTGGTGTTCGTACGCACCGATCCATCGAAGGGGCGCAAAGGCATCAGTTGTTTCATCATCGACAAAGGCACGCCGGGCTTCACCGCGAGGCCGTTCCGCACCATCAGAACTGTCTCTTTACCGAATGAAGTCTTCTTTGAAGACTGTAAGATTCCCGCGGCCAACATGATCGGCAAGGAGGGTGATGGTCTCGACTTGTGCCTCGACCTGCTGACGAGACAACGCTTCCCCTACTCGGCGTGCAACCTCGGCGTCTCCATTGCCGCGCATCGCATGGCCATCGCGCACGCCAAGCAGCGCTCGACGTTTGGGGTGCCTTTGAGTCAACGTCAAGCCATTCAGTGGATGCTGGCGGATGCTGAAGTGGAGATGCGCGCGACCCGATGGCTGATCTGGGACGGAGCCTGGAAAGCAGATCGTGGTGAAGACGCCCGCCTCGAAGCGTCAATCGCTAAACTCTACTCTAGTGAAGTGCTCGGTCGCGTGATCGACAGCGCCGTGCAGATTCATGGCGGCTACGGCGTCTCCAAAGAATTTCCGTTGGAACGTTGGTATCGTGAAGCCCGCGTCCGCCGGATCGGCGAGGGACCGTCGGAGGTACACCGGATGGTCATCGCAAGAGCTTTATTCCGTTAAAACTAGGGCTGCTGCTCGTCCAGCAAGTCGTCCCAGAGAGAGGCCGAATCACGAGGCCTCTCCGGGTAAAAAAACTGTCTTTTGTACGAGGGCATACATCAGTCCTCGCAAGAAAGCGGGATACCACCTTCCCGCCGGCGCGAGAAATGACGTGGTCGCTGATTCTCTTTCGCCCCTACACGATTACCGCAAGATTTCAACATTTCAGCAGTAATCTCACAGACAGCGCGAAACAGGTGCGTTACCTTCCTAAGGAATCATGAGAGGAAGGTGTTATGCCTTGTCTTTTTTCCTGCTTGTCTTTTTTCTTCTGCCTTTTCTTGTTGTCCGACTGTTTCTTCTGGAGCAGCTATGAGTATGAGTATCGGGATGGTAACAAATATAGGGTTAGCTCTCAGCCGTTCGGACGACAAACCGTGACGTGTGAATCTCTCAACGGAAGATCGGTATTCTGCCCGACCGGCAGACCGGGACATGTCCAATTGGATCAACAACTCAGTGATGCTCCATGTCGCAAAGATGACACTTGGGGACAGGACCAAGATGGCGGCGGGATCTGGGTAGATCGTGGTTGCCGGGCCGTGTTTTTAGTCGAAAGGTAAACATTGCCGCAAGATTCCCATATTTTGCGCAGGAATTTCACAGACGGCGCCAAACTCCAGCGTTATCCTCTCACAAAGGTTGAACCCGTTCTTTCTGCAAATCGTCCTCTTTCCCTCACTGAGGGAGAACTCACTATGATGGAGGTACCTTATTATGAGCTTGATTTTGTTGATCGTCTTAATCGTGCTCTTGCTAGGCGGTCTACCTACTTGGGGCTATCATACTTATGGTTATGCGCCCTCGGGCTTCGTCGGCGTGCTAGTCATCATTCTTCTCGTGTTGCTTCTCACCGGTCGGCTCTGAGGAAAGTGTAGGTCGTTATGAATAACATCTTCTATATTATCGGCGTCATCGTAGTAGTACTCTTCTTACTCAGTTATCTCGGCCTACGGTAGCCTGCTGTTATGGGCTATTCTCGTCATTTCTTTGTCTTGTTCGGCATCGGTGGGGCGCTGCTTTCCTTGCTCGTGCCGGGTTGTACTCGGTCGATCGTTCGGAAAGAAACTCCGCCGCCCGTAAGCATGCCACAAGCGAAAGAAACAGCTCCCAAGCCTGAGGGATCGAAAGTGGAGCAGGTGGGAGAAGCCTCTTGGTATGGGCCAGCCCACCAAGGGAAAGAGACGGCGAGCGGAGAAAGCTTCGATCAGAATAAACTGACCGCAGCCCATCCAACGCTGCCCCTGGGCACTGAGGCTGTGGTTACCAATCTGAAGAATGGGAAATCAGTGGCGGTGACAATTAATGACCGTGGTCCCTTTGTGAAAGGACGGAAGATTGATCTGTCGCGCGCCGCCGCGCAAAAGATCGGGATGACAGAAACAGGGGTAACAAAGGTCAAAATTGTTTCTCGGCCTCGCCGGAAGCCAGCTAAGAAGGTCGCATGGCGCAAGGCGAAGCACCAGGTAACTCCGATCGTGATGCAACCCGACGAGCTGCCGGCGCCCACGTACTGACAGTGAACCCTTCACTCGTAGAAGTTGAACGCTCTCTCAAATCGAGAGGAGTACGGATGGCCAGAGCTGGTTGCGCCTTTGCCTCAGTCCGACAACGCAAGACCCAAAGCCGCAAGGGCTGCACGTGTAGAGGCGTAGTCCGTATGATGAAGGCCATGCAGCCCAAGACTCTGCGCGACTTCCACAAATAATTCCTGGTCGTCGATGTAGACTACTTCCTCGGGATTCACTTGGGCGATATCCAGGGCCATCCGATAAATCTCCACTTCAGGCTTGCGATAATGGACGAAGCACGAGACGATGAAGAAATCGACAAACTCCTTCAGACGAAACTGCTTGACTCGATGCACGAAAAACTCTCGTCCATCGTTGGTGACCACGGCTACCTTGAGACCATAACGCGCCCGGAGAGACTGCACTAACGCTATCATTTCAGGATGGGGTTGAGATTGCCCAAGCATGAATGTGGTAATAGCTTCGCGCGAAAAAGAGCGTTGCTGGTGAAACACGACCCAATCGAGATACTCGTCCAGACTCACCTTCCCTTCTTCATAACCCTCAAAAGTCAGTTGGCTGCGCTTGGCTACTTCGGCAAAGTCGAAGTCGAACTGCTCCAGGGCTTTCTGCCGCATCGCCGGCCCCCAACTGTCGGTCAGTAAGACATTTCCGAGATCAACAAATAAGGTCGTGATAGGTTGGATATTGGCCATAGGTCCATGTCTTCCTCTCTGCAGGGAGTTCCAATAGTATCATATAAACAATAACAAGGAATAACGGAAAGAAGATGAAGTTCGTCTCTCTTTATTGCTCCGTCTAACGCCTCGCTCGATAGTCTTGCCTCATCCGGCATAAGGGCGTTTGGGGAACGGCGGGAAAGCGTCCCGCTGTTCGTGCAACACTTTCGCACGTATTCGCGCCGCCCACGGGTTATTCTCGCAAAATTCAAACATTTTTAGCAAAAATTCCACAGACGAGGCGAGACGCCTACCTTACATTTTTTTGTTGAGGTATGCTGTCTTTCAATGAGGCCAAGGCCTTGTTCAAGAAGACAAATACATGGAGGCGTTCCATGGAACAGGTATTGGTTCTTGTTCTTATCGCAGTCATAACGACCTTAGTGCTCTCGAAACTGTTTTCCTATTTTTTTGTTGAAGCAGGCGAGGCGGATCGCTTATGGTGGAAACGTTGGCAGGAAAAACTGGCCAGAGCGCGCAGGCTGTTCTATCGTCGTCGGTGAGTACGCTATCGACACGAGGCGCTGCTGATGAAGCTAGCTCAAGCCAGTTTTCACACTATAATGCTTTCACCTGCGGATATTCACCAACGGCAATACCAAAAGCCTCGGCTTGATGGATCAGGTCAAGCGCGTTGCGCACGTGCGCGTAGTCGATCATCATGCCATCGTACGTCACTGCCGCACGTCCGGCGCGCTCCGCCTCGTCCATGGCGCAGAGAATCCCTTTGTTCCATTCAATCTCCTCCTTGGACGGGGCAAAGACCTCATTTGCAATAGGGACAGCAGAGGGATGAATCAGCAGCGCGCCCCGGAACCCGACCTCACGCGAGCGATTTAATTGCGCGCGCACCAGTTCCAGGTCGTTCACTTCTAGCGATCCGCCGCAGAGTGGATATTCGATGCCCGCGGCGCGCGCCGCCAATAGCATGTGCGACGCCAGGTACAGCGTCTCCAAGCCGGGGCGCGTCCATTTATAACCGATTGCCTTTGTCACATCACCCGACCGTGCACTGGCGCCACCGACGATATTGCCAACACGCCGACAGGCGGTCGCCAGTTTATAAATGTCCATGATGCCGCGCGCGGTCTCCGGCAGCACCACAATCTCGACCGAGTTCGGCGGCAGCCCCGCTTTCTGCTCAAACAGTTCGATCCACGCGTCAACTTTGAGCACTTCTTCGATCCGTTCGAGCTTGGGGATGGCAATAGCCACGAGTCCTTTCGTTACTACCGCTTCGACATCTTCACCCGTTAGCCCGGTGTTGATGCCGTTGACGCGAACCACAATCGGCACACCACGAGCGTGCGACCGCTCAATCCCTGCGCGAACGATGCTGCGGGCTTCCGGCTTTTCGGGAATCGGCACCGCATCTTCGAGATCGAGGATGAGGGCGTCCGGTCCATACTTCGGGGCTTTGTCGATCCACTCCGGACGATTGCCCGGCACGAAGAGCACTGAGCGATACAGCTTCATGAGCGGCTCCTTTCCTGCGTGAAAATCCTGCGAATGCTTTCCTTCTCTACTCCCCTTCGGTTCGCCAGGCAACAGAGCGTGAACGGTGACGGCTACGACGGGGTCGGCGCGGACACTTCCTGCATCCGTTCGGTGGTGTTGTTGTCATACTCAAGATGTAAAGCGCGCACGATGAGGCCATGCATGCGCCACAGACCGATCACAACGAACAGCTCCAGGACTTCCGCGTCGGAGAGATGTTTTTGCAGCGCTGCAAACGTGGCGTCTTCCACCAGATTACGGGACAAAATTTCATCTGCCGCCGCCATCACCGCGCGTTCCATGGGAGTGAAAAGCTCACTCGTGGTCCAGCCTTTGATAGCGGCCAGTTTCTCTTCAGACACCCCCACCATGCGAGCCACTTTGAGATGCTGCGAATACTCGAACTTGGAGTCCCCAACGATGCCTGTGCGCAGGATCGCTAATTCCCGCAGTTTGGGATCGAGTTTACGTCCAGGTTGGAGCAATGCCATAAGGTCCCGTCGCGCCATCTGCAGCAAATCCGGCACCAGGGCAAACGTCGTCCAATAATCACCCGGCGTGCCGGTCGCGGTGCCGGACTCTGCCACTGGATCGCGATCGCCGAAGAACTGCCGGTATACTTCCAGCACCTCGGGGTTCGCCTCTGCTTTCGCTACTTGCCGTAGTCTCCCCATAGTTTCCTCCTTCGATGAAGGGCAATGCTAGCCCTGCGACGCTAGCTGATTGTCTTTGAACAGGCAACGGACCTGCCGAAGAAAAAGGGGGCAGGTCTTGCATTGAAACATAGCGAAAACCAGCAAACGAAGAATGCTTGATTGCAAGACCTACCCCTACAGCTTGAGAATGACAACTTTGCGAGGATCAAGGACGAGTTCTAACTTGCTGTTCCCGGCTCAGGTTGCGCCAGTACTTTGGCGATGGAGCGGACGTCGAGCCACCACTGCTCTTTGGGTCGTTGATGGGCGGCGTCGATCATGCGGGGCAAGTCGTCAAGATTGTGAAACGTGAGCTGGCCAGCGTGGAATCCCACAAACTCCCAGGCGGGCGCGGGTTGTTCAGCTTGGGCGATCAGGCGCTCAATGCACGCGTCGGCAAAACGCATCGCCAGAATACGGTCGAATGGCGTCGGATTGCCGCCTTGCTGCAGATGGCCGAGGATCGCTTGCCGCACCTCAAAGAGGTTCTGTCCGGCCCCGGCAAACAGGGTTGCCATGAAGTTCGTTGTATACAACGGATGCACGTGTTCATTGCGGATCATCACGCTGAGGCGTTTGCCCTTCTGAAATCCTCGGATGAGCGTCTCCAAATCCTTTTGTAGATCGGCAAGCGTGACCCCTTCTTCGGGTAAATACACCCGTTCGGAGCCGGTCGCCAGGGCGCTCATCTGCGCCAAATAGCCGCAGGTATGACCCATCACTTCCACCACAAAACAGCGACGCGAGGCGACAGCGGACTGTTTGATCTTGTCTACAGCATCGACCACACAATTGAGCGCGGTGTCGGCTCCAACGCTGAGATCAGAGCCCGGCAAATCGTTATCAATCGTCGCAGGCAGACAAATCAGCGGGATGTTAAATGCAGGAAAGTTCTCTCGGGCGCGCCACAGTTTATGGATCTCCTCGTAGCCCGACCAGCCGCCGATCATCAGAAGCCCTTCGATTTGCTGCTCTTCCAGGGTACGAGCGACGGCGTACAAATCTTTTCCGGCAAGCGTCTTACGGTTCGTGCCGAGTTCCGCACCGCCTATCAGGGCCCACCCGTTGACGCTCATCCAGTCCATCGGCATGAGGTCTCCGGCAATCAACCCAAGAAAGCCGTTTTTGACGCCAAACATCAGATGCCCACGATCCACCCCAAGCCGTACGGCGGCGCGCACCGCCGTGTTCATGCCGGGCGCCGGCGCCCCCGAGTGCATGACTGCTAAACGCAAGCGACGTTGCCCCGACGCTGGGGGATGGGGCAGAGCGCGCACCAGCGTACGAACGGTGCGAAAGGCCGTCTGAAAATTATTTCCGCGCAGGCTCAGCGCCGTCGCAAAATCCCGCTCCTCCATCGCCTGGGCAATGCGACGCGTTTGGTCGACGCACAATTGTAACGGAGAGCGAGTTACGCGATTCCCATGCATGCCAATCAAACACGGAGCACTGCCAGGCTCAGCAGAGAACACTTCCGCCACCGCCGCGGCGCCGAGCAACGTGCTCAGGTTGCGATCGAAAGCGCTCGGGACTCCGCCGCGCTGCACGTGCCCCAAAATCGTTACGCGCACATCCTCGCTCAGTCGTTCGGCCAGCACCTTTTTCAGATACGCGCTCTCGATGAGATTTCCGTTGCGATCCCGCGCTCCCTCGGCGACGATCACAATACTATCGCGACGCCCGGCCTCCCTGCCCGCTTTGAGCACCTCGCACATCCGCGCTTCCCAATTCTCAACGTCAGGGGGACTCTCGGGAATCAACACCCAGTCGGCGCCGCTGGCGAGCGCTCCCATCAGCGCCAAATAGCCACAGTGGCGGCCCATCACTTCCACCACAAAGGTGCGCTGGTGACTCGCCGCCGTGCTGCTAATGGCGTCCACTGCTTCAGTAATACGATGTAAAGCCGAATCGGCGCCGATCGTCATGTCGGTGCCGAGCATGTCGTTATCAATTGAACCGACCAGTCCCACGATGGTCAGGTGGGGATGACGATCAGCCTGCTCTTGGGAAATTTTCTGCTGGGCGACCAGCTCAGCGACAAGTCCGGACCATTCCTGATGGAGAACCGCCGCACCCGACAAACTCCCGTCGCCGCCAACCACAATCAGGTTGTCGATGCCACTGTGCAGCAAATTGAAAGCGGCCTGAAGCCGCCCGAGGCGCGACCGAAACGCCTCGCAGCGAGCCGTGCCAATGATCGTACCCCCTTTATGGAGAATCCCGCCAACCTCGTCCCACGTCATGCGACGAATCCGCGCCCCGCCATCGACCATGCCGCGATAGCCTTCGAGGACTGCGTACACCTCAGCGCCTCGGGCGAGTCCAATCCGGACAATCGCCCGAACCGCCGCGTTCATCCCTTGCGCATCACCGCCGCTGGTGAGCACGCCGATACGTTTAGTCTGTTCCGCCGCCATCCTCAGTTCTCGCCGCAATCTGGTGCAAGCGAAGTGAATTGGTCTGTCCGATCACCGCCGCAATCGGGGCGCCGAAAACCAACACTACTCGATCTCCAGGCTGGGCAAAACCTCCCCCTACTAATTCTTCTTCCCCGCGTCGCGCCAAGATTTCTGTATCCGTCACCGGCTCCATTGCGCGCGGCAGCACGCCCCAGAACAGAGCGAGTTGACGACGGACTCGTTCGTCCGGACTAAAAGCAACAACAAGCGCGCTTGGTCGAAAATGGGAAAGCAAGCGCGCGGTCAAGCCCGACATGGTAAACGCGGCAATCACCGCCGCACCAGCTTCGTGCGCGGCGCGGCAGGCGATGCCACACGTCACTTCCGGAAAATCTGCTGGAATAGACAATGGCTCCGGGGGCGCAGTCGGGCGTTCCTTAGCCTTTTGTTCCTCCGCCGCGCGCACGATGCGATCCATCATGGCGACGGCTTCCACTGGATAGGCCCCGCTCGCCGTCTCGCCAGACAGCATCACCACATCCGCGCCGTCAAAAATGGCGTTGGCGACATCCGAGGCTTCCGCCCGCGTGGGGCGTGGATGCTCAATCATCGAGTTGAGCATCTGTGTGGCGATGATGACGGGCAGACCACGCCGGTTACACTGGCGAATGATTTCTTTCTGCACTACCGGGACCCGCTCCGGAGCGAGCTCGACGCCGAGGTCGCCGCGCGCCACCATGACCGCATCCGTTAAGGTTAGAATCGTGTCTAAATTCGTCAAGGCTTCAGGCTTTTCAATTTTCGCAATTAAGGGCACTGAACGACCAAGCCGCTGCATCGTCTGACGGGCAAGAATCAAATCCTCCGCGCGGCGGACAAAAGAGAGCGCTACATAATCAACACCGTGCGCGAGGGCGAACTCAAGATCAGCCTGATCTTTCTCCGTCAGCGCCGCCGTGCGGAGCGCCACCCCTGGGAGATTGATCCCTTTGTGTTCTCCGAGCGGACCACCAACCACCACTTCCGTTTCCACCACTTTACTCTTGTCAGTTGTCAACACTCGCAATTCCAATAAACCATCATCAAGGAGAATACGATCGCCAGGCCGCACGTCCTGAGGAAGATGCTCATAGGTCACGGACATCGCGTCCGCCGATCCGACCACAGGGTTGGTCGTCAGCACGAACCGTCGTCCAGCTTGCAGCATCACCGGATTGCCGTCGCCAGTTCCACCAGTGCGGATCTTCGGCCCTTGCAGGTCGGCAATAATGGCGACCGGCTTGCCCAGCCGCGTACTCGCCTCTCGTAGCCACGTTATCGTTTGGGCGTGGTCGTCATAGGTCCCGTGGGAAAAATTTAACCGCGCCGCATCCATTCCACCAGCGATGAGTTGAGCAATCGCCGCTGGCGAGTGGACCGCCGGTCCAATAGTACAAATAATTTTTGCGCGTCTCATTATTCTTTTATGGTACTCCCCTCACGAGGGGAAGAACAACCTCAACGAAAAGCAACGACCGCGAGGAGAAAACTGAGGGCGCCATGCGTGTGACGTGGTGCGTGAGATGAGAGGCCGAGGCCCCTTCCACAAGGCGCACCACGCACAGGTATTTTTACAGATTCGTCTTGTAATCCTGCTCGACAAACTGGTCGAACTGTTGGATCGCCGCTTCGTCCCCGCCCATCTTGGAGACCAACAGTTTGCCGAACGAGATCCGGTATTCCGGCAACCACGAGTCCGGTTTCCATAACTGCGCACGGAGAAACGCTTTCGCACAGTGAAAGAAACATTCACGTACAGACACTCGGATAGCCATCGAGGCTGGTTTCCCACGCGCAGAGAGGCGATCAAGAATGACTGGGTCAAGCGTGAGGTCCGCCATGCCATTCACGCGCAGCGTTTCTCCGGTGCCGGGGATCAGGAACAGCAGGCCGACATGAGGGTTCGCGAGAATGTTCTGGAGTCCGAAGACGAGCTTGTTGCCTTTCCGGTCGGGAATGAGGAGTGTCGTCTCGTTCTCGATGATGGCAAATCCAGGGCCATCGCCCTTGGGAGAGACATCCTGGTTGCCTTCAGCGTCAGCCGTCGACAACAAGAGAAACGGCGAGCGTTGAATGAACTCCGCCGCCGCCGGCTCGATCGTCTTCCACAACTTGTATTGCACGAGCGAGCTCGGTTCCCCCACAATACTGCGCAGTTGCTCAACGGTGGTAATGCGGTGTGGATCAGCTTGAGTCATGAGCACCCCTCCTACGCCGCACGCATGGCGTCGCGTCCGCGCGCATACGCAAAGATGTTCTGGGCCGGGTTCCGGTTCACCAATTCGCGCCCCCACATAGGGTGGAACAAACTGCGGACTTCATGTTCGATCTCACACAGAGTTTTCCCCGTCTCGGGATCGACAATGGCCTGGAAGCGATATTGATGGGCGTCGCTTTCCTGAGTGACCAGGCCATGCTCATTGAGATATGTATGCGGCTCGGAGAAATTGGCGAGGTAGACCGCAATATGATGACCATCATAGGTAGGAATTTCTTCCGTGGTCTCGCGGAAGAAGAGACATTGATTTCTTCCCACCCGCACTTGGGCCACTGCGCCCTTTTTGCTGCGCGACACCGAGGCTGGAGCCCGCATGACCTGTCGATAAAATTGAGCGATGCCCGCCGCCGTCCCAGGTTTCACGCAAATATCAACATACGGCAGGCCGACCGCCATCTCACCAAACTGTTGCGGGTCAGGCGCATAACACCGCATGCGATTGCCCCACGGGCATATGACTTCCACATACCCCTTCTTTACTGCCCAGGAAAACTTGGTGCCTTTCAAGCGCTCCTCGAGACGTTTGAGCCGTCGCTTCAACCCTTCGAGATCTTGCACCACTAAGCCGACATGCCCAGAAACAACCTGCGGGGCACGCGTCGGTAAATGAAACTGCTGATCCCCAACGTTCACCCACATATTCTCCGTCCCGATCATCATGTAGGGATCGCGGGTGAACCCAAGCCCTTGGATATAAAACATGAGCGCCAGGGACTGATCAGGAACCGTCACATTGACGTGTTCCATCGCGAGGATATTCCCGACGTCATCAATCTTCCGATCGTAGGTTTGCTCTTTCATCGCACCCTCCTTTGTAAGCATCAACTCTGAGTTGCCATTGTGAAGGTTTGCGAACACGTAATTGGGAAAATCCGCAAACCCCCAGTCGTACTTTAGGTCCGGTTATTCTTTATGTAAAGAAAATAACAGCTCGGCTCAAGGGCAAGGCCCCTGAATAAAGATTTTTAAGTTCAGTAGGATTAGAAGATCAGCATACGAGCGGCAATACGATGAGCCTAGATCTCCTAGTGAGACTGATCTTTATGCGCCTCCGCATAAATTCGCAGCGCAGCGTTGATGAGCCTTTGATACTCGTTCCCTTGGGCCTTGAACCATTCTACAATGTCAGCATCCACGCTGAGGATCACTGGAACTTTGCCTTTCGGCATCCGCAGCTTCGCATTGGCAAAGAATGCTTCATCCAAGGGCGGAATGTCAGAGGTGTCAATCTCTTCGTCAGTTATCGCTTCAACTTTCATCCAGTCGGTTTCGGAGGGCCTCTTCAAATTGCTCCCGCTCATATTTCAGTGCCTTTCGCAGAGAGATAATACGAATAGTCTCTTCTTTCGGCTCAGTATAGACAACTACGACAACGAAGTTTTTAAGAAACCCTATACCAAGGAAGCGGTCCTCTCCATAGTCTTCCTTGTTGTCCATCACTGTCAGCATCGGAGCATCGAAGATTTGCCACGCATCGGCAAAATCCAAACCATGCTTGCCGATGTTCTCCGTGTTCTTCTCTTCGTCCCACTCCAATTTCACGACAGCAGTTTACTGGGAAGATAAACCTTGAGACAAGCAGGTATATTTGTGAAAGCCAGCGGCGTAGTTGCCTATTTCACTCTGTGTTCCGTACCGGTATGCTCGCCCCATGACAGAGACTCACTCTGTTATTCGCTATCGCAACCGCAATTGGCGCGCGTACAATCGTGCGCTGATCAATCGGGGGCGCCGCACTGTGTGGTGAGACGAGCACGCGATCGCGGCGTGGCGCAACACGGAGCCAGCTGCAGGACCTGGGGCGCCGCGTTGCGATGCGGATCTGGCCATTGAGTGGGCCCTCGTTTTCACAGCCGTCGATCATTTGAGGTTGCGGGCGGCACCGGGACTCCTGGCGTCGGGGATGGAGCTGAGGAAGCTTTCCTTGCCTCTTCCTGACTCCAGCACGGTCAGTCGTCGTCAACGTATGCTGTCAGTACGGTGGGCGCGTACTCCGCGCAGTGATCCGCAGCCTGTGGTCATTAGATGCGACCGGGCTCAAGATCTACGATGCGGGAGAGTGGCACGTGTGGAAGCATCGGGCGAGCCGTCGCCGCACCTGGCGCAAACTGCACCTGGGCGTCGATGAGCGCACGAAAGAGATCGTCGCGGTGGAGCTCACCGCCAGTCGCGTCCACGACAGCCAGCCGTTGCCCGCTCTGCGGGAACAGATACCGGGTGTGATCGCCCAAGTCTCAGGCGATGGAGCCTATGACAGGCGACCCTGTTATGAAGCAGTGCTCCAACGGGATGCCGTCCCGGTCTTCGCGCCACGCCGCACAGCCCAATGCGGCCCCGCTAAGGATCCTCTCGCAGGGCGTATCGCCCGCAACCGTCTCCTGCCGCAGATTGCCGTCCAGGGCCGCGCGGCGTGGCGGGTGAGCAGTGGCTACACGCGGCAGAGTATCGCCGAGAATACCATGGGCCGGTTTAAGCGGTTGTTCGGGGGACGACTCTGGGCGCGCGGCCGGGTGACCCAACGCACGGAAGCGAGAGGGAAATGCTCCATCCTCAATCCGATAACCCATCTGGGCATGCCCGAAACCGTACGCGTCTTTTGCTTCCCGCGGGCGGGGTAGTGGACAATTAGTGACGTCCTGAAATATGCAACCTATATGGACCGGCCCCGGTTGCAAGGTGATGG
>CAYTVL010000002.1:0-4231 GCA_964441775.1 uncultured Enterobacteriaceae bacterium
GGATCGTGTCGCACGTTTGGTGATAGTGTTGCACCACAGCCCGGTAGTCCTCGGGATCGAGTTGCGCGGACAAGGCCGTGGACCCGACCAGGTCAACGAACATCACGGTGAGCTGACGGCGCTCGGCTGAGGATTGGATGCCAGGGGTTAGGAGTTGGGGAGAACTTGGAACATTGAACGTTGAACCTGGGACTTCGACTGCTGGCTGTGCGGTCAGTGGCGTGGCGCACTGGGCGCAAAATTTCGCTCGTGACGGGTTCTCTGTCCCACATTGCGTACAGCGTCGCGAAAACGGTGCTGCACATTCGATGCAGAATTTTGCCCGTTCGGGATTGTCCGCTCCACAGCTTGCACAACGCATGCGACTTTTTTACTGCATTGCGGCTAGCGGAACAAGAAGCGCGGTTTGCCGAGTTTAATGAGCTTGCTTTGCCGCAACATACGCCGCCAACGCAGCGATATCGTCATCATTCAGTCCTTTGGCGATGCGGGTCATGACCGTGCCCTGACGCTCGCCAGTACGAAAGGCGCGCAGGGCGGCCACCATGTTCTCTCGAGCAATGGCGTCAATGGCAGGAATCGCACCCTGGCTGTGTCCCTCTGGACCATGACACGCCCCGCAGGCGTTCATGAGCGCCGCGCCCCGCGTCGGGCTTTGGTCTTCAGCTCTAGCCGACACCGGGAGAAAGACCGAGAGCAGTAACAGAAGGAAGAAGAAACATTTCAACATAAACACTATCCAAGTACGGTGATCGCTAGATGTTCGGATTCCGTGACTCCAGCATCGTCCGTCCAGCTCACTTCGAGTTCTCCGGAGGAAGCGGCTACGGTGAAGAACGTAAGATAGGGGTTCGCTGCAATGCCAGAAAACAATTCGGCGCGAAACACTTCAACGCCGTTGAAGCGACAAGTGATTTGATTCACGACGTTCTTGGGAATGGGTCGGCCCGTGTCGTCGTAGCGAAACCCGGTCTCCATTGGATGGCGAATGAGTAGCCGCACTTCAAACGCTTCTCCGGATTTGATCTCAGCCGGAACCTGGATTCTGGTGTTTGACATCGTCTCACTTTTCGTCGACGCAGGCCCCAGCTACGACGACGACAGTCGTTTCTCCTCTCCAAGAGGAGCCGTCATTCATCACGGCTAGTGCGACAAGCTGCTGCGTGCCTGCCAAACGGATGCGAGTGCTCACTTCAGCCTTACCCGACTGAGGTCCAAGATGAAAGCGCGCGATCACCGGGCGTGGATTTTTCTCCGAAAAAATGTGAATGCTCTTTACATGGTCCGCCGCCGTCATAGGGCTTTCCACCTGAACTTTCAGCGGGACAGAGTTGCCGCTTTCCGCCAACGGCGGCAAGGTCAGTTTGACTCGCCCAGTTTTGGGTGGAACGCCTCCAGTCGCTTCGCGGATCAGCGGCAAGAGTTTGTCTGGAACTGCTGCTGACACAGGCTGGACCTTGAACAAGGGGAGGAAGGTGCAGCCCAGCAGACTTATGAGGAAGGTACGGCGGGAGAAATTGGTGAAAAGAGAAATCCCCTCGTGCTGCGCGCTCCCCCCCTTTGTCAAAGGGGGGCAAGGGGGGATTTTCATTTGCCCACGCATAGAGTCACGCCTTTTTTAGATCATGATTCTTCAGCGGCAGTGAGCGAATCCGTTTACCGGTGGCGGCATAGATAGCGTTGCACAGCGCCGGCGCCAATGAAGACAATGGAGGCTCGCCCGCGCCGCCCCAGAAGCCGCCGGTCGGAGCCAGCACCACCTCGACCTTGGGCATCTCGGCGATGCGCATGATCGGGTAGTCATGAAAATTCGATTGCTCGACTCGTCCATCTTTGATGGTGATCTCGCCGTACAACGCCGCCGTCAGTCCATACGCAACGCAGCCTTGCGCTTGCGCCCGCACGGAGTCAGGATTGACGATGTAGCCGGGATCAATACCGACGACCACACGGTGAATCTTCAACTTGCCTTTCTCACTTACAGACACTTCGATCACTGACGCCGTATAACTGCCGTAAGCATCTTGCACAGCAATACCACGGTGCACTCCGACTGGAAGAGGCTTCTCCCATTCGGCTGCTTTGGCCACCGCATCGAGGATCCCCAAATCTTTGGGCGCTTTCGCTAAGAGTTTGCGACGAAACTGATATGGGTCTTGTCCTGCTGCGACTGCCACCTCGTCGATGAAACTCTCGCGGAAGAAAGGGTTATGCGTATGCGCCACCGCGCGCCAGGGACCGGGCGGGACGTGGGTGTTCCGCATGGCGTACTCCATATGAATATTGGGGAATGCGTAGGGCGCGTCCGATAAACCTCGCACCCCAATGGTATCAACGCCGTTCTTGACCATTTCCGGGCGCACCGAGTTGAAGATTGACTGATCCGCCTGACGCACCTGCCAGGCAGTCGGCTCGCCCGACGCGTCAAGCGCGGCTTTCATGCGCACCAGAGCGACAGGGCGATAGTGGCCGTGTTGAATGTCTTCTTCTCTTGACCAAATCAACTTTACAGGTGTACCAGGTATTGCTTTCGCGATGGCGACTCCTTGGCGCACGAAATCAAGATAGAGTCCACGCCGACCAAAACCGCCGCCGAGATGTACTTTATGCACCTCAACATTGCTGATTGGTGCGTCCGCGGTCTCCGCAGCGGTGGCGGCGGTCGCTTCGCTGTTTTGTGATGGGGCCCAGACCTCCACGTGGCCATCTTTGAAGAGCACTGTGCAGTTCTGCGGCTCCATCGTCGCGTGTTCAAGATAAGGCGCGTAGTATTCCGCTTCGACAACTTTGGCGGCGGAGGCGAACGCTTTCTCGATATCTCCTTCGTTGCGTGACACCGGAGCGTCTTTCATATTGAGTCCATCGCGCAGGAACTCCACGATGCTCGCGCTGCTCACTTTGGCGTTGTCACCAAAGTCCCACTCGATCGGTAACTCCTTTAAGGCTTGCTGCGCGTTCCACCAACTGCCTTCGGCAACGACCGCCACTGCATCATCCATCGGCACGACTGTGACAACGCCGGGTTTCTTGGTGATTTTGTCGGCGTCTGCATGTTTGAGCTTCCCGCCAAAAACGGGGCACTGCGCGATGGCCGCGTAGACCATACCCGGCAAGCGCGTGTCGATGGCAAACTGCGTCTTCCCCGTCACTTTGTCTGGAATGTCAAATCGTTTGAGCGACTGACCGGCGATCTTCCATTCTTTGGAATCTTTTAGCGGAATGTCTTTGGGAATCTCCAACTTGGCCGCATCGGAGGCGATAGCGCCAAAGGACACATGTCGTTTGCTTGGAGTATGGGTAACGACGCTGTTTTGCGCTACGCACTCAGAGGGTGGAACCTGCCAGCGTTGCGCGGCGGCGGTGATGAGCATTGTGCGCGCGGCAGCCCCAGCTTTGCGCAGCGGATCCTGGCTGTCGCGAATCGACCGGCTGCCGCCGGTGAGCATGTCGCCCCAGATGCGATTTCGTCGCAAGTGTTCACTCGTGGAGGCATACTCGGCTTGCACTTTGTTCCAGTCGCACGCCAGTTCTTCCGCTACTAGCATAGGTAAACCGGTAAAACTTCCTTGTCCCATTTCCGTGCGCGCCACGCGAATGATGACGCTGTCGTCAGGATTCACAATGACCCAGGCCGTGACTTCGGGACCTTTGCTGGTGGTGGCCGATTTCTTTACTGTCTTTGCTGATTGCGCTACTACTTGATTTGGTAGACAAACGCTGAGCATTAACCCGCCGCTGACCGTGGCGGAGCGCACGAGAAAAGCACGACGGGACATCGTTGACGAATCTTCAATCGCTTTCATGTCTCACCTCCGTGCTGTCTACACGTTCTTTGCCGCACTGTGAATCGCTTCGCGGATGCGCACGTAGGTGCCGCAGCGACAAATATTGGTGATCTCCGCATCAATATCCGCGTCCGTCGGTTGCGGATTCTTCTTGAGAAGCGCAGCCGCCGCCATGACCATGCCGGATTGGCAATAGCCACACTGGGGCACTTGGTGCACGATCCACGCCTTTTGTACGGGGTGAAGCTCTTTCGCGGCAAGACCTTCAATGGTGACAATTTTCTTCCCGGCGGCTGCTGAGACAGGCAAGACACACGAGCGCACTGCTTCGCCATCAAGATGCACGGTGCACGCCCCGCAGAGCGCCATGCCGCAGCCATATTTGGTCCCAGATAAGCCGAGCGTGTCGCGCAAGACCCACAGCAACGGCATGTCCGGACTCACAT
>CAYTVL010000002.1:4331-258671 GCA_964441775.1 uncultured Enterobacteriaceae bacterium
GATAAGCCGAGCGTGTCGCGCAAGACCCACAGCAACGGCATGTCCGGACTCACATCGACTGCGTGTTCCTTTCCGTTCACCATAAGTGAGATCATCAGGTTCCCCCTCGTGTCTGAACGACAGATATTTAGGTTTTTTGGTGATTGACTTACAAATTATTCCCAAACCCATCAATCCTGTCACCCTGAGCGCAGCGAAGGGTCTCACCTTGAGATTCTTCGCCGCGTTCGCAGCTCAGAATGACAGTCTTGAGAGATTGCGGATGGGTTCTAGTATGCTCGCTTTGTGGCGAGGATCAACCCCGAGGCCCAGTTCAGTTTTGTCACTTGGAAATCGGGACGTTGCTCTAGTGCAGAGATCAGCACAGGAACTTTTTCGGCGTGTCCCGGCGGCCAATTCGGTTGCGGCGACATATCATCAATGATGTAGAAACCGCCAGGCTTCACCGCCGCAAGCGCTTGTTCGAGGTGATCGTACTTGCCCGGCCACGTGTCAGCAAAAATAAAGTCGAACTGTTGCTTCCCTAGCGTTTCGAGAAAGGCCGCCCCATCCGCAAGCTGAAAGGTGACGCGTGCATCTTGGCCGAGGTGACGCCTGGCGATCGCTTGCACGGCCTCGTCATTATCGACGCTTAGGAGCCGCGAGTGCTGGTCCATGCCGGCAAGAATCCACGCTGTAGACAACCCAGTGCCTGTGCCTAGCTCAAGAAACGCGCCCCTGGGTTTTGTTGTCGCAAGTGTCCGCAGCAGACTGCCGGTTTGCGGTTCCGACGCCATGGGAAACCCATGCGCGGTGGTGTCGTGCTGAATAGCGTCAATCGCTTGGGGAGGGTGGAGATTTGCTGTGTCGTTCATCATGTACGCCTGTCTTGAAGGGTTACCAGCCTTTTGTCCCTCGTTTTACGGCTGGAATATATTTTGCGGCCTTCTCATAAACAACTGGAGCATCGTCCATCCACGAAAGATTTTTGCCGATTACCAATTCTTTCATTGCTGTGTGGTGGGTTGTTTTCATGGAAATTGCCCTCATTTCGAAGCCGTGCCTCCTGGCCATTTGCTTGACTTCCTCCGCATTGTCGTAGGTCATTAAAAAGTCTCCTTGTAGAGAGTTGCAGATGTTGAACAAGACTTCATGGTCCATTTCACAGTACTTATACAATCGTTTTCCTGCTTTTTTTCCGCCCGCTGTATAGGGAGGGTCGATGAAGTAAACCGCATCCTGTTGTGGAGCGAATTCTCGCAAAACTTTCAGTCCATCTTCACAACGGAAGTCCAGTCGAAGAGCAATGGAATCTAGGTTGATAAATCGCTTGGCTAGTGTAAGTGGATACCAACGGGATCGAATACCTTTCCCATTTTCACCGTGTTTTAAAAGGCCCGATCCCTCGGCTAAGATTCCGCCATGAAACGTTCTATTTTTTAAAATTACTTGGAAGGCGAGGTGTTTGGTGACTTTCGGTTGTTTACTGATTTCTGTGAGAACTGATTCTTTGGTCAGATCAAACTTCAGAATCTCCTCAGCAAGCCATTGGGCATTGCCATCGACTACACTTTGCCATACAGCCGCGACTTCAGGGTCGAGTTCAACCATAAGAGCCTGGCCAACGAGGTCTTCGAACAGTGCTGTCAAACTGATTATTCCACCCCCAGCAAAAGGTTCTATCAATAGACGAGGTTTCAAGGGAGAATCTGCTATCCATTTTCTAAATGTTGGGACGAACCAAGTTTTTCCTCCAGGGTACCGAAACGGACTTCGCTGTGGCACTGACGCTACATTGACAGGCTTTGACGTTACTTGACTTGTTTCGCCGAGAGAAGGGAAGAGCGATGTTTGTATATAGGAAGGCATATCAAAACGACTCATCAATAGTCTTGTTAATAGGAGGAGCTTCGAGCTGCTCGTCTAATTTTTCTTGGAGTACATTGATGAAAGTGTCTACCGAACCGGGAGAAGGGGTCGTGATGGAAAAGAGTGCCGGCTCAAATTCTGTGAACACTTCCTCTATTTTTTGTAGGACAAATCTTGACGGACTGTCTTCCTTCTCAGGAAGCAGATGCAAATCGTAGATCAACCAAACGATTTCCGCATCTTGTGGTGAGACTTGCTTTAACGGCGGAAGGGTATCGAAGAAGCCTTTATTCAAAGCGACAGCGCTTTTTTTCTTCCAATTATGTAAAATTCCTCCTTTGAAGAGTAATTGCGGGACAAGCCTTTTTCGAGAAGACGAAAGATAATCTGGACGCGGATAATTAGGCTCGTTTGACCAGTCCATTTGAGATCTGGCCGCTGGATCTTTCATATAATATTCGAAAGGCTCTCGTACATTCCCGGAGATATAAACAGCTTGGATTTCTAGAGCCCCGAAATCATACACTTTGCCGCGCTCGTCGTAAGCCACAAGAACAACATCGATATTGCCAGCGGATTTGCCGTACGCGTCGTTGAGACGAACTTCAGTAAGAGAACTCCACACTGCAGATTTGTCGAAAAAGAAAGAAGCGGCATCATCCGCAATGATCCATTCTTCACGAAAGCGGATTGGGCACGTAATAACAGGATGGTTGTCATGATAGATACTGCATACGCCGAGAGGATTCTTTGCTTTGTCCTTCGTACAGCTTGGAACTTTGTTGTTGAAAGGACACAAGCGGTGAGAGCGATAACGAACAGCTTTTTCGCTTTGGTCTGTTATGGGTCGCCCAAAAACTTCAGCGAGTGGTTGTTTGTAAGAAGCCATTTCTCCCTCGTTTTTATGGGTGCGCTGCCTTTCACGCCGCTTCTCTGAGCATCTGGCTGGCTTCGGGGAAATGTTCGGCTGCAATCGCCGTTGTGACCGTCTTAAACACATCCGGTCGGGTGCGCAATGCGTTGACCAGCAACTGGAGAGACGTATTTCCGGCTCCCTCGCCGATGCCGTCGACGGTGCATTCAACTTGACGGACTCCATTTTCAATCGCTGCCAGGGAATTGGCGACGGCGAGTCCCGTCTCGTTATGGCAGTGAACGCTCCATGTAACGGAATTGCTATTCTTGACTTGGGATCGAAGGAATTGACACAAGGGGCCGAATTGCGAGGGCACAGCGTAGCTCACCGTATCCGCCAACGAAAGCACCGTGGCGCCT
This sequence comes from uncultured Enterobacteriaceae bacterium, assembly GCA_964441775.1. Taxonomy (GTDB): domain Bacteria; phylum Desulfobacterota; class Binatia; order Bin18; family Bin18; genus SYOC01. The sequence goes on from CAYTVL010000002.1 coordinate 7,455, forward strand.
GCTTCGATGGCGGCGTTGAAAATCCTGACGAGCAGCACCGGGTCCGCGCGCGAGCCGTCTTGCGCGGAAAACGTGATGTGATCGACGTACTGCTTGGCGTATGCGATAGCGGCAGCCACAGCATCAATCGCTTGTTGCCAACTCTTTTTTGCTTTTTTCAAGAAGTCATTAGAGGTGGGGCTGAAGATATTCACCCCAGGCTGCGTAGCGCGGCCAATACCGTCGAGAACACGTTGAATATCCTTGATGTTGACGCGTGTCAGCCCGTAGACAACAGGGCCTGTGAGCGCTTCCGCGAGACGCTGCATAATTTCAATTTGCGACGGTCCGCCGTACCCGACTTCAATAGCATCAATGTGAAGTTGTTCCAGGTGGCGGGCAAAACGGAGCTTGTGGGCAAGGGTCATGGTGACGCCTGAGTTGCGCAAACCATCGCGCAACGAGGTGTCGTAAATTTGTACCTTCTCACGGTCCATAGTGTGTTCCTTTCCCCCGTATTTTTTTGGCAGGTTTACGCCGGTGTGTCTATTGCCGTTTCCGCTTGCCAGCAGCGTGGATCTTGCGTAGTAGGTATGGAAAAGGAAGATGGAGCGATGGTGAACGAGAACAAAACACATATCAACCTGCAAGTTGCTCTGGCAGGCGAAGCCGATGCGAACCGACGCTACATGGCGTTTGGCATACGCGCCATGCAGGAGGGACATCCGGAAATTGCGCAACTGTTCTTTGAGGCGGCGGGAGCCGAGGCTGTCCATGCGCACTCGTTGCTTCATGCACTTGGAGCTGTGGGGACGACAGCGGAGAATTTACGTGTGGCGGCGCTTGGCGAAACCAGTGAAATCGAGCGCCGCTATCCACGGATGATCGCTGAAGCGGAAGCTGAAGGCCATCAAAATGCTGTCGCTGTCTTTCGTTTGGCGCTCGATCGTGAGAAACATCATCAACAAGTTTTTCGTCAGGCGTTGGGAATGTTACAGCAGGCTGAAGAGCCGCCCCGTTTGCCCGAGCCTGTGACGCCTACTTCAGAAGCGACCACCTCGATGCAGCCAGAGGAAAAGATGACGCGCGTCGCCACCAAACCTCTTCAGAAGGAAATGGCAGGAGAGCGAGAGCGCATCTCGCGACTTGCAGGGATTCGCGAGGTCGTCTTTGGTGGACAGGATGGCTTGATTTCGACAACAACGTTGGTCGCAGGGATTGCCGCTACCACGACCCAGAACATGGTCGTACTGGTGGCTGGCGCGATTGCCGCAGTGGCTGGCGCTCTCTCGATGGCGGTCGGTTCCTACTTGGCGTCGCGCGCACAGCGGCAACTGTATGAGGCTGAGTTGGCAGGCGAGCAACAAGAGATTGCGCAAAAGCCTGGAGAAGAGACAGCGGAATTGTTGGCGGCTTTGGTGGGGCGTGGCATGTCCCGACGTGACGCGATTCAGGTCGTGCGGCGCATGTCGGCTCATCCGAGGCTCATGCTTGATCTTTTGGGAGTATTCGAGTTGGGATTGGCTCCTGAAGGGCTCAGCTCGCCGATTCGTGATGCACTGGTAACAGGAACTGCATTTTTCGCTGGCTCAGTCGTTCCCTTGCTGCCGTTCTCGGTGCTCAGTGTTGGTCCTGGTCTTACAGTGACAATGGTGCTTGCCCTGCTTGCGCTCTTTGCGCTAGGGATCGTGAAAGCGCGCCTCTCGGGGCGTCCGCAGTTGATGAGCGGCCTAGAAGTGGTCGGACTCGGCGGCGCCGCAGGGGTGCTTGGCTATCTGCTGGGGCGTGTTGCGTCCGCGTTATTCGGTATTACCATCTAAGCCCGCGCCGCTTGCCGCAGCATATCTTCTTGGAGGCGAGGGCGCTACAATAATAATTGATGTCACACCAAAGCAATGAAAAATTGAACAATGCTGGTTTGTTAACTTCGTCAACGAATGTCGAACTGATCGAACGCATACTAGCCGCCCCGGAGACGCGGGCGCGTCTCGCTGTGGCCATTCATGAAGTCTTGTCTGAGGAAGAGGCGGTTAAGCCCGTGTGGCGCAGACTCAGTCCGGTGTTCGCCAGCGTGGGGAGCGCTCTTGTGATGATCTTGGCCTTTTTCCTCCCGTCCATGCAGGACCAGTGGGATCGTTTTGTGGCGCGGCGCGTTATCCAGCGCCACGTGGAACTGGGCCGCAATTTCATGAGAGAAGGAAAATTTACTCTGGCCTCGCAGGCGTTCGAGAAAGCGTTGACGCTCTCGGATAATAAACGATTAGACATTGAAGAAGAGCAGCTTGAAGCGAAAGTACAGAAAATTAACGAGAACCCCAATTGGGGCGTGAAAAATCCCGATGGCTTGGAAGAATCCGACTTTCTCTATTTACTACAATTGCAACAAGATGTGGAACAGCATAAAGCCCGTGCCGTTACGCTCAATTGCTACGGCGCCTTTCTGGCTGCAGCCAAACGGTGGCGTGAGGCAGAGGAGGCGTTGCGTGAGGCTGCGCGTCTCAACTCTTCCGATGCGGCGGTGTACGTGAACTTGGGGAATTTGTTGCGGGATCGTGACCGCCATCAGGAGGCGGAAGAGGCATATCGCACGGCTGTGCGACTCGATGGACGCGACAGCCGAGTCCATTACGATTTAGGATTACTCTTGGCCGAAACCGAGCGACCTGTCGAGGCGGAAGAGGCGTTTAAGAAAGCCGTGGCGTTGGAGCCGAAGGACGTCGATATGTTGCGCACTCTCGGTCAACAGCTCGAAAGGAACGGCAAACCTGATGAAGCGCGGCAAGTGTTCACGCAGCTTCTGAGGGTGGAGCCCAGTGACGCGAAAGCGCAACACGAGCTTCAACATCTCAACAAACCGTCAACTTCTTCTCCTGCGCCTCTGCGGCAGAAAAAAGAGAAACATGTCGTACCCCCAACCGGGCGCGAGTCAGCGCATAGCTGACTCGCTACGTGTGACGCGGCTTCGTTCAACTCAGCGTTGTCCGAATAACTTTCAATCTTGTTGCTCTGCCAGATCGTGCAAATCCCCCGCTTGGCTCCGCCTTCGTCGCCCCCTTTGCCAAAGGGGGCCGACAGGCGCGGAGCGACTGGACGGGGGGATTTTGCTTCTGGATGCGCCCTGAGGGAATTTTCGGATAGCCGCTAAGCAAGAAGACTACGCCGCCACCTGAAACTGCATCATGCCAAAGCCTACGCCCATCGTGGTTTCGTACATGACCACTTCACCTTTGGCGCCTTCCACTACCCCAGCGACGGCGACCCAGTTGCGAATCTCATGCGTGCCGTTGCCTACCGCGTCTAACTCAGCATCGGTGATTTTCTTCAACGCTGAGCTGTTGGCGCACAGTTGCTTGAGAAACTTCTTGTCGAACTTGGGGTCGACTTTGCCCATGTCTGGTGTGCCGACAGCGTGCGAGAGCCCGCCAGTGCCAAGGATTGCGACCCGGCGCGAGCCGCCGGCTTTGCGAATTGCATCGCCTACCATGCGGCCAAATTCGTAACAGCGCTTGACGCTGGGGAGTGGCGGCAGCACGCAGTTCTGAATCAGCCAGAGGTAGGACATGTCCCACTTCGGCGTGAGGAAGTTGAGCACGGTGGTAAAGCCATGCTCTAATCCTGCTTCGCTCACCCGTGTCAAATCAAAGCCTTGCTGCGCGCCTTCACGTAAGACGGCTTCCGCCAGGTCTGGAGCAAAATTCACCTTGATGCTGTTACGCGGCATACCCAGCCAGTTCTCCACCGGACCAACGCCGGTCTCCGCCGTGACCACGCCGAATGTTGGGTAGCGGCGAGGATCAAGCGCGTTGAAATGTTCATCCGAAATCACAACGAGTGTGTCTGCGCCTGAGGCCGTGAGCGTATGTCGCAGAGTATTGAAGCCGCCGTGAATTTTCTCCCACATGGCCTCGTTCGCCATCTGGGGTGCGCTGGTTAATAATGGAGAGTGGACCGAAGCCATTGCTGCGACGATTTGCGCCATGATGAATCCTCCTATTTCGTGGTACGTGCTACGTGGTGCATGCTATGGAGGCCGTGTTCTTTATGTTTTCGTCATGCAACACGCAACAAGTTTTAGTGTGCTGTTCCCTGCTGCCCGGTCGCCGCTTGGAGCTGGGCGATATACTGCGGTAATTCGTGACGAATGGCAAAAGAAAATTGGACCAGAATGTACGGGTGTACGCCGCCTTTTGTGTAGAGCCAGCCCATGTCTTTGGCTTTGAGCCGATCGCACTCTTCTGAAGTAAGACCATATTGTGCTGAGACGGTGTCTGGATCGTTGTTGTACCGAGTCAGCGCCTCCTCTGAGCGAAAGAGATCAACGAGCATGATGTTTAACGCTTGTGCGCTCATAACATCCTCCTTTCGGCTCCTTCTTACTACGAATCCAAGTCAGAGTCATGTAGCTCGAAATGAAGGCGGAAACAGAAATTGGGGACAGGGATTGGAGAGGGTGAGGGATAGGAGAGGGGCGCTCATCCGAACGCCCCAGGAGTAACGATTACACACCGGTCGCGCCGGTGTCGATTTTCAGATCTTTGAGCGGAGTACGATCCACGACTGGAAGCCGTTTCGTACCCGGCTGCAGTTTCACGGACCCGGGATAGCGCTCGAACGGATCCTTGAGATCGATCGCCTTGGCGTGCTCTTTCAAGGCAGGTATCACTTCTTGAGCGAACAGTTTCATGCTGGTCATGCGCTGTTCATTTGTGACTGGCCCCTGCACCTGGAAGACGGTGAAAATGCCGTTGCGCAACACGCTCAGGATCGACTTGATCTTCTCGGTCACGGTCTTCGGCGTGCCAACGATCATGAGCAGGTTGTCTTGCGCACGTTGATACGCGCCTTCAAGTTTCTTACGGATCTCATCGTAATTCTTGCCCTCGTCTGCTTTTTTGCCGGTCTGCATCTCTTTGAGACGCTCGGCGCTGAGGCCCACCCAGCCGCCGCCAGGACGCCGTCCCAGTAAACGAATCGCGCCTTTGGAGTTATAGCCCGGCGGGAGGGTATGTTCCGGTTTCGAGAAGGCGTTGGCCCCGCCGCCAAACACAAAGCCTTTTCCGAGTTCTTGTGCCTGCTCTTCGGTCTCCGCCACGAAGACGCCCATCAAATAGCCGAAATTCTCGGGGCCAGCCTGGTAGCCGTTTTCCGCCGCGACATCAGCGTAAAGATCCCAAATGTCGCACGTGGGGCCGAGGTTGGTGACCAAGCCAAGATACGGGTAGCCACGCTCGGCGCACCAGCGCACCGTTTCCGGGCTCAACACGCCGGGAATCCACATCTGCGGGTGCGGTTTCTGATAGGGTAGGGCCCACGGGTTTACGTGGCGATAATGGAAATGTTTGCCTTCATAGCGCCACGGTCCGGGTGTTGTCCACGCCTTCACAATGAAGTCATGCGCTTCGTTGAAATATTCGCGGTTGTAGGCAGGGTTGGCATTGTTGAAAAACTGTTCGCTGCCAGCGCCGCGCACCCAGCCGGCGACCAGCCGACCACGCGAAATCAAATCGATCTCCGCCAACTCTTCCGCCATGCGCAGCGGATGCTTCAGCACCGGCAGCGGATTGCCGATCAGCACGATCTTTGCCTTACTCGTGATGCGCGCCAGAATAGCGGCTTCGACGTTCATGACGCTGCCCATACAAAACGGATTGCCATGATGCTCATTCAACATGAGCGCATCAAAGCCGAGTTCTTCGGCGTAGCAGTATTCGTCGAGCCAGTAGTTATAATCATCGGAGGCTTTCTCCCGATCGAAATACTTATTCGACACTGCAAAGAAGCCTTCGTTCCTGAGCACTTCGTCTTCAGGCACCCAGCGATACGGCCGTTCGGTGAAGTAACCAATAATCATACCCGCTGCTCCTTTTTCCGAGGGTGTATGTAAAACTTGTCTTTTGCTTGATAGCAGACAAAGGCTAAGGTTGGGAAGCCCTGCCAGGCGCTGATATTTTGTGATAGACAAGGGACGGGAAACCCAGAGAACAGCTGCGTATCGCTTCTCTGGGTCTTTCTCTGACAAGGAGGAGATCGTGCTGAGTCCATATCGTGTGCTGGACTTGACGACCGAACGCGGCTTACTCTGCGGGCAAATTCTTGGTGATCTCGGCGCCGATGTCATCAAAGTGGAACCGCCGGGCGGATCGCCTGCTCGCAACCTGGGCCCATTTTATCAAGATCAACCCCATCCGGATCGCTCGTTATTCTGGTGGGCCTACAACCGCAACAAACGCAGCATCACCCTCGACATCACCACCCCTGAAGGAAAAGCGATCTTACAGCGCTTGGTCGCCAGTTCGCATTTCTTGATTGAGTCTGACACGCCTGGGGAGCTGGCGCAGCATGGCTGTGGATATGCGAACGTGGCGGCGCTGAACCCCGCGCTCATCTATGTGTCGATCTCGCCTTTTGGACAAGATGGACCCAAAGCGCATTATGCTGATAGCGATCTTATCATTCTTGCCGCCAGTGGTCCTTTGGTGTTGACCGGAGATGATGATCGTCCGCCGGTGCGGGTAAGCGTGCCCCAGGGCTACGCGCACGCTGGCGCTCAAGCCGCTGCGGCTGCATTGATCGCCCATCACGAACGTCAACGTTCTGGACAGGGGCAGCATGTGGATGTGTCCGCGCAACAGGCTACGGCCCAAGCCACGCAGTCCGCAGTTCTTGCTGCCCCGTTGGGAGATCGTGACTTCCGACGTCTCGCCGGCGGCGCCAAGATGGGTCCGTTAAACGTGCGTCTGGTCTGGCCCGCAAAGGATGGCTACGTGTCTATCGGCTTTCTATTCGGCTCGGCAATGGCGCATTTCACACGGCGGCTGATGGAGTGGGTGTGTGAAGAGGGATTTTGTGATGAAGCCACGCGCGATCAAGATTGGGTGGCGATGGGCAAGGTGTTCTTTGGTGAACCGGAAGCGGTAGCAGAGTATGAACGTCTTAAACTCCTCTTGGAAGATTTCACCAAAACCAAAACCAAGGGAGAGCTGCTGCAAGCAGCACTACAGCGGGCGCTGCTAATCGCCCCGATTCTCACGCTTGAAGAGATGGTGCAAAGTGAACAACTGGCTGCTCGTGGGTACTGGCGTGAACTTCATCATCCCGAGCTGGGCCGCACCGTACGTTATCCCGGGCCCTTCGGACAGTTTAGCAAGTCGCCGATTGTCTATCGCCGCCGTCCGCCAACGGTCGGCGAACACAATCAAGAAATTTATGTTGACGAGCTGAAGATGGCGGCGCGGCAACTAGTGGAGTTACAACAAAAGGGTGTGATCTAAGCGGCCATGTTGCGTGGTGCGTATCATGTAAATACGCAAGCACGCATCACGCAACACGTAGCACGCATCACGCAAACCATGAAACGCAACTTTCCAACAATACGGGATACTTATGACTAGTGCTCCTCCTCTGGCTGACGTGAAAATTCTCGACTTTATGTGGGCGATCGCCGGACCGGCTTCGACACGGATGCTGGCGGATTACGGGGCCACAGTCGTCCGCGTGGAATCGACCCATCGGTTTGACGCGACCCGCACGGTGGGGCCGTTTCACAATGGCCAACCTGGCGCTGAGGCGTCGGGACTCTTCTTCAATATGAACGCCGGTAAACGCATGCTCACCCTCGACCTCTCAAAAAAAGAGGCGCGCGAAGTGGTGCTGGACCTGGTGCGCTGGGCGGATGTGGTGGCGGAATCCTTCTCGCCCAAAGCGATGCGCGCCTGGGGGCTCGATTATGAGTCGTTGCGGAAAGTGAAACCGGACCTCATCATGTTGAGCACCTGTCTCATGGGGCAGACCGGACCGATGGCGCAGTTTGCGGGATTCGGCAACCTGGCGGCGGCAGTGGTGGGCTTTGCCAATCTAGCCGGTTGGCCGGATCGCCCTCCGGCTGGTCCTTTCGGGGCCTATACCGATTACATCGCGCCGTGGTTCAACGCTTCGGCAGTGCTCGCGGCGCTGGAGTACAAACGTCGCACCGGGGAGGGGCAGCATATTGATTTGTCGCAAGCCGAAGCCTCGCTGCATTTCCTGAGCCCAGCACTGTTGGATTACGCCACGCATGGCCGTGTGCACACTCGCAATGGCAATCGCGACAGCAACTATGCCCCGCATGGCGTGTTCCCGACCGCTGGTGTGGATTATTGGATTGCGATCGCAGTGACGAACGAAGAGCAGTGGCGATCGTTGTGTACTGCGATGCACCGTGCTGATTTGTTACAAGAGCCCCGTTTTGCGACAATGGCCGATCGCTTAGCACATCAGAATGAATTGGAGGAACAGATTGTTGTTTGGACCAAGGACAAGGAGCCGCTGCAACTCGAAACCGCTTTACAAGAGTGCGGCGTTCCTGCCAGCGCCGTGCGGACCATTCATGAACTTGCCGATGATCCGCAACTCAACCATCGCGGCCACTTCGTGCAACTGACGCATCCGACGCAGGGGACCACTGTAGTAGAAAGCTCGCGCTTCCATCTCTCACGGACACCAGCACGCATCGAAGGCGCCGCAGCGACGATTGGTCGTGACAACCAGTATATTTTGGAGACACTGTTAGGCTACAGTGAAGAACGGATTACCGAACTAGCTGCGGCGGGGGTGTTGGAGTAGAAGCGGATACCAGAAGCTGAACCCGACGATGTCAGTGAACATGATCACCGCGAGTTTGCGCACCTCAGTTGGCTGCACAGCTTCTTTTCATGATGGCGATTACAGCGCCCTGCCTCCGGCGTCAAATCGCCCGAAGGCAGTTCTCGTCGTTCACAAGATTGTGGTCTGATGGTATTAAGATGATTAAAGACGAAAGACGGGAAAGCACACAATGTCCTTGAATATTGATCAACTCGCTGAACAGATCGCTACCCTTGACCGTACGGAACAAGAAGCGTTGTTTAGGAAGATTGCTGAGCTATCTTTTCAGCAGGAATTAGAAACACTTGCGCGCCAGTACCAAGGAAGGTTAGCGCAAGCAGGCAAGCTGAATCAAAGGGCCGAAGAGGTTCTGGCCGAGCTTGAGCAAATCCGGGAAGAAATCGCCGCTCATGACTATCGCGCCTGAGTGGGTAGTGCTGGATACCAACATTTGGATTTTCGGCCTGCGAGGAGACCATGATCGTCCGGCGTGTATGCAGGTGCTCCAGTATCTGCCTCGGCTCTACGTCCATGTTCCCCGCCAAATTCTTTTAGAACTACGAGCGAACCTGACGAAAGAAGAAATGGGGCGTCTCTTTCGTCTCCTTAATCATTACCCAGAGCGAATACAGATCCATTGGGAGAGGGTAGAGGCGGCCCTGATCAATCAGTATCAGCAATTAGGCTGCAAACTCGGAGATGCCGCCGTTGCTGCTCACGTGGAGACTTTGGAGGCCGAGGTTCTGGTGTCTGAGAATCGAGATTTTCTAGCGGAGATCTCGGGACTCCCTTTCCGAGTTTTCAGTGCAGAAGCGTTCGTGCGGGAACTTGGAGAGATCAAGGAGCCCGCCAAGGAATAGCCTTTCCAAACTCTTTTGGGCTGATGGCTCGTCACTGACAACTGAGATTTCACTTCAGCCCCGCCTTGCGCAAGGCGGCAAGAAAGCGCTCTAAGTCAGCTGGATTTTTGTAGGGAACTGTCTGCCTCCACACCTCCAGAGAGGCACTCGGATTGAGTCGCAGGACTTCTGCCACCTCAGCCTGAGCCTCTTCTAGGCGGCCCAACTCGGCGTAGCACGCGGCCAGGTTTAGGTGGGCAGGCCCAAAATTGGGGTTAAGAGCCAGGACTTTCTTCAAGATGGTCAGAGCTTCTTCATACCGTCTTGTCTCGCGATAAGCAGAGCCAAGGTTTAAGAGGTACCAAGGCGGATACCGAGGGTTTAGGCGCATCGCCCTCTCGATTAATGCGATGGCTTCTTCGGGCCGCCCGGCATTGATCAGAATATTTCCCAGATTTGCATAGCTATCGGCACTATTGGGATCGAGGGCGATAGCCCGCTCTGCCTCGGTAATAGCTTGGTCATGCTGCTTCTTCCACAGATAGACTTGGCCCAGTAACTGGTGGGGCAAAGACAGGGAATCCTCCAGAGCAACAGCCTGTTGCCCCAACTCAAAGGCCCGCTCTAGAGATTGAGCGCGGTCTCTGTTCCATTGATAGAACCAATCGAGGAAATAGCTCATCCCCAGCCCCGTATACGCTCCCGCATATCTTTGGTCTAGCTCTGTAGCCCTCGTATACTGCTGCCGCGCCTGCGTATTCGCCTCTTTTTTCCTCTCGTAATATGCACGGAAAAAAGCCTCCCCTCCGCGCAAGTAGAAATCATACGCCTCTAGATTGTCTGTGGGAGCGCGCCGAAACCGTGCTTGCTCCTCGGGCGTCAAGTTTACCTTCAGAGCTAGCACAATCTTCTGCCGGAGTTCATCTTGCACAGCAAAGATGTCTTTGAGCGGACGGTCGTAGCGCTCAGCCCACAAATGTTCTCCGGTCGTGGCGTCCACCAATTGGGCCGTCACGCGCACTTGATTGTCTGACCTGCGCACGCTCCCTTCCAACACGTACCGCACGCCCAACTCGCGGCTGACATCCTGCACTTTCGGGGACTTCCCTTTGTAGGAAAAAGCGGAGTTGCGGGCGATGACAAACAGGCTGGAGATCTTGGAGAGGTCAGTGGTGATGTCTTCGGTAATGCCGTCGCTGAAATACTCCTGCTCGGGGTCATTGCTCATGTTGACAAAAGGCATTACGGCAAGGGAAGGCTTGTCCGGCAGCGGCAATGCCGCCGGAGTCCTGAGTGCTGAGTCCCGAGTGCTAAGGGGACGAAAATACTGCACGACTCCTGCTGTCGCTGCAATGAGCAGCAGTCCTGCTATTGCCAGCCGGGGCGCGGGACGCAGCCGACGCGACAACTTCAGCCGCTGGATCTGGAGTTTTTGACTGAAGCCTGTGGATGGTGCGGTTAGCAGGGCGTAGACTCGGAACCGTTCGGCGATGTTCTTCAGTTTCGGGCGACCTAGGGAAATGACCGCGCTCAGCTCAAGTTTCTTAGCCACTTCTTTGTAGACAACTTCGGAAAGGCAAATCGTGTCGGGCTCGGCCAGGGCTTGCAGCCGCGAAGCGATGTTGACGCCGTCGCCAAAGACGTCGCCGTCTTTCTGTACAATGTCGCCCAGATGAATACCGATGCGGAGGTGAATCTGTTCAGGTGTGTTTTGCCCAGCGTTGTAAGTTTTAAATTGTTGCTGAATCTGCTGCGCGCATTGGACAGCGCTGACCACGGAAGGGAAGTCCACCAGAAAAGCGTCGCCGATGGTTTTGATGACATGGCCATGTTGCGCGGCCACCGCTTGCTGGATGATGTCATTATGGACATCGAGCAGGCGCAACATGCGAGGTTCGTCGACCCCCATCTGGCGGCTAAACCCGACGATATCGGTGAACATGATCGCGGCGAGCTTGCGGGTCTCTGCTGCTGGCGGTGGTGATGACGCTCCTGGCATGGAAGCGATTATGGAGCGTCTCTTTACACGTTGTCAACGCACTGCCGTATTGACTTCTTCTACTGTTTCCGCGCCCGTTGCCCGAACAGCACTTTTTTGGCTTCGTCGGTCAACTCCGCGCGAATGTCTTGCCCAACCGCTTTGCCTTTGACGACGGCTGGGCGCGCGCCCACCGCCTCCACCCAGCGTTTGACGTGGGAAAATTCATTGAGATCTTGTCCCATGCGTTCGTAGAGAATGACCCACGGCCAGGACGCCATGTCGGCGATCGAGTAGGCGCCCGCCAGGAATTCGTGGTCCGCCAGTTGGATGTTCATGACACCGTAAAGGCGATTAACCTCGTTGGTATACCGATCGATGCCGTAGGCAATTTTTTCCGTTGCATAATTGCGGAAATGATTGGCCTGCCCGGAATTGGGGCCGAGGTTAGCCATCTGCCAGTAGAGCCACTGGAGCACGTCATATTTGCCGCGCGAGTCTTTGGGCATGAACTTGCCGTACTTCTCCGCGAGATATTCCAGGATCGCGCCGGACTCAAAGAGGGCTAGCGGAGCCCCGCCGCCAAGCGGCTCGTGATCGACAATCGCGGGCATGCGATTGTTCGGAGAGATTTTGAGAAAATCTGGTGTAAATTGTTCGCCTTTACCAATGTTGACCGGAATAATGTTGTACGGAACTCCGAGTTCCTCAAGCATGATGGTGATTTTCCAGCCATTCGGCGTGGGCCAATAATGCACATCAATAGGTTGAGCCATGCGATCGCCTCCCCATGTGAAAAATAGTGCGCTCGATCCTATAGGGATGCAGAGTTGAGTAAAGCGGGGTGAAAAGAGACGATGGAGCGACGCCCGCATTCGGTGAGTTTCAGCACGGCGTCAGCAAAATTCTCTTCTCGATAATTAACGGATTGCTTCTTTAGCACAAGGAAGCATGGCAAGCTCAAAGTGAGGAGTACCATTATCAATGCTACAAAAGCTTATCGCTGTTATATCCTTTTCTTCTTTGCTGTCCGGCTGTTTCTTTTTCTCCTCTTCTCACCCCCCGCGGACGGAGATCAGGGTTGAATGCGCGCCTGGGACACACCCCGATATTAACGGGATATGTCGGTGAGGAACGGGGCTAAATTGGCGCTGTTGTGACAGGAAGAGGGAGCCAAGGGTATGGCTGGGGCCCCTCTGAGAAAGATGTGGTATGTCCTTCACTGTATCTCCCGCCAAACATTATGGAAGCTATGCACGCCAGGATTTGACGCTAAGAACAGAGGAGGCTCTTCCCTGAGCCATCCTCGACCTGACAGGCTGTCTACAGCATAGCGCCAACTCTCATGTACGCCACAGCTTGGTACGAATGAAGAAAGAAGGGCGACGGGGGGTAGTTGATGGGCTCTGTCGCCCTTCTGGCGAGGAAATAGTGTCTTCATTTTCCCTGTACAGCTCGCCAAGAGTTATGGAAGCCAAGCGGGCGAAAAATTAGCCCTGAGAAAAGAGGGGGGGAGGAGAGGATTCCGCCCTGTTAATACTGGTTACATACACACCCCACAAATTATACCTTCTGCGCTCGCTCGATGATCGGCGCGACCCGATCAATACACTCTAGCGCTTTACCTTCGGCGATCTCTTTGGCGAACACTTGTGAGAAGAGTACGATGCGGCTCGCGCCCGCGTCCCGGTAGGCTTTGAGTGTCTCGGCTGAGAGCGCCCCATTTTCTGGATCGACAAATGCTGACATCTGCAGCGCGTCGGGATTGCGGCCACATTCTTTGGCGAGCTGGCGAATCGTCGCTACTTTCGTTTTGTAATCAGCAACGTCGAACGAAAGCGGGCACCAACCATCGTAGGTGCGGGCCACGCGTTCGAGCGCCTTTGGCACATGGCCGCCAAGAAAAATCGGCGGTCCGGATTTTTGCACCGGCTTCGGGTCGCAATACACTGGTGGGAACTGCACCAACTCACCCTGATAACTCGGTTCAGGTTGGGTCCAGCAAATGCGCATGGCTTCCGTGGTCTCGCGCAGTTGTCGCCAACGGAGACGAAAATTTGCGCCCATCGCTTCGGTTTCTTCTTTCAGCCAGCCCGCGCCCACGCCGAGGATCAGACGACCGCCGGAATACATGTCGAGCGTCGCGATCACCTTCGCAGTCATCAGCGCGTTTCGTTCCGGCAATAAGCAGATACCGGTCGCCAGCTTCAAATTCTTTGTCGCTGTGGCCGCCACTGTGAGCGCAATGAACGGATCGGCCCAGCGATTGTAATGCTTCGGGAGCGCGCCACCGCCAGGCACCTGTGTTTTGAAGCCCACGGGAATCACTGGATGTTCGGGAATCCATAAAGACTCGAACCCCAAGCCTTCCACGCGTTGAGCGATCTCGGCGATATTTTTTGTGTCTGACGTTGCCGGTGTGAGAATGCCAATGTTCATAACCACCCTCCTTAAAAACTCTAAGCGAAAATCTGCAATGATTTGTAGCTGGGAGTCTGGACTTTTACCACGGCGGGCGCTTCTGGTAAAAACAAAGCCACACCGTGCAGAGTAGCAGGCGATACTCAGGACTCAGCACTCAGGACTGTAATGCCTATCCATATTCTCACTCCCACGCTCCAACAACGCATCGCCGCCGGGGAAGTGATTGAGCGACCCGCGAGTGTGGTGAAGGAGCTGATCGAAAATGCGCTCGATGGCGGGGCGAGCACCATTCGCGTGGAGATTCAAGAGGGCGGACGGCGCTTAATCCGTGTCACGGATGATGGGGTGGGGCTGTCCGCGCCGGAAGCGCCGTTGGCGTTTGCGCGGTTCGCCACCAGCAAGATTGTCAACGAGTCCGATCTGGCGGCGGTCCGCACGTTTGGCTTTCGCGGAGAAGCGTTGCCAAGCATCGCCTCGGTCGCACGTATACGAATGTTGACACGTATTCGCGACGATGAGTTAGGAACCGAAGTACGCGTCGAAGGTGGCAACCTCACCTCAGTCGCCGAATCCGGAGCCCCGCTCGGGACTACGGTCGAGGCGTGGGACCTCTTCTACAATACTCCAGCGCGACGACAGTTCTTACGCAGCTTGCGCACTGAATATGGCCATATCATGGGAACATTCACTCGGTTTGCCCTCGCGTTTCCCGAAAAAAGTTTCTCCTTGTCCTTTGATGGCCGCGAGGTCTACTCGTTTCCGAGTGCTTCTCTCTCCGAGCGTATCACTGCCTGTTTTGGGCGAGAGGCGGCCATGAGACTAGAGGAATTGTCAGACTCCGGTCTGGCTGGTCGTGTGTGGGGCTTTATATTGGCGAGCGAAGAGGTATGGCGTCGCCGCTACTACTTCTTTGTCAATCGGCGCCCTGTGCGTAATCGCGTGCTCTATCGCGCGGTGCGTGAAGCATTGGCGGGCGACGGCGGCATGGTGTTTCTCTTTCTCGAACTCCCGCCTTCGCAAGTGGATGTCAACATGCACCCCGCCAAGACCGAGGTGCGCTTTCGTGATGATCTCGCCATCTATGATCTGGCGCGGGGCGCATTGCTCCGTCGCACACGGCCCGCCTGGATGGAAGCTAGTCGGATCGCGGAAGCAGACGCCGCGTATGGCGTGGGGGAGACGCACGGCTTCACGTTGATTGGTCAAGTAGAAAATACGTTTTTGCTGACCGTCGCCGAGGGACATCTGTATCTCCTCGATCAACATGCAGCGGAAGAGCGCATTCTGTATGAACGGCTGCAACAGCAGCGGGTCGTCAGTCGACAGCTCATTGCCCCGCAAGTGGTGAATCTGTCCCTTGGAGAACGCGCCTTCTTTGAAGCGCACGCCGATGAACTTGCCGCCTGTAGGTTTACGGTTGATCCTTTTGGTCCACAGGTGGTGGCGGTGCGTGCTGCGCCGGACTTTATCGAGCCTCGCCAAGCGGCGTTGGTTTTTTCTCGTTTGCTCTTGCGTGTACAAAATGGCAAGGAAGATTTTCACCAAGCGCTCGCTTGCTTGGGCGCGCTGAAGGCGGGGCAGGTACTCATGCCAGAAGCTCAGGAAAAGTTGTTAACAGCTTGGGCCCAAGTGGAGAATCCGCATGCTTGCGCCCATAATCGCCCTGTTTATTTTCGTTTGTCACTCGATGATGTACGGCGAAAAATCGGGCGCACGGGGCTCAGCGTAGAGTTTGACCAGTATGCGAGCTGTAGCCATGCGTTGTGAAGGGAGGCGCTCATGAACGACTACACTGGCGCGGGGGTGCGCTTCTACGATTGTTGTTTTCCCGGTTTGGCAGGCGATGTGCAATTCTATATTGACGAGGCGCGAAAAGCAGGTTCGCCTGTGCTGGAGCTGGGCTGCGGCACAGGGCGTATCCTTTTGCCGGTCGCCGAGGCTGGAGTCGATATTGTTGGGCTCGATCTCTCCACGTCAATGTTGAACATTCTCCGACAAAAGCTAGCGCGCTCTAGCGCCGAGGTGCAAGCACGCGTGCACCTCGTGCAAGGCGACATGCGCAGTTTTTCTTTGTCGCAACAGTTCACTCTCGCTACGATTCCCTATCGCGCTTTTTTGCATTTGTTAACTTCCAAAGATCAGCGGCAAGCCTTGACGCGCATCCGCGATCACCTCACGGACAACGGACGGCTGGTGCTGAATATTTTTGATCCCGACCTGGAACTGATCGCCGCCGCGATGGGCCCACACGGTTCCGCCCTCCGCAAAGACTCGGAATGTATTGATCCAGAAACAGGTCATCGCATTCTCCTCTGGTTTACTGGTCAATATGATCAAGAACGTCAGTTGCTCGACGGCGCTTTTCTTTTTGAAGAGCTGGAGGATGACGGTAAGGTGTTGAGCAAGACCTACAGCCCGCTCAGGTTGCGCTACGTCTATCGCTTCGAGATGCGCTACTTGCTGGAGCTGTGTGGCTTCAAAGTCGAAGCGCTATATGGCGACTTTCAACGTGGGGCTTTTCGCTACGGCGGCGAGCAAGTATGGGTGGCGCGGAAGAGTTGACCTTCACGACGTTCTTCAGGCAAGAGCCGCAAGCAACGCTTTTGCTTCTTGTGAAATTTTCTTCTCAAACCCTTCGGTGAACTACTTGTAGATTGTAGACAAGAGCTGGTGGTGGCGAAATCCTCCCTCTGCTCGTTCCAGGCGCAAAGGAAGAGGACTGAGCTATATTACGTCTATGAAGGGGGTCTTGATGACGTTGCAGGAAGGTTCTTAAAGTACATAGCATGAGTGAACAAATTACTCTTCAAGTATCTGATCAGGTTGTACATCAGGCTGCCCAAGTTGCGGCGCGGACACAGCGGCGAGTTGAGGACGTATTAGCGGGTTGGCTGGAATGGGTTATTACGGAGATGCCGGTTGAATCCCTCTCAGATGAGGAGATCCTGGGGCTCACAGACCTGCAACTGCCAGAGGAGCAACAAGTATCTTTGAGTGAGCTTCTCATGCGGAATCAAGAGGGAACACTCGATACAGAAGGGCGGCGGAAACTTGATGAGTTGATGCACGTCTACGAGCGCGGTTTATTACGTAAGGCGCAAGCGCTACGGGTCGCTGTTCAACGAGGCTTACGTGAGCCACTTCAATCATGAGCACACCGGAGAGTTCTAGTTCCCTTCGTCAGCGAATCCGAGGGGCTGCGCGCGACCGCTGTGGATACTGTCTCAGTTCTCAGCGTTATGTGATGGCTAAACTGGAGATCGAACACATCATTCCACGTGCTTTAGGGGGGACTGAGGATGAGTCAAATCTGTGGCTCTCTTGCAGTCTATGCAATCGTTATAAAGGCTCGCAAGTAATGGGCGTTGATCCACTCGATGGTAAGCGGGCGCCTCTATTCAATCCGCGTACTCAAACGTGGGCTGAACATTTTCGCTGGAGTCCGGACGGAATCTTTATTCTGGGTAGGACTCCCACTGGTCGCGCCACTGTAGAAGCCTTACACCTCAACAATGAGTTAGCAGTTGAGGTGCGCCGGAATTGGGTGCTGGCTGGTTGGCACCCTCCTAACGAGTAAACAAAGGTAATGCAGTCCCTCAATGATTCAATCGTCTACTGCTTCAATTCGTCTAGCGACGTTTTCGCCTCTTGCAAATCTTTCGCTTCAAAGCCTTCGGTGAACCAAAATTTGGGCATCATGCGACAGGGATCAGGAATCGGTCCTACTTCCCTGTTGCCCGTTCCCCGTTGCTTGTTCCCTTGCCTGCATCAGCAACAGTTCGCCTTTGAGCCGATACAGCTCGGCTTCCCATTCGTGTGCCCCGGTTTCGTCCGCAAAATCCAAGGCTTCGGCCAGCAGTTCAAGACCTTCCTCAACACGCCCCACTTTGGCATACGCTGCGGCTACATCGGCCAGACCGAGCGGCCTCTCTACCCTTGACCCTGTGGCCCGAGAGGGATTCTGGTCTGGGCGCATCAGCGCGATGCCTTTCTCTCCGTGCCCTTGTTCGACCAGTACCCAGCCCTGCCGGAAAACTCCCGCTGACATAAAGAGCGGAAAGCTGTGCTCACGACAGAGTGTTATCAGCGCATCAGCGTGCTCTTGAACTGTCCGTGCTTCTCGGCGGCTTGAGTGAATCCAGGCGGCGGCGTTTAGGGCAAAAACCAGGCTGAAGGGATGAGGCAACTCCCGAGCCCAGGTGAGCGCCTCGTTGACTTGCTGTCGGGCCTGGTCCGGATAGCCGAGTAGCCACATGGCACGAGCCGCATACGAGAGGCAGGATACCTTACGGTCCGCCGTGGAGAACTGGAACTGGTCTGGTCGGTGAAGCTGTGGGTCATAGAGGATGATGCTCTGCCCTAGATGAGAAAGCGCAGACGGAAACTCTCCCTGGTAGAACAACGTGATCCCGAGTGCGAGGTGGGCAGCTAGGAGTGGATACGTCAGAGTGGGTGTCTCCTGAGCGAGATGAAGAAGTTGCTCGGCCACATCGCGGGCGGTCTGCAGCTTCGCCCGTGCGAAATGAAACGTGGTCAGTCCTCGTAACACGGGGACGAGCTGGGATGTGTCCCCAAGCTGCTGACACAATTCCCGCGCTCGCGTATAGGCTCGTCCTACTTCTGGGGCGGTATAGCCTTTTGTGACCATTAGTGTGGTCCCAAGAGCAGACTGGAGCGTAAGTTCGCGCTGGGCGCTGTCAGGGAGGTCTGGTGCGGTCTTGAGCACCTCTAGCCCCTTGGTCAGGTGATTGATCGCTTCCACATAGGCCGAGCGCTGGCTGGCCTGCTGCCCTGCGTACTGCAGATACTGCACGGCTTTACGATAGTCGCGCCCCTGCTCAAAGTGCATGGCGAGTTCGCCGGCAATCTCCGGGGCGCGTTTACCATAGGCAAACTCTTTCCGCTCTCCGATGTGGAGATGATAGGCTTGCAGTTGGGCGGGGCTCACACGCTCATGCCAAAGCTGCTGATACACGGCATGCAGAAAGCGATAGCGGGCGGAAAGGGTCCCGTCAGGCCACTCGTCGATGCCTAGGCGTTGAATAAACTGTTGTCGGTAAGCAAGCTGTTCGCAGGTGTGCTCAACACTGACCGTATCCACTGCCACTGCCGCAGCGACGGAGGCAGCGCAGAACTCCATGCCTGCCACGCTCGCAGCCGCCAATGCAGCCTGCTCTGTCAAGGAGAGCCGCCCGCTCTGACGGGCTACCAAGTGACGGATGGTATCAGGCACAAGCGTGTCGGCCATCGCATGGTCGGTTTGCAACTCCCAGCGCTGTTGCGTCTGCACGAGGACGTGGTGTGCAATCAAATCATTGACCAAAGCAACTAGAAAAAGAGGGTTACCACCCGTGCGCTGGTGAAGCGTGCGGACGAGGATCTGCTGAGAGCCTGGGTCGCACACGTCGACAAGCTGCGGCTCCTCCTCTTCCTCACGGTCGCGGTTCGGTGTCCCCTCCAACCGCGCATGCAAATACGCCGCAATATCTTCTTCACTCAGTAGACTTAACGACAACTCCCTCGCCAACTCATGAGCGTACAACTCGTGGGTGAGGTTTTTGAGGGGATGCTTTTCATTAAGCATCTCTACGGGGCGGTAAGTTCCGAGAACAAGGAGACGGGTCCGTGCCGGGCTGCGAGCGAGGAAGGCCAGGAAGTCGAGCGTGGAGGGATCGCTCCAATGTAAATCTTCCAACACGAGCACCAGCGTGCGCTCCGTTGTCAGAACTGCGAACGCTTCGACCAGTTCACGCAGCATGCGCTCTTTAGTAGCGCCGGTCGTTCGGCTGTGGACGGCGCTAATCTCGTCGTCGCTGAGGAGTGCGGGCATTTGCGCCAGCCACGTCGGGGCGTGCTGCGAGAGGAGCTGTATCCATTGTTGACCACTGGGCTTACGGCAGAGTTGCCCCAACGCCGACAGCAGCGGCAGATACGCTTCGCCCGCACCATAATGATCGATACATTGCCCGTAGCCGATAGCGAGATCGTGTTCATCCGCGAGTCGAGCCATCCACGCCGCGATGAGGCTCGTCTTGCCGATCCCTGGCTCGCCAGTAACGAAGACAAGATGTCGTTCGCCGTTGGCGGCTTTGGCCAACCAGGTGTGGAGTTGTGCGAGTTCCGCTTCACGGCCCACCAAGACAGAATGCTGAGTGCTCAATCCTGAGCCCTGAGAGTCTGAACGGAGAATTTTGAAAGTGGCGCGTGGAACGGAGGGAGGCATAGTAGTAACGGGAGCAATGAAGCGGTAGCCCCGTCGATGCACGGTCTCAATCAACTGTGGCGTCTTGGCATTATCCCCCAAGGCTTTGCGCAGCTCGGTGATCCAGAACGTCAGGGCGTTATCGCTCACGACCGTTCCTGGCCACAGGGCTGCGAACAGTTCGGCTTTGCTCACTAACTGCCCTGCATGCTCCACTAGATAGCACAGCAGGGCAAAGCCTTTTCCCGGCAAGGGAATTGTTTGGTCATCACTCCACAATTGCTCGCGCTGCAGATCGAGCCGATAATGAGCAAAGGTGACCTCTGTTTTTTCCTCCAGGGATTCTTCCCCCTGCGCCCCATTGTGAGTTCGCGCGGATCTCATAGTAATCTCACCGTAATCTCACACTTTCCTCACGACTTTTCTCTCAGGCTGCCGCTATCCTGCCCCGCATGGATAGAGACCTATCTCAGCGAGAAGTGGCCACTCAAAGGAGAAGCGGCAACACCCGCGATCCACCGGTCCACACGCGCCCAGGCATGACGATCTCAATTGCCGGTCGAATTCATATCCTAAAAGCCGCAATAACCTATCAGCTCATAACAGCAAACGAAAGGAATTGATGTATGCGTACTCAGTATTTGACCTTGGGAATGACGTTGTTCCTGTTGACCGGAGCCGTGGTCGCGGCGGAAGCCAAAACTGTACAAATTCACTGTAAGGGAGGAGGGAGCTTCGCTGACGGTGTAGAAACGAACATCAATACGAGTGGCCCAGGCCCCTCAGCGGTGCTAGGTCAAGGGGCCGAGGTTTGCAACCTTGGTAAGTTCGTCTTTCAAGAGGAAGTAGAATGGATTCAGCAGCCCACCGTCACTACCTGTCCTGCCGGAACGACCATAGAGTTTCATATTGACGCGACGCATGGTCAGCAACGTTCCATAAGAACAAACGAGAAAACGGGGGACCAACTCTTTCAGAAGAACTTGGGAACGTTCTGTTTCAACACCACGGCGTTAACATTCACCGGCTGGGGGCAAGCCTCCTATATTGGGGGCACGGGGCAAAACACCGATGCGACCGGAACTAGTAGTTTTCACTTTGACGGGATCTACTTACAAGCCGGGTGTAGGGGCGGATGCCCACCGTCTGGACCAGACTCCGCCCACCCCTTTGGGGGGTTTGGCCAATATACCTTCACCAATGATGGTACACTGACCTTGCCGCATGACAGCGGTGGCAAGGAAGAGTGACCCAGTCCATGTAGCCCGGACATCTCATGTCCGGGTGAAGCTCGGCGGTTGCCTATTGCCGCCAAATCCGAGTAATGCTAGAGACGGGTGCATGCGTGGTCAGGCTGTAGTCCATGCGGTATTGATGGTATGTCTAGCAGCTCTCAAGAGAAACGTCCCACCACAATGACTTCTACTCAACTTGATCGCACCCCGGGCCTCTTTACTGATCCCAGTTTAGCGACCAGGGGGATAGCACTCCAACGCTGGTTACTGGAACGTCATAAACAATCTGCGGCGCGCTGGGGAACGCGTGCACAGAGCGCCCCAGCGATTGATGACCTCCGCCAATTGTGTATCCAGCGTGTTCCTGAGGTGGCGCTGCGATATTTTTTGGGTGGCGCTGGAGAAGAGATCTCCCTGGAAAGGAAT
This sequence comes from uncultured Enterobacteriaceae bacterium, assembly GCA_964441775.1. Lineage (GTDB taxonomy): Bacteria > Desulfobacterota > Binatia > Bin18 > Bin18 > SYOC01. The sequence continues at coordinate 29,160 of CAYTVL010000002.1, forward strand.
CGCAAAGCCTTTACCGAAGTCCAGTTAAACCCCACGAGCGGAGTCCGGTTTGCTTCGGTCCAGATATCTACCACGATCTTGGGGCAAGAAGTGGCGATGCCGATTGTTGCGGCCCCGCTCGGAAGTCAGCGGAGCTTGTGGCCCGAGGGAGAAGCGGTCGCAGCAGAAGCGACTGGGAATGCGGGGTTGATCTATTGTCTTTCCACGATGACGGGGACGCGGATGGAACGAGTCAAGGAAGCCGCGACGGGCCCCTGTTGGTTTCAGCTGTATTTGGTTGGTGGACGCGAGGTGGCCGAGCGAGGAATCGTGAGAGCAAAAACGGCAGGCTATGAGGCGTTGGTGGTTACGGTTGATACGTCGGTAGCAGGCAATCGGTTAGGAGATAAGCGCAATCGCTCAGCGCAACTGATTACGGAGATGGCCCGTTCGACCCAGAGTCAGGCTGGCCCCGTCACCAAGTTCGCGCGAGGGCTGTACCGAGAACGGCTCCTCCAGGGCCTCACTGCTGATTTTTGGCGGCATCTCTCGTACCTCATCAGTTTTTTGGCGGATGGTCAGTTGATGGACTTCCCCAATATTGAGCTCGAAGTCGGCAAACCTATGCCCTACGCCCCCGTTGGCGAACAGCTCAAGCAATCCGCGGTGTCGTGGGCGGATCTAGAGTGGATACGAAAAGCCTGGGGCGATAAACCGATCATTATCAAAGGCGTCCACAATATTGAGGATGCCCGACTTGCTGAGCAACACGGCGCGGCAGCCATTGTGGTGTCCAATCATGGGGGACGACAAGTCGACGGAACCCCAGGGACCCTCCACATGTTGCAGGAGATTGCCCCGCAGTTGCAAGCCGACAACTCCAAAATGGAAATCTATCTGGATGGCGGGGTGAGAACGGGGCAGGACGTTCTGATCGCGCGAGCCTGTGGAGCACGTGCCGTGTTGATTGGTCGTGCGCTGGCGTACGGATTAGGAGCCGGGGGGCCTGTTGGCGCTGCCCGTGTCTTTCAGATTTTTCGACAAGAAATCGAAGAAAGTCTCCGTCTGCTCGGCAAGGGTAACGGATCGATTGAGGATATTGGTCCTGATATTTTTTACCGGTTTCAACATCGAATAACGTAGGCTACTGTGTTCCTCGGATTTTTTCATTCCCTTCACTCGCACACGGCAAAATCCCCCCGCGCTCTGCGCGGCCCCCTTTGTGAAAGGGGGCGTTCAGATCCCCTCCTTTGTGAAAGGAGGGCAAGGGAGAGTTTTGTCACCACTGTCGAAGTTGTTGCTATTTACGCGGCGAGCCTCCGACTCCCTTGCGTCGCTGGAACGAACGGGTCCATGCCAAAGCGAAGGGGCGGGAGGTCGGTGTCGCATCGACAGTAGGTGGCGTGCATGGGGCTCGTGCAGCGCAGACGATTTTCTCCGCCCCAGGCGTCGGCTTGCAGCGCCAGTAGATGGGCTCGCCCGCGTTGCGCGTTCTGAAACACATACTCGGGATCGACTTGCACGATTACCGAGATCTCTTTCCCATTCTCCACCGTGCGGGCCAAATGCAAACTGTCGAGATAGGTCACGTCCGCGCCAGAAATCTGTTCAGGGTTTTCCAGCTCCATGTTCAGGATCGTTTGTCCGTCGCGCACCACCGTGCCGATCACCCGATCATGACGCGCTTGCAGCGTAATCTCCGCCTGCGCAATGCTGAAGCCCCACCGTCGCCGCAACTCTTGAGCCGCCTTCTCCGAGTCCGTGTACGCCCCTAAGAGCAATCCACGCGGCCTGATGCCCGCGCGCACCACCAGGTTCACCCGGGCGAGCATGAAGGCTCCTACCGGGCTGTTGGGAAAGCGCGAGACCGTCAGCGTCGCATACGGTGGGATGCTGGGGTGTAACGCTGGCGGCACCAGAAACTCGGCTGGTTCATTCATGACTTCAAAGGCGAGGTTGAGGAGGTCCGCTCCCTTTAATTCCCAGCCCTCGGTGTCAAAGCCGGTCATGACCGGGGCGCGGGTGAGGACAGACTGGACGTCTTGTTTGCCAAACTGCGGCATTACCGTCCTCCTCCTGCTGCGGCTTGTGGACGTGCGTCGACGAAGGCGGGCATCACTTCCTTGGCGAACAGCTGCAGACTGTTGAGCACTTGTTCTTGCGGAATGATTTCTGCGGCGTTCAGCATGAAGCTGACCCGATCGACGCCACAGGCTTCCCACTTGCGGAGTTCTTGAATCAAGTGTTGGGGATTACCGACGGCAATACCTTCCGGTGCGGTGCTGAGCGCTCCGGGGCTCGACGCTTGCCGTCGTAGCGAGGGAAGCAACCCGGCTGAGGGATAGGATTTCGTTGGATAGGCCTCTTTGGCCATGTCGAATTGCGCCGCCAAATAGTTGAAGTGCTGGATCATGCGCATTCCGGTTTTCGTGCCGGTTTCGCTATCTTCATGACAAAAGAGAAAATTGACCGTGTTGACTTGATTATTGACGAACCCGCCGACTGGGTTGCAGTTCTGAATGCGACGACGATACTCTTTTACTTTTGCTTCTTGTTCAGAGAATGTGGTGAAGGTGACGCCGAGGCTGCCGATGCCACGATCCGCCGCGTCGAGCTCCGTGCCAGGGCTCGTCACTGCGACCCACATAGGCGGATGCGGTTTCTGGTACGGCTTCGGTAGGACTGCACGGGACGGCATGGAGAAATAGCGGCCCTCGTAGCTGAAGCGCTCTTGCATCCACATTTTGGGGAGGCAGTGCACGAATTCATCCCAGCTCTTTTTCGTGTCGTCTGGATTAGCGCGGAAGCCGCCGAGTTCAGTCCAGGTGGCGGAGCGGCCCGTGCCGAACTGCAAGCGTCCGCCGGAAAGAATATCCAAGACGGCGGCGCGCTCGGCGATGCGCACCGGATGATTAAACTCCGGCACGCAAATGACGATGCCGTGCCCCACGTTAATTTTCTTGGTCTGCACCGCACAAGCGGTGAGGAACAGCTCAGGCGCGGAGCAGTGGGAATACTCCTCCAAGAAGTGATGCTCGACCGCCCAGACCTGGTCGAACCCTAATTCGTCGGCGAGGCGCACTTGTTCGAGCGCGTTCATGTACACTTTCCGTTCGGCTTCCTGGTCCCAAGGGCGCGGAACGGACAATTCGTAAAAAATACCGAACTTCATAGCGACCTCCTTATTGGCGTGTGAGAGACTTTACACTTCTAACTCAATGATTCGATTATCTCGCTTCTTCAGATCAATGTACTCCACATAGGGACGAATCGTGCTGATCTTCTCAATTTTGCCTCCGAGTTCTTCGCCTGGGCTCGTCCCCTCTCCCGTGTTTTTGCGGGTGACGTTGATAAACGAGCAATCGTTGCCGAGGGTCATAGCATTGTGCCAGGTGCCCTTAAAGATAAAGGCCGCTTGGCCGGGCTCCACCAAGAAGGCGGCGACTTTTTCGTAATCGATTTCGTAGGCATTGGGCCCTGCCTCGCGGTTGCGCGGCGGCGGCGCCACGACCAAGACCATCGAACCCTGCACGGGAATGAAGGTCTGGTTGTAAGAAAAGTGGATGGCCAGTTGATCCATACGCCTGCTATTGGGGCGGTATTTGAACTGCAAAATCTCCATCGCCACCCGGCCCTCCTCGGTCTCCGGGTAGATCAGTTCTTTCGGCTTGAGCACTTGCCCATACGGCTTAAATGCTTCCGCGTTCAACGGCTGGATTTTGACTTTCAACGCTTGTTCCATGAGCCCCTCCTAAGAATAATAGTGAATGCTAAGTGAGAACAAACCGAGTGCCGACGCTGTTTTGCACGAACGCCTGTGGCAGCTCGCGCGCGATCGCATGTACGGCTTTCCAGCCGGTGCAGTGAGCGGGCACGATCAACTCGGGATTCAGTTCTTTCAGCGCTGCTACCGTGGGCGCGATAATCGGCTCGAACAGTGGACCAGATAAATGAAAGCCGCCAATCACGGCGTGCACCTTTTGCACGCCGGTCAGTTCTTGCGCCTGACGAATCGTATTAATGGCCCCCGCATGGCCGCAGCCCGTGAGAATGACCAAGCCTTTGTCGCGCACATGAACGACCACGGCTTGATCGTCATGGATGTACGGATCTTTCTGCCATTCGTCATTACGTAAGGCGTAGTGCAGAGGAAAGCCAGTCTCGAAATCCGTGGTGCGATGGACCTGACCAGTGACGAGCACAAGTCCGCCAAGCAAATATGAGGGGCCGCGCTCCTCAATAAAATCGATACCATCTTGCGAAAGGATGCGGCGGTCCGGCGGCGGCAGGTTAATTTCATGCCCGTCCGGAAAAATCACCTTGCGTTCGAGGAAAGCGTCGGGGTGCAGGAGTAACGGCATTTTCCTTTTACCCAGCCGATCAACCATGCCCATGAGCCCACGCGTGTGATCGGCATGGCCGTGACTCAACACGATCGTATGCAGCTCTTTCGGCTTCACTTCGAGGACATCCATGTTGTGGATGAGCCCCTTTTTGCTGAGCCCCGCGTCGAAGAGGAGGGATTCGGAGGTGTTGCCGTTGCTGACCTTCACCAGCGCGGAAAACCCATGTTCAGCGATCAGGCTCTCGCGGGTCATGGCGTCCGATGTTCTGGGTAAGCGTTTCGCCTGACCGACATCGGGCAACAGCATGTCGATCGTGTTGTCAAGAATTGTGAGAATCTCGACTGTATCGACTTCCTTGAGCGGCATGGTCGCCATCGGCAGTTTCCCTCGTACTCGGTGTAATCCTTTCGGGCTACACCGCTCGGCACTAGCTGTCAAGGCGCAGCAGGGCGAAGGAGAACCCGTCCCCCGGCGCGCATCTCAACAACGTAGGGACCCGGCGTGAGTTGCGCCTCTTCTTCTGATCCTGAAACATCGTCGGAAACGAGCACGGCAGTATTTGCACGCCACTCTTCTTCAAATGCCGGGCGTGGGGTGAAGAGATGTTCTGTCCGGCCTTCTAGGAAAGTGGGCGGGGTCCACCTTGGTGGTGCGAGGAGGTCCACGCGCCGCTCCAAGTAAAAATTGAGCCCGCCGCAGAGCTGATATTCGTCCCCCGCACGGAAGAAGACGCGGCTTGCCTGCGGGACGGTTTCTTGAATCCTCCGTGCAAAAGGACGCCAAGAGAAAAGCGGCTCGACCCGCTCGTGAGCAATCTGGATGCACGGAAACACCATCACCGCAGTTGCGATACCAACGCCAAACGCCGTCCAATACTGTTGCCGAAGCAGGACCAGGGCGAAGCTGAACCAGCCTATGGCGAGGATGATGAAGACTGGTCGAATCAAGGCTTCCAGGCCTAATCCCGCCAATGTGGAATCGAGGGTAGTCAAAAAAGTAGAAGGGTCGCGCGTTGCCGCCGCCAGGGCTCCCAACGCCGCAAGAGTGACGGGGGCACTGAGCAAAGCCCGATGCACTGTTGCGTTTCCGGCGGGAAAGTCTGCCAGCAAAGACCCAACTAAGAGCGCCACCGCTGGAAGCGCCGGTAAGCAGTAGTGTTCGAGTCGTGACGCCGCCAGTGAGAAGAAGCCGAGAATCGCGACCAGCCACAGAAGGGGAAGCAGGGGTTGCGATTCTTCACTATCGGTGGCGCGCACCATCCTGCAGTGCCTCCAGTTATGGAGAAGCGCCGCAGGCAGGAGCAGGCTCCAGGGTAGACTGCGGGCGAAGAACATGGCCCAGAAAAAGCCGAGCGGATCGGGAATCGAGTCTCGCGGAAGTTTCTGGTCGAAAAAAAACAGAACATGTTGGTTGACTACGTAATCCCAGAGGAACCCTGGATTTCTTTGACTCGCCAGCAAATGCCACGGGGCGGCGATGGCGGCCATGAGCAGCACACCCCAGATGGTAGAAAGATGTTGAAGACGCGCGAACAAAGTGTAAGGTCGAAGCTCGCCGGTGGTGATTTCTACAAGAGCAATGGTGGAGCCGACGAGCACCAGTGGGACGAGCGCTTTGTCCAGCAGTCCTACCCCGAGGGTCAGCCAGAAAACGGCAACTGTAATTTTGCCTGCGCCTCGGCGCATTCGTTCGTAGCAGTAGAGCGCCAGTGTGACTGTACACACAAGGGCGGTGTCCGTACGGAGGAGGCGCGCCTCGATAACAAACCCGAGCGTAGTGGCGAGGACCGCCGCGGCAGTTAATCCCGCGGGTCCGCCGTACAGTTCACGCCCCAACAGCCCTGTGACGAAAATTGTGGTAAGCGCCGCCAGCACGGACCACAGCCGCGCATATTCGGTGGGTCCCGCCAAGGTGAAGGTGGTTGCCGGCAACCAATACATGAGCGGAGGTTTGGTGAGGAACGGTTCCCCATTCATGCGCGGCGTGACCCAGTCGCCGGTGACGACCATTTCTCGGGCGGGTTCGGCGAACATCCCTTCCGTATCGGAGAAGCCAGGCCGATTGAGACGCCACAGAAAAAGAGGCGCTGCCAACAGGAGAAGCAAGAATAACCGGGGGATCATATTCCCAAGTACGCCGACGCCCATAACTGGAACATCAACAGCGTCCACAACTCTTTGGCGTGGTTGGCCGTCCCCTCCAAGTGCCGACGGAGAAGCCCATTGACGGCGGCGGGATTGAAAATTCCTTGTCGTTGTAAATGACTTGGGTTGAGGGCGTCACAAGCAAGATTACGCAGGTCTCCGCGCAGCCACAGACCAGTCGGTACGCCAAAGCCATGTTTCGGTCTACGGACAATGGCCGCAGGTAAAAGCGCTTGGGCTGCGCGTCGCAGCAGTGGCTTGGTGCGCCACAGGCCCCGTCGTGTCGCGGCAGGCAAGCCTAAAGCATACTCGGCGAGCGCGCGATCGAGGAACGGGGCGCGCACTTCCAGAGCGGTCGACATCGAAGCGCGGTCGGCCTGCGCGAGGTTGTCTTCGGCAAGGTAAAACATTAAATCGAGTCCCGTAGCGATGTCACTGGTGTTATGCGGGCCCCACTGTTGTATCCAGGCATACGCCGAGGCGTAGGGGTCTTGTTCCTGCACGGCTTGCCACACGCCGGGCGACAACGTGTGCGAGAGCGCATCGGCGTGAAAATGACCCATCCAGCGCAAGTGGCGCGGCGCGGCTGGCCTCGTCGCATCACGCAGAAATCGACGCAGCGCGAAGTCCCAACTCAGATACGAGTGCGAGGTCGGCAGATGGTCAGCCGCTGCGGTAATGCCACGCGAGAGCCACGCAGGAATACGACGGTACAAATCCGCCGCGATGTGGGCAGTGTGCGTCGGATAACCGCAGAACAATTCGTCGCCTCCATCGCCCGAGAGCGCCACTGTCACATGTTGACGAGCGAGACGCGAAAGCAACACGGCGGGTAGACTGCTCGCATCCGCAAACGGCTCATCGAAAATCTGGGCCACTTCAGGCAACAAGGTGCGAGCGCGAGCGCTGGTCAGCACCAACTCATGGTGTTCGGCGCCGAGCAGGTGCGCTACGGTGGTGGCGTGCATCCGTTCATCAAAGCTCGGCTGTTCAAACCCTATCGCAAAGGTTTTGACCGGAGTAGGCGAGGCCTCGACCGCGAGCGCAGTGACGAGACTTGAATCGATCCCGCCAGAAAGAAAGGCCCCCCACGGAACGTCACACTTTGTTCTGAGGTGCACAGACTTACGCAGACGTGACAGAATTTCTTCCGCTGCTTCTTCAGCGGTCGGTTGCGTTGTCGCCTTGGCGCTTGGTGGACGCGGCGGCTCCCAGTACCGCATCAGGGTTTCCTTCCCTTCGGTATTAAGCTGGAGCCAATGCGCGGGCGGAAGTTTATGCACGGCCTGAAAAATCGCCTGCGGCCAGGGAATATAACCGTAGGACAAGTAAGCGGCCACGGCAGGCCAACTCAAGTCGCGCGAAACCTCGGGATGAGCGAGTAGGGCTTTTAGCTCGGACGCGAAGAGGAACTCCTGCGGCAAGCGAACATAATAAAGCGGTTTTTCTCCAAACCGATCGCGGGCGACGAATAACGTCTGTTGTTGCTCGTCCCACACCGCAAAGGCAAACATGCCTTCGATGCGCTCCAAGCAAGCAGGCCCCTCTTCCGCATAGGCGTGGAGCAACACCTCAATATCGGTTTTGGTCGTAAACACATACCCACGCGCCGAGAGGTCCTCACGCAGTGTATCGGCATTGTAGATTTCACCATTGGCGACCAAGTGAAAGCGTCCGTCTCGGCTGGTGAGTGGTTGCTGCCCCGTCACAAGATCGACGACGCGCAGCCGCCGGATGGCAAGTCCAACGGGGCCTTTGCTCCATGAACCGCATTCGTCAGGCCCTCGGTGCGCGAGCGCCTGACTCATCGATTGGAGGGTGGAGAGCGAAACTTTGTCCTGTGTGTTGAGGCGAAGACTGCCAACAATCCCGCACATGCTGCAAGAACCTCTACCGATCACGGGGCGCGGTCACCGCTATGAGCTCGGACATTTTTTCCATGCCCCGGCGTGAGCCAAAGACTGGGAGCCTGCTTCGAGCGCCGCCAAGGTGCGCAAAGAGTGCTCTCCGCTACTGAGGGCAGGCTGGCCACTGAGGATGCTATCTCGGAATGCCGCGCACGCAAGCTGCAAAGGCTCAGCCCGGTCTCCTTGAATGACTTCCACTATTTCACTCTTGTCTATCGGAATGAGATTGGCGCGGGCAACGTCTTCGGAGTCTTTTCCTGGGCTCTGGCCCAAACGGTACGCGTAACGAGTCAGCGCCCGTTTCTCAAAGCGCCCTTCGTAGCCAAGCATCCCGTGCCCACCCACTACCATCAATGAAGCCTTTTTCTCGGGGCAGAGCCAGCTCAGGTAGATATGAGCCGAGATCCCCCCGGCGAGACGCAGCGAAGCCCAGACAATATCCTCAATACCAGGTTGCAGAAAGGCGTGCCCGGTGGCGGAAACGTGAGTCACTGCCGCATCAAGGAGATGCCGCACGATTGATAGGTCGTGGGGCGCAGAGTTCCACCACACGTTTGAGTCGCGCCGAATGCGCCCCATACCAGTGCGTTCGAGCGAGACGTGAAAGATTTTCCCGAGTTGTCCGGACGCAATGAGGGTGCGCGCTTGTTGCAGTAACGGGTCATACAAAAAGGTTTCGTCGACGAACAACGTCCGGTGCGCTTCGCGTGCGAGCCGCGTTAACTCGCGCCCTTCTTCGTAGGATAACGCCAAGGGTTTTTCCACCCAGACGTGTTTTCCGGCAGTGAGGGCGGCGCGCGCAAGCGTGTAGTGTGTCGCTGGCGGCGTTGCAAGAAAAACCGCGTCAAGATGCGCGTCTCGAAGCACGTCCGCCAGAGATGGGGTAACGGAGAGGTGGGAATATCGTTCTTTGATCTCGTGTTGGATGGCTGGTCGTGGGTCACAGACGGTCGTGAGTTGCAGCCCCTCTACACTCTGAAGGACGCGACTCAAGTTCGCGCCCCAGTACCCCGCTCCAACAACTGCTGCGTGCATCACGGTGGGCATGCCTTAGCCTCCGATCTCCGCCGTCTGTTTCTGGGGTGGCGCGTCGTTGGGTTGCTGCTGGGCTTTGATGAACTCTCCGATGCGTCGATACGCCAACCCGAGATACAGCGCACCGCCTCCATTGACGATTAAACCCAGGAGTTTCCCCAAACTTCTGGAGGTGAATTCAATATTCGCCAGGTAGAAAAATCCGAGGAGCGCCGCTATCAGGGCCGCGCCAATGAGGCCCTGCGGCGTTGTGGGTGAACCTCGTCGGATGCAATGGATAGGAAGCAAATCGCGTAAGACCGAGAACATACGGCTGAGTCCATAATGGGAATAGCCGGTCTGTCGTGCGCGATCGTTGACTGGCACTTCCGCAATAGCCTCAGCCGGGATCTGGAGAATGACCGGTAGAAATCTGTGCATCCCTTTCGGAAGCGACAGCCCCACTAACATCTGGCGCCGATAGGCCTTGAGGCCGCAGCCGCAGTCGTGCACGGGAATGCCTGTCACCCACGCGATCAAACGATTAGCGAGCAAGGAGGGCAAAATGCGCGGCAAATATCCCTCCTGACGCTCACGACGCCACCCTGTGACCACGGGATAGCCTTCTTGCATTTTTGCCAAGAGGGCAGGGATGTCGCGTGGATCATTTTGCCCGTCGCCGTCGAGGGTAACGATGATTTGCCCGTGTGCGTGCTGAAAGCCGGCGGACAGAGCAGCGGCTTCGCCTTGATTTTCACTCAAGTGGACAACGTGCGCCCGTGGGTCGTCGCTGGCGATCTCGTTCAGAATTGCTCCGCTGCAGTCCGTGCTGCCATCGTCGACAAAAACGTATTCGTAGTCCGTCCCAAGTCCATCTGCTACTGCTTTGAGTTCACTATGAAGGGATTTGATATTGCCCTCTTCATTATGGAACGGCACGACAAAAGAGAGTTGCGGTCGATGGGACCGTGAAGAAGATTGGAGAAAAAAGGAGCGCACGCCATCAATCACGGCGTCGATTTCTGCTTGTGCAAGATCGGGAAAGACCGGAAGTGACACAATCTCCTGAGCGGTTTGTTCAGCTCGAGGAAAGGATACGTGTTGTCGGTAGCAACTCCGCCAGGGGGATTGGAGATGCAAGGGAGTAGGATAATGAACGCCAGTTTCGACGCCGCGTTCGCGCAAATGCACGCGGAGGGCGTCGCGTTGACGAGTACGAAGCACATACTGGTGGTAGACACTCGTACGCTGCGCATCTTCCCAGGGGGTGAGTACGTCCAATGAAGCGAACGCTTCGTTGTAGGTACGGGCAATTTCCTGTCGTCGTGCATTGCGCTCGTCGAGGGTGCGCAGCTTGATCCGTAACACCGCGGCTTGCAGCTCGTCCAGACGGCCGTTGGTGCCGTAGCAGAGATGGACATTTTTTTCGGCTTGACCATGTACGCGCAGCAGTTGTAGTTGCCGTGCAATCTCCGGGGTTGAGGTTGAAGCATATCCTGCCTCGCCACACGCGCCGAGATTTTTGACCACTCCGGCGCTAAAGCAGCCCACGGCGCCAAATCCGCCCACTCTCTTCCCTTGGTACCTGGCGCCAGGCGCATGCGAGCAATCCTCAATCAATTGAATCCCGGCTTGTTGGCACAGCGCCACCAAAGGCGCCAGGTTCACCGGGAGTCCGTAGAGATGGACGATCAGCAAGGCCTTTGTTCTGCGCGTCAGTTTGCGGCGAATCTGTTCGGGGTCTGGGCCAAGATCCCAATCCTGGATGTCCACCAGGACCGGGCGCGCTTTGAGCCACCACACTGCTTCGAGGTCAGCGATGAACGCGTTGGCCGGAAGAATGACTTCATCTCCTTCACCGATGCCGCAGGCTGCAAGCCCCAGAATCAAGGCCTCAGTGCCCGAAGCCATACCGACAACATAGGGCGTCTCAAGAAAACTCGCCATCTCCCCTTCGAAGCTGCGAACGTGGGCGCCATTCAGGAATTGCGGGCGATCTAGTAATTGATTCCATTGCGCTTGTATTTCACTGCTGATGGGTTGCAGTTCGCGAGCTAAATCCAAAAGGGGTATGTGCATAGATGGCTTTTTTCCCTTTGCTTTTTGTTTAAATGGACCCGAAATATCCTATGAATCTCATAAAAACTAGTAGTCAGTCCGTTGGTCTAAGAAGGAGACGAGATCACATCAAGATTCCATAACCGGCGCCTGCCAGGTGGACTGCCAATATTAACGATGTTGACGTGCCCGAAGGAACTATATAGAGGAGCAGTTTCCATGCCAAGAGGGGGCGGCGAAAGAACCGTATTGCTCTCTCAAAAGGAGGCCGCAAAGAAGGGAAGCGACGTTTTTTGCAGACAGAATTTGCACACTCTGACGTTCATTGCAGGGCGGAGAGAAAGTCAAGAACGCAGGAAAACTTTCAAGAAAGACCAATTAGGAAAAACGATATTTTTTGATTTTGTACCACATTGCTCGTTCGCTGATTTCAAGCAAGCGGGCGGCTTTGGCTTTATTGCCTGAGGCTTGTTGCAGCGCTTGGGCAATGAGCATTTTTTCTAATTGTTCAACTGCAGGAATGAGCGACAAAGACCGAGGTCGAGGCTCCGGCCCGAGAGGGACTGTAGGTTCAGCCGGGAAGACAAGTTCTCGAGGGAGATGCTGAATGTCAAGCTGCTCGCCGCGGCTGAGCACAAGCGCGCGTTCGATGACGTTTTCTAGTTCTCGTACGTTACCGGGCCACGTATAGTTTTGCAGGTGCTCAAGCGCCGCGGCGGAAAGCGTCGGGCGTCCTCGTCCCAACCTGAGACCGTGCTTTTCAATGAAGTGCTCTGCGAGCAAAGGGATATCGTCTCGACGATCTCGGAGCGGCGGCATGGTGATCGTCACCACGTTGAGCCGGTAAAGGAGATCTTCGCGTAAGGTTCCTTGCTGTATGGCGCGACGGATATCTTGATTAGTAGCCGCAACCACCCGAATGTCGATCGGGATGCTACGATTACTGCCGAGGCGTTCGATGACGTTTTCTTGAAGAACGCGTAAAAGCTTCGCTTGTAAGGAGGGACGCATCTCGGTCACTTCGTCCAGAAATACGGTCCCCCCCTCGGCCATTTCAAACTTCCCGATCCGTTCTTTCTCCGCGCCGGTAAATGCCCCCTTGCTGTGCCCAAACAGCTCGCTTTCGAGAAGTTCCGCTGGGATAGCAGCACAGTTGATCGGTACAAAGAGCGCCTCTCGGCGTGGTGAAGCTCGATGAATAGCATGGGCAACCAGTTCTTTACCCGTACCACTCTCTCCAGTAATCAGCACGCTGGTATTGCTGCTAGCCACCCGGCGGATCAGCTCATATTGTTGCTGCATGACCGCACTCCGTCCGACAAACTTGTCCCATCCTCTTTCTACCTCTTCACGTAAGAACTGTTTTTCTCGTTGGACTCGTTCGAGCGCGAGCGCCCGTGTGATTACCAGTTCCACTGCTTCGACATCGAATGGACGGAGGATGTAATCGTACGCCCCTTGTTTCATTGCGGCGACGGCGCTTTCAATCGTGCCGTGTGCAGTCATCACAATGACGGGTGCTTCAAGTCCTTGCGCGCGTAAAGCGGTCAAAAGTGCAATGCCATCCATGCCTGGCATACGTAAGTCGGTGAGCACGAGATCAACAGGAGTGTGCTGCGCGAGCTTTAACGCAGCTTGCCCATCGGCGGCTAAGAGCACTTCGTGCCCCATTCTCTGTAACATGATTTCCAACACTCGCTGCATAGCCGGCTCGTCATCGACGACCAATACGCGCTGCCTGCTCATAAAGGGGTCCCTTTCGATGTCCGCGGGAAAATGCAGCGGAAACAGGTGCCTCTGTGCGCGTCCGCGTCGATAGTAATGTCTCCACCATGGGTGCGCACGATTTGCTGTACGACGGTGAGCCCCAGCCCCATGCCCCCTTCACGCGTGGTGAAGAACGGGTCGAACACGCGCTGGCGATGCTCGGGCGGGATGCCGGGCCCATTGTCCGCCACCTCGACGACGAGTTGATTGGACTGGTCCCCTGTTCGCGCCGTGCGGATTGTGATTATTCCTTCGTCTGGAAGGATCTGTAAGGCATTGAGCAAGAGATTAAGGAAGACTTGCACGAGTTGTTCATGATCGCACGACAACGTAGAGGGAGACGCCTGGAATGCTGTTACTATTTGGATGCGTCTCCGCGCCGCTCTCTGTGCAAGCAAATCTATGGCGCGCTGGATGATGAGATGAACATCTTGCTCTTGAAAAACCGGGGGAGTCGGGCGCGCGCATTCTAACAACGTCGAAACAAGACGGTTCAGACGATCAGTTTCGCTGAGGACAAACCCAGTCATCTCCTTTCCTTCGGGACTGAGCTGTGTTTCTCTCTGCAACATCTGAGCCGACGCGCGCAAGATGCCCAACGGCGTGCGTACTTCGTGGGCCATAATCGCCGCCATTTCTCCCACGACGGCCAGTTTGGCCGCCCGGATTAAATCTTCACGCGAACGCTCTAGGTCTTGTGTCATCTTTCCGAACGCTCGCGTCAGCTCACCAATCTCACCGTAGTGCACAGGGGGAAGCTGTGTCGCTTTCCCTTGCCGAGCAAATTGACGGCTAAAGTCTGCGAGTTGCAGAACGGGGCGTGCAATCTTGGACGCGATGACAAATGAGCCGCCGACCGCCATCACGCCAGTGAAGGTTAAAAAGAGAAAGAACGCGAACTTCATCCTACGAATCGGCGTGAAGGCTTGCTGCGTGGGTTGAAGGACGAGGGTGGACCAGCCAAACCCGCGAAATCCTTGATACCCTCGGGAGGGAGCGTAGCCCGCCCACACCTCGCCAGTTCCGAGAAGAGAACCATCCGCAGTCATGTGGCCTCGGCGGGCGCGTCGCACTCGCTGCGCCGGAGGCCAGGACGCGAGCGTGGGGCTCAATAACCATCCTTGCTGCCGAAGCGAAGAAGAGGCGGCGATGATCCGCCCCTCCTGATCAAGCACGACTGCCATCCGTTGCCCTTGTAAAGGCGAGTGTCGTTCGGCCTGATCGAGTAAGCGAAAAATCTCAGTCCAGTCAAAAGAGGCGTACAGGACGCCTATCGTGGATTCGTCCTTTTCCTCTCTCTGAAAGGTATTCGTGATAGCCGCACGAATGTTCAGCGAGGATTCCAGTGGCGTCAATACTAAAGGTTCAAGCAAGACGGTTCCTTGGGGAAGCGCGACAGTGAGCCACGGCGCTTGGTCGGGAACTTCTTGCCCGAGCAGCTGTGAATCACTAGCGGCGACCACGCGACCATCGGGTGTTGTGCAAAAAAGCCGTGTGTAGACGCCATAGCCGGTTTTGAGGTCCGTCAGAATGCGCGCCACTCTTTTGTCTACATCGTTAATGCGAATTTCTTGCATCGCTTCGAGTTTGGCCCAGGTCCGTACATTTTCCAGCCGCTCGAAGAGCATCCAGTCGATCTGATCCATTACCGCCGAGGCTTCAACCAGCAGGTTGCGAGCGATTTCTGCTTCGAGCACTTTACGGGCTTGGCTAAAAGACAGCAGCGTGAGACCGGTCGTTGGGACTAGACCGACTACAAGAAAGGACAGCAGTAAAGTGAGCCAAATGGTCATCTGTAGGTGCGCAAGGGGAAAGAGGAGGGTCAGGTTGCTCCCTTGTTTTTGCCGTTGCGCTGCTTCTCCTTTGGGAAGGTATGCATTTTGCGTGCCTCGGGGCTAGTATCCTTCTACAAAGAATTTCGCCGTTGAGGAACTATGCGGTTCACTTTTTGTCTCTTCGTTTTGCTCGCTTTTGTGCTTGTGGAAAGCTGGGCGCCATCTCGCGTTCTGCTTGCCCAAGACTTACCCCCGCCCCAATCGCATTGGACCTATCATCTTGGCCAGGGATTACAACTCGGCAACTCGGGCCTAACCCTTGGCGGATACGGAAGTGTACGCTATGAAGATCTACGTCATCACTCGCCACAATTAACGCTCAGTGCGTTGAGTCTCTTCGTTTCATGGGAGCTGGGAACACGCGTGCGTTTTTTTTCCGAAGTAGAATTAGAGGATATTTCAGTCACTCGGCAGCAGCACTCGTTTGACGCACGCGATCAGGGGGTTGGCTTGGAGCGGTTGTATATGGATGTGTACTTGATCGACGCCGCGACACTGCGTTTCGGAAAGTTTCTCACGCCGGTAGGACGCTGGAATCTTATCCATGCCGATCCCTTGGTCTGGACGACCTCTCGCCCCTTGATTACTTCTCAGCCCTTTGCGACGAACACCACGGGCGGCATGCTGTACGGCAGTGTGCGTCCCTTTGGCAGAGACCTCGATTACTCCATGTACTTAGAAGTAACCGACGACTTGGACCCTCACCAAAATGAAGGACCATTTAACGAGGCGATAGGCGGCCATGTCTCCACACGACTTGGCGCGACTGAAGTAGGGTTTTCTTATGCGACGTTCAAACGTCAAGAGGAACACGGAGAACATGAAAATCTCTTTGGCGCTGATTTCTTCTGGACCCGCCGGCAGTTGGAGCTCACCGGAGAGGTTTTATATCGCCTCGGCACGCGGGGCCCGGGGACGGACGAATGGGGGCTGTTCACTCAAGGCGTCGCGCCTTTGAGTAAACGCATTTTTGCCATTGGCCGCTATGAGTTTTTTTCTCCAAAAGGGCTCGTTTCCGGAGTGCACCTGTGGTTGGCGGCTTTAGCGTTTCGCCCCATTCCACCTCTCATCATGCGCGCCGAATACCGATTGACGCGCGACAACGCTGCGAATGTTCCCGAAGGGTTCGCCGCTTCACTCTCGCTGCTTTTTTGATGCCGCCTGGGAAATCGTCTGCTCATGCGCTTCTTCCTGTTTGGCCTGCTACTCTTCTGGATGATGGCGCCACGACCGCTCCCAGCTGAAGAGATGATCGCTGTTATTACTTCTGCCTCGTTCTCCATCAAGGAGGGATTACGCAAAGAAGAGTTAGAGCGCATCTATCGACGGAAGAAGCTATTCTGGGAAAGTGGAGAAAAAATCATCCCAGTCAATTTGCCGCCCGCGCATCCACTGCGACGGCGTTTTTCTCAGCTCATTCTCGGGGCTTTACCCGAAGAATTGGAAACGTACTGGAACGAGCAATATTTTCACGGCGTTTCCCCACCCTACGTCTTGGCGTCGGAAGCATCCGTTCTCCAGTTTATCGCCATGACGCCGGGCGCTATCGGTTACGTCAGCACCGCCGTCGTCACAAAGCATGTCTCCGTGCTTTTTTCTCTCCCTTTTTCTTCGATCGAGAAACATCCTTAGCATAGATCTGTCCATGACAATGGACGTCTGTATTTTGCGGTGCTTCTCTCCCTTGTAGTTGATTTTGTTGCCGCGCGCCTTCATGATGCCCTAAATAGGGTGACCTGTTTGGAGGGAACATTATGAATTGGGGCGCTGCTCGATTGTCCTCTTTCACATTCAGTGTGGTCTTGCTTCTGGCGGTGACGGGGCAAGCGCAAGAGAAGGCGACTGCGACTTCTCCTACGCCTGCCGCTGCTCTCGATCCAGCGGATGAATACGCCATTGCCGAAACGGCCTTGGATTGCGCGGAAGTGGACCGTCTTGCCCATCGGTCCCTGGAACGACTCGATTATAAAATAACCTCTTCGACCCCTGCCGGGTTGGACACGGTTGGGGTTCTCAAAGGTGCACGCGCCTTTGCCTGGGGAGACCAAGAGACGGTCACGGTCAAAATTCTGTGTAAGGGAGGGCAGGTTGACGTTGATGCGCGGCCAGACGTGCCTCCCTGCGAGCAGGGGAACCGCATTTCTCGCTTGGCCATCGAGAATTTGGGCTATAAAGTGACGGAGTTTTCGCCAGCGGCGGTGGGTAAACCTGGCATGGTGAAAGGCGCACAGAAGGGCAAGCCTGAAATTTACATTGCACTCTTTTGCGAAGGGCGAATGGTGACGATGGACACGAGTTCGGAGAGTCCGTTATTGGCCAACCGGGATTTTTATAATGCGATCACGGATTTTCGTCGTGGTTTCTACGCAGTTTACCAAGGGCAACGGAGAGTCGTTACTCCGACGGCGACGCCGGCTGCGGACAAACAATTGCAGGTGCTGATGCATCCGTTGAGTAAAGTGGACGCCAAAACGATGCTCGGCAGAGAAATCGCCACCCTGTTAGCCGTGCAAGTCGAGATTACTAATCTCACCAAACGCTCCTACCAGCTCGATCCCGAGAAGATCATGTTGGTCAGCATCACGGGCGAACGGGTCCGGCCTCTGCCGGACAAAGATCACACCTTTCCTGTACAGGCGCTCACGACCCAAGCCATCGTTCCTGGGGCCAAGGTGAAAGGGTATCTCTATTATCAACCCGGCGCGTATACTGGCGCGCGCGGGGCGCTGACGGAAGAAAAGAGTCAGGAGCGAGAAGGATTCGAGGTGCCGTTTTGAACAACGACACTGGAACGCCTCACGGGGCGGATTCGTGAGCGAGCTGATTAGTATTGTCTCCAGTCAAGCTGCGCAGGAACGCAAGCAGGGCCTGCTTTTCTTCTGGCTGAAGATGAAGCGGAGAGATGCGCGGGTCTTGTCCTTCAGCTTGCGTGCCGCCATGGTCGTAGTAGTCAACCACATCTTCGAGAGTGGGCAACACGCCGTTGTGCATATAGGGCGCCGTTAACGCGACATTCCTGAGCGAAGGCGTTTTGTAGCGCCATAGGTCGGTTGGATCGTGGGTGACTTCATGTCTACCTAGGTCCTTGCTGGGCGGAGTGAGGATTTCATCGACTTGGGTGCGCGGCATGTGCACCGTCAGGCCGCCGCCTAACTCGACAGCGACGCGCTTTTCCGGGATGAGCGGAAGCTGAGCAATCCCTGTATTGTGAAATCCCTGATCGGTGAATAATGCATTGTCCTTGTTTACGGTGTGACAAGTTGAACATTGACCTTTCCCGGTAAAGATTTTGAAGCCAAGTTTGACTTCACCGCTCACGGCGTTCTGATCCCTGGCAAAGCGCCAGCGATCAAACGGTGAGTTTGCGGACACCAACGTCCGTTCGTAGCTCGCCAAGGCTTTCCCCAGCATCGCTACGGAGGCGCTCTCACCGAAGGCGTCACGGAATGACTCGTCATAGTCAGGCAGGCGCCCTAGTTTGTCTACAATATAACCAATGGATGGATTGCCCATTTCGATGGGATTCGTCAGCGGGGAAATGATCTGATCTTCCAGGGTGAACTCGCGCCCATCGTGAAAAAGGAAACGCTGATAGGCGACGTTGTAAAGCGCAGGGGGATTGCGTTTCCCGGTCTGGCCGTTGAGGCCGACGGCTAGACGCGTTTCGTTGACCGTGAATCCTTGCGTGGGAATATGGCACATGGCGCAGGACATGGTGTCGTTGGGCGAAAGCCGCCGATCGAAGAACAAGCGACGTCCGAGGGCGACTTTCTCAGGGGTAAGCCGGTTATTATCTGGGACAGGAAGCGGTGTTGGCAGGCCCAAAGGAATGGAGAAGGTAAAAGGCAAAAAGCAAAAGGCAAAAGGCGGAGCCAAAAGCAAGCCAAGCAGAAGAAGCGCTTGAAGAAGATGAGAAGAGAAGACACGGACGTTCATTGCACTCGAGGTTCGGCGGCTCGCGGGGCGGTTTCGAGCAGAAGAGTTTCTATATCATTCATGACGAGCTGGGCGCTAAACAGTCCCGTGCTGTAGATGTTTCTGATCCGATGGTTTTCGTCAATTAAGTAGACTTTTAATACATGGCGAAACAGCCCGCTCCAACTTCCGTCGCCGTTCCGGAGCTTAGCGACCGGTTGATGAAAATCCGTCAGCACGGCTTGTAAGTCCTCCTGACTGGCTGTGGTGAGAAAATGCCACGTGGTGTGCGGAGCAAGAGCCTGACGAATGTCTGCGAGCCGAGCTGGCGTGTCGCGCTCGACATCAAAGCTGACCGAGCACAGCGCCACCTGTGCGGCCAGAGCTGGCCGCTTTTCCAACAGGTGATTAACCTGTTCCAGCACGGCGGCGGCAAGGGGACAGCCGCCGATGTCTGTACATGCGGTGTACATGAACGAGAGGACGGCAACCTTTCCTTTTGTCAAGGCAAAAAGATTGACCGGTTTCCCGTTAGAGTCTAACAACTGGTGATCGTTGATGGCAGCGATCGGGGGGAGTGTATAGGTTCCTGGGGCAGGTGGAGTAAAGTCCGGTTGCAAGGCATTTTGCGCCGCGTCGGCTGCCACGTCGGAGTCCACATGCGACCAGGCCACGCAGAACTCAGAGGCCAAGACGATAAGAACACACGTCAAGAAGATGAAGCGTGCGACCCGACGCTTGGGTGTTGGAGAGAACCTGGACTGAAGGGCGATTGTTTCCTTTTCGCCCTCCAGTTCGTGAAGATCGTTATTGCTTCGCCACAAGAGCTGCGCCTTCTCGTTGCTGTTCGCTATAAATCTGATTCTTGTAGAACTGTTCCTGGCCCAGGTGCATGATGTGTGGCCGTCCAAGATTCTCCTTCGTGAAGTCCACGGCGAAGGCGGGATGGAGGGCTTTGCCGTCCCAGGTGTACGCTTTCAGGAATTGCTCGTTGGCTGCGCCCTTCTTATCCCAGTTGGCGAGCAAAGAGGAGGTAAAGTAGACGCGTTTCCCATCCCAGGACTGCGAGACCATATTGACTTGCGCGCCGATCTTTTGTTGATGAATGACTTTCGGCTTAGCGGGATCGCTGACATTGTAGACGCGGCACGAGCCGTCCAGGAACGTGTTGACGAACAGCGTCTGATCGTCGGCTGAGAGGCTCATGTCCACCGGCAGCGGCACTTTCTTGGGGTCGCCAATGTCGCTGACCGCCTTGGCGGCGAAAGAACCATCCGCTTGCTGGCTGACGAGCCAGAGTTGAGCAGTTAACGCCGTTGCCGTGAAGGCGTAGTAATGGCGGGGTTGCAACGCCCAACGGATTTCCAGGGGAGCGCCAGGCACCGCAAAGGTCTGGATCGGTTTGCGTGCGTGAAAGTCCCACAGCACCATTGTTTGACCAAAGCGTTTCATCGCTTCTTTGTCCGCCAGCATTTGGCCAAAGTCCATCATGTAATTGTTCCAGCCGGTAAAGGAGGAGGTGAGCATGCGATTGAGATGCGGCTGTACACGGACATCGTAGCCATATTCCGCGTTGTCCGGCATCCACAAGGTCTGCACGTAATTGCCTTCATTGCTATACTCGACGAGGCCGGTCTTGCCGCCATGATCCTTGTCGTTCGAGAGCCCGGTGATCAACATACGGCCGGGCAACGGATAGAAGGTATGCGGGCCCACGACGCCGCCAGAATCTTTCACAAACGTATCAATAGTCTTCGTGAGTTGCGGTTTCGCGGGATTTGCAGCCACGTCGAACACAAAGATCTTGCTGTCATCGAGACCACCGAGCCACAAATGCCGTCGGTCATCGGAGAAGCCGCCGTGGTGAGCCTCGTGACGCCCACCAACCGAGACGCTGGAAACAACCTTGCCATACTGCGCCTTGTTCTGTGGATTGGCGCCAATGGTGACAAGTTTATCCGAACCGTCGCCGACGCCATCGGCGCCGAGCGTCCAAACATACACGTAGTCTTCTTGCCCGGTGATCTTGGGCAAATAGGGAGACTGACAGGTTTCATCGGTTCGCGCCGTGATCGCGCCGACGAGGAAAAGCGTCCCTGCGAGCAGCACTCCCACCCCCACCCGCAGCCATGTGTGAACGTGATGCATACGAGCCTCCTTGCACTGCCAGACTTTTGCGTCTACGCGAGAGAGCTACCAGATCAGTCATATCAACGCAACGGATGTCGGGAGGGGAAAGCTGATGACAAAGAACGAATTTTATCGGGAAGCGCACCCAGCTTCAGGCGGACCATTGGAGGGAATTCGCGTTTTGGAAGCTTGCACGACTTATGCAGGCCCGGTCGCAGCGGCGGAACTGGCCGACTTGGGCGCTGAGGTCATCAAGTGTGAATTGCCGGGAAGCGGCGATGTGTGCAGGCAGTTTGGTCCACGAGTGCCCAATGCGCCAGCGCAAGACGGCAGTGCGCCATTCCTCAGCATCAACCGCAACAAGAAAGCGATCACGCTGAATTTTCATTTGCCCCGTGGGCAGGAAATCTTTCGCCAACTCGCCCGCAGTGTCGATGTGGTTCTCCAAAACTTTCGCCCTGGCGCCTTGGACAAATGGCATATCGGCTATGAGGATATACGAGCGGTGAAGCCGGATATTGTCTACGTCTCGATTTCCTGCCTGGGCCAGTGGGGACCGCTCTCGCACAAGGTTGGCTATGATACCGACGCACAGGCGATGGGCGGTATTATGTCGATCACCGGACAGCCGGATGGCCCTCCGACAAAAACCGGCCACGCCAGTATTGATTTCCTGACCGGCGTGAAAGCTGCGCAGGCCGCGTTAGCGGCGTTGGTGCGGCGACTCCGCACGGGGGAGGGGCAGCATGTCGATGTGGCGATGGTCGATTGCGCATTGTCCGTGACTGAAGGTGGCGTGATGCAAGCCGCCAATTGCGGGGAAGTCTGGCGGCGCGATGGCAACCATCATCCTGCTTCGGCGCCGTGCAATAGTTTCTTATGTAAAGATGGCAAGTATGTGATGCTGGCCGTGGCCCACGATCGGCAGTGGGCCACCTTTTGCCAACTGATTGAGCGGACCGAGTTTGCTAATGACCCACGTACGGCGACCGGAGTCGCTCGCAAAAAGCATGAAGCGCTGGTCGATCAACTGGCGGCGGAATGGATCAACCAACGGACAAGGGAGGAGGTGGTGTCCACCCTGAACGCCGCGAGCATCGCCGCCTCCCCCATTCTTGACTTTGGCGACATCATTCGAGAGCCGCATTTTCGCGAGCGAGACATTGTGTGTGAAGTCGAACATCGCACCGCTGGGCGAGTGACGCAGTATGGGATTGCCCCGAAGTTTGCCAAGACACCGGCAATAGTGCGGACAGCGGCGCCGTTCCTGGGACAACATAACGCGGAAATCTACGGGCAATGGCTTGGCTATGACGAGCAAATGTTGACAGAGTTGAACCAAGAGGGCGTCATCTAGCGAGTAAGTCAGGACGTTGTGGAAGCCAGACGCGAAAGACCGAGCCCTTGCCCCGCTCGCTTTCAACCGCAATCGAGCCCCCTAAGAGATCGAGCAATTGCCGGACAATGTAAAGCCCTAGTCCAACGCCGCTGCGATTTTGTCCCAGCTCGTCTTGTCCTTGCCGAAAGGGCTCGAAAATGTGGGGGAGGTCTTCTTTCGCTATGCCGATCCCGGTGTCGGCAATACTAAACTCAGTGCCCCGTCCTTGTGGGCGAGTCGTGACGGTGATGGTTCCTTGCGCGGTGAATTTTATTGCGTTTGTTAAAAGGTTTTTGAGGATCATTTTTAACTTGGCGCTATCCGTTTGCAAGAGCGGCAACTCAGCGGCGAGCACCCATTCGATGTGAAGGCCAGGTTTGATTTGAAGCTGATGGAAATCCGTTTGCAGTTCACTCAGAAAGTCGGGGAGGGAAATGGAACTGAGGGTGAGAGGAATTCGACGACTTTGTAGACGACTGAGATCCAGCACTGCGGCGATCAGCTCGGAAAGCTCGTGGGCGTTTTTATCGATGCGCGTGAGAATGGTGCGTTGCTCCGGAGTGAGGGGGCCGAAGCTTTCTTCACGCAGCAACTGATTATAACCAAGAATGATGTTCAAAGGCGTGCGTAACTCGTGCGACACCGCGCCAATGAAATCTTCCTTGAGCCGATTGGCGTGAGTGAGTTCTTCGAGCAGGGAGGCGTTGGCGAGCGCCAACGAGGCGATTTGAGCGATGCCGCGCGCGATGCGGTGCTGGCGTTCTGAAAAAGAGGAGTGCGGTACGCGTAACGTCGCGACTTGAAAGCCAATCAATTCGCTCCCACGCCGGAGCGCGATGCACAGAAAGACGGCGAACCCGTGTTCGGCGGCCAAGCGGCCTAGTGGTGTGTGTAACCGTTCTTCAATATTAATCTGAGTGACGACATCGTCCTCCAGGCGCTGCAGAAGCCATTGGAGAAGGAGCGGCGTCATTTTGACAAGGCGTAAGGTTTCCCACTTTTCCGGCTGTTCACCATGGTGAGCGACGAAGACGTAGCTGCTCTCGTGAGGATCCCAGAGCAATGTATAACTGCAATCACACTGAAGGACGTTGGTTGTCAAGCGACACAGTTGGTCAAGCAGGAGCGGTTTGTCCAGCGAAGCAATCAGGTCTTGCCCGACCTGCGCCAGGGCTGTCGCGATTTCGGCTTCTTCTTTGAATCGATCCTCCATGTGTTTGCGTTCTGTAATGTCCCGCGAGACGATAACCGCGCGTGGTTCTCCGTCCTTTGTGAAGAACAATTTCCCCGTGCTTTCCAGCCAGCGCCATTCTCCACTTTTGTATAATGAGCGAAAGGCGACCCGTGCTGTGGGGTCGCCAAACACGGCGAGCACGGTGGGAAGATCATCAGGATGAATGAAATCGAACACGGACCGGTTGAGTAAGTCTTCGGAGGTAAAGCCTGTCACTTCCGGATAATTGGGGCTGATATAAACAAAGCGTCCTTCTCGGTCAATTTCACACAGTAAGTCGTAGGTATTCTCAGCCAGCGCTCGAAAGCGTTCTTCGCTACTGCGGAGCGCTTCCGCCTGACGTTGCGCTTCTTGCAGCGCCTGTTCTTTTTCTTGGTACAACTGGGCGTTGGTGATGGCGATCGCCGCTTGTCCGGCCACAGCCTCCAAGAGTGCTTCCTCGTGGTCGCTGATGTCGTGGTGAGGCCTCCACACGGTTTCCAGGCACCCGACTACCGTTCCCTGCACCCAAAGCGGCGCTAGCAGGACCGAGATGTTGCTTGGGAGAACTCCTAACTGTTCACCAAGTTGCCATACGCTTGGCCACTCGTCTGGGGTTAAACGGAACACGCGTAGCGGGCGTTTGTGGTTAGCTACCCAACCGGCGAGAGATCCTGCTAGCGGATAGCGCAGGTTACCAAGTTCAGCCCCGCGCCCGTAGGTTGTTGTCAATTCCGCTTGTCCCGCTTGCTGGTCGTAGAGGATCACTGAGGCGCTTTGCGCGTTGAAGAGTGCGACGATCTCGTGAACAATGCGCTGGAGAACTTCTTGCAAGTTGAGGGTGGTGTTGATGGTCAGGTTAATGCGTTGCAAAGAGCCTGCTGCCGAACCAAGGATCGAGTAAGATGAGGAAGGAGGAGATTCAGCAAAGCTCATAGGGAAACCCTATCCAACAGAGCCAAAGAAGACAAGATAAGCTCAAAACCCCAGGGATAATCCCAACATGGCGAAGAGGGGCGTGCGCGCCGCCGGGCCCACGAACTCGGCCCCAATTCCGAAATCGGCCACGAGGAGCGGCGCGACTTGCTGCCGGACCCCAACTTCCATACCGGACGAATTGCTGGCGTTCCTGCGAATGCTCTGCTCTGTGAAGACATCGGCTAGGAGCGTGGTGTTAAAGGAATGCGGGTAGCCAAGCGGATATTGCGCGCCAAGCACGAATGCGTAACGACCGTTGCGTTGTCCCGCCGCAACGTTGCCGATGAAAGAATAACCAGCATTGACGTGGGTGCGCAGCGGACCGAACGAACGGGTGGTGATGCCGGTGAGTGTCGTATCAACTCCGCGTGAACGCACGCCGGTGGGAAATTCTAGACTGAGTTTTGTGGAGAAGGCTGGCAGCCGCAAAGTTTCTTGATTGAAATTGTAAAGCGCAAATGCTCGTAGGTCCCCGGATTTGCCAGGAGCGTCTATCGCTCGGGGATCGGTTGCAAGTATGGTCCCGAGACCGACGTGCAAGTTCCAATACGCGCCGTACAACACTTCCAGAGGAAAAAGCGCACGATCCGGACCTCGACGATTTTTCTGGACGCCGGCGCCGGCCTCGGCGGACAGTTCGCCGTAAGCGATAGGATAGGCGTCTTCCATGCGAAGCGGACGGCCTTCATCTAGATTGTTGTGATCAATGGCGAGAACCGAGGCGGGAAGACAACAAAAAGCAAGCAAAAACGTCATAACGAACCGCATACGAGTGTACTCCGGTGAATCACTAATGGTGATGCTGGTGGGCGCTGCCTGCCGGCGCAAGGTACTGCGCGTAGCGCGTTTCACCAGGTTGATGATTGCGATGGAGATAGATGGCCAACAGCTCGTAGATACGGGCGCGTTTTGCGTCCGCTGTGGGAAATCGCTCCGGCGAGCTTAACACGTCGTCAATGTTGTCATGCAGCATATGCAGATTGTCAAAGATGTTGGCAGCTTCGGGGAACTGTTGTGAAAACGTTGGTGCGAGTTCGTGGAACAGCGGCATAAACTGCCACTCAAGCGGTGGATTATGGAGATATTGGTGATACTCCCTTAACACAGCCGGAAGCGCCGCGCGTTGTTCCGCCACCGCGCGGCCCATTTGCAGTTCGGCGATTTTAGCCTGTAGCCAATGGTACGCCCAAATTTGCGCATTGAATTTGGGAAACCGCCGCACGAAAGTGCGTGATTCTGGAAAAGCCCATAGCGCGCCAGCATGATCCAGGGTCAAGGGTGTGATCGCCTGTGGCTGGGCAAAATAGTTGGCGAGAATGGCGCCATAGGCGGCGGCTTTGTCCGTAACGGTATCAGCGGCGAAGAGGTCATAAAGATCACGGTGTAATTGATGCGCCCAGTCAAAGGAGTTCTGGACGGCCCAAGCCAAGCCTTGAAACGTCGGAGCGATGAACGCCTCATCCGGAGGGAGCGTCGGCTTGCTCTCGATAAATTCGTTGATTTCCTCGCGGGCGAGTTCAATGGCCGCGTCGTTGTTGGTGTGCAGGAGCGTTTCGGCCAGGTGCGCGTGACCGAAGTCTATTCCGTTAAATTCTTTTTGCAGCTCCGGTAGTTGCCGGGCAACCGCCCGGTTCCAAGGGCCTCGGAGGTAAAACAGTTGATTGCGCTGTTCAAGCCAATCCCACAGTCCGGCGGTCGACACTTGGGGCGGCAATAACAGCAGGGTGCAAAGGCCAAAGATGCGAAGATACATAACGTTCTCCTTAGTAGTATGAGAACATGGAAGAAGAGACGAACACAACTCGCGAAGAACAAGAGTTCGCGGATTCGCCGGTGGGGCAATGGCAGGAAGTTATTAAGGCCCAGTCCCGCGCTTCGACTTCGGCGCCGTGCGCCGGAGTTCATCCTGAGCGTCCTTCGACTCAGGCGCTCTGCGCCTACGCTCAGCATGAGCGGTGCTTTTCCTTTCCTTTTCCTTTCCGCGCTCGCCCTGAGCGTAGCGGAGCGAAATCGAAGGGTGCACTAACTTTCTGCCATTGGTCTGTGAGGAAACAGAACCGTTGGCGAACAATGGCGAGCACTGTGCTATCGATAGAGTTCTTCGTCCTTCAACGCTTTGTCCGGCAGACGAATCCGGGGATAGAGCGACGGGATGCCATTGCGCCCCAACAAGAGGAAATCCACAGGAATAAAGGGCATAGGCACTTCAAGACCGACATACGCGCTGCGCTGGTCTTTGCCGAACGCTAACCGAGTGCCGGCGATTTCTTTGGGCAGGGTGCCGCGAATATCCACCCCCTGTCCGATACTGCCAGAGAGATACGGCAGGGTCTTCCAGCCGCTCTGTTCATTTTTTTCTCGTTGACTTTTTAACGCCAAGTCGGCTTGCTCCGCCCCTTGCGCCAGGAGCGCTAGGCCGCGGTCGCCTCGGGCGGCAGCTTGCTCGTAGCCTTTTTCACGGAACCGTCGCCAGAACTGCTCCCAGGCTTTATCCGGCACGGCGTAGACCTTGGTTCGGGGCCCTTGGTCGCTTTGTAACCGGAGAGCAATCTCGCCGTTCGGGAGAAGTGTGACGCCTTCGTCAGCGAGTTCCACATTACTCAGGTCGCCGTCATACAGTTCGCGCTTGAGCCCGAGCCCCTGGGGACCGGCCAAATCAGGATTTTCTTTCAGAAACGCTGCACTCAGCCGTAGCCCGCGATTTTCAGGGAGGTTCAATTCACGGAGTTGCGTGGCGGCTTTGCCCGCAGCTTTCGTCTTCGGGTACTGCTGGAGCACGGCGCGCAGATACGATTCTTTTTGGGTTTGATGCTCACTCTGTTTCGCAAGTTCCAAAAGGGCATCCCCGGCGCGCTCTTGCAGCGCGGGGACGCGATCCTCTTTCCCCGCGAGCTTGTTGTAGGTAATGGCTTTATCGAGTTGCCCTTCGCGTTCATATGCTTTGGCCAGCACATCGTACACTTCCGGAGAGCGTTGCTCCGGCGGCGTGTCATGCACGTAGGTTTCCGCCTCGGCGATGAGTGGTTGACGGGAGACTGGGTTGCCGGTCAGTAACTGAAAGAGCTTAGCGCCCGTTTGCAGTATGGTCAGTGCGCCAAACGTGGCGGCGCCAGCCAGCCCTTCGGTGGCGATCTGCGTGCCGGCGACCACGAAATTGTCTTTGACAAACCCACCGCCAGGCAGCAGGTACGTTAGCGTTTGCTTATCGTGTTCCCATTCCGCTTGTTTGACGCCGGCAAGAGGATCTTGCGGTTGAGCCTGCGCAAGGGATTCTTGTTTTTGTAGCGCGGTTTCTATTTTCCCCAGACCCTCTCGCGCCTTCTCCGAGGTGGCGTCAGCCATGAGAGCAAGCTGATAATGAAAATTTGCGCCCCAATAGTCACGCTTGGCAAAGGCGGCTTCGGCGTGGGTCAGTTCCGCTTCCACTATTGCGTTTCTGCGTCGCGTCTCCAAATCTTGCAGCTTTTGTTGAATTTCCGGCGCACGAGGATCTTCCGGTGCGCGGCGCAGGAACTCGCGGTAGAGCACGAGTGCTTTCCGTTCGCGCGGACCCGGCGCGTTTTTGTCGCCCCACTCCGAGACAACGCCTTGGGCCCCGGCAGGGTTAGGACCGCGCGGTGCACCTAGCAAGAGGCTGCCGACATCAAGCGTGGAGAGCAGCCAATTGAAGCGGCGTCCGATGCGGCTGTGTTGCGCTTCAGCAAGTAATTGATCGGCCTCGGTCAACAATTGCTCTGGGGGGCCGTTGAGGTCGGCGATATCTTGATCCGCTTTGTCTTCTTCTTTCAACGGTTGACCGAGTAAACTTTGGACAAGCTGCGTCACTCCAGTCGGACGCTCGCCTTGTGCGATGAGGGCGGCGTCGTGTTGCGCGAGTTCGCGGATGCGTTGTTCGACGCCGGCGGGGTTTTGTAGATAAGCGTTGATAATGGCGTCCGCCACTTTCTTTCCTACCGCATCCGGGAAATACCGATCCGGAGGCTCCGGCGGAGTGAAAGGGCTGTAAGTCGGAAGAAAGTCGTTGAGTTTTTGGACGAGCGGGTCTTCAAACTCCTGAGCATGAGTCCATGCGGTGCTGACACACAAAAGACATCCAGCAAAAGCGACCGTTTTGATACTGCTCATACATGCCCTCGATGGAGTGATTATTGACCGTTGGCGCCTTATCGCGCAAGCCTCCCGATCTTGGCCATGTAGGCTTCGAGCGCTTCCAGCTTGCCTTTGGCTTCCAGTTTTTCGATGACGCCATCTTCTTGGGCGACTTGGGCGTAGAGGCGCAACGCTGTGCGTCCAAGATCTTCAAACACTGCCGAGTCGAACTGTAAGCTCTGGGGGTCTATTTGGGCGACATATTCCTGTGCGAGGGTGAGATAGAAATCCGCGAGTTCGATTTGGTAGTGGTGACTATTTTTGCTTTCTTTATGTTTATCTAACAATTGGCGATACGCGAGGACCGCGCTCTCGTTGCCATCCTCAAGCCGATGACGATTGATCATCAAGAAAGCAACCTTGGCCCGATCGAGGCGTTCCTCCTCTTCGCGCGCCAGCCATTCGTAGGGAGTCCCGGCGTATCGTTTTGCCAACTCTTGCCAGCGCTTGATCTGGGTGTCGAGGGACTGGAGATATTCAACCGGCGTGGCGGCGGTAATCGGGAGCTGCCGCACCTCTTGAAAATGGGCAAGGATCTCCACTGCCTTTACGGCTTCACCGCTGAGTTGGTGTTTCGTCTGACTCACGATTTGATACTGAGCGATCGCTTGCTGATATTCGTGCAGTCCTTCGTAGGCGCGCCCGCGGGTGAAGGCGATGAGTTCAAGATACGCGCCCGGATGTTTGGCCTCGTAATCTTGTAAGCGTCTGAGCGTGGCTTTATAAATGCTCGCGCCAGTGACGTCCTTAGGAATGGCGAACCGATACGTGTCTTTTCCCGCTGCGCGTTGGAACTCTGCGACAATCTTGAGCAGATCTTCTTCGGCGACGTATTGCGGATTGTTGTCCGGAGGTTCCGCTTTACTCAGAGAAAAACTGGGCAGCCAAGAGTCGTTCGTTTTCGCTGCTGAAGGACTGACTGGCGCTGAGGGAGGGGCAGGAGAGGGACTGCGAGAAAACCAACCGCCAAGCGAGCAACCGAAAAGCGTCAACGCAAAAAGACTGATGAAGAGGGAGTGCCGGACAGCGTGCAGCCATACTCGTGCCATGAAGGAGAATTGCATGTCCAACGACAGTGGTTCAAAAAGTCGATGGACACCATAATGCCAAACCTCTAGGGAGTCAAACCTAGAGGTGCTTTATGCTCCAGGTTCGCTCCCTTGCGGGGACCATTGACAAGGAACTCTTGACGACCGCCAGGGGGATGGCGTAAGCCGCTTAAGAAGGAATCGTCAAACACGCAAGGAGGTGTCCACATGGGCGAGATCTTAGGAATCGGCGTGACGCATTATCCACCGTTGGTGCATGTGGATCAAAACATGGCTGGGCCGCTGAAATTCATCATGCGAAGCCCTGGACTTCCTGAAGAACACCGGCGACCAGAGAATTGGCCGGCCCCGATGCGCGCGGAATGGGGAAGCGATGAGGGCGCCACCACGGCCCGCCGTCATCGGGAAGATCTGGTGACGTGGTTCAGAAAGGCCCGACAAGCCTTGGATGAATTCGCGCCGGATTTCATCGTGATTTGGGGCGACGACCAATATGAGAATTTCAAAGAAGATGTCATTCCAGCATTCTGTGTCATGGCCTACGATTCCATCGTGGCGCGCCCGCCGTGGACGGAATCCTTTGGCCGCATGTTGGGCCCCAATGTCTGGGGCGAGTCGGACGAGAAGACCTTTCCGTTCGCCGGACACCGCGCCGGCGCCAAGTATCTTACGAGCGGGCTGCTCGCGGAAGGGTTTGACGTTGCCTACGCGTACAAGCCGTTGCATCATCCACTGGGGCACGCCTTTCTCAACGCTGTGCTATTTTTGGATTATGACCGGAAGGGCTTTACCCATCCTATTGTGCCCTGTCAGATCAATTCCTATGGGCGACGGGTGGTCGTGCAACGCGCTGGCCTCCCGGATCTGAGTAATCCTCCCACGGAAGAAACGTTTGATCCTCCGTCACCTAGCCCGCAGCGCTGTTTTGCTCTTGGCCAGGCTGCCGCCCGGGTGCTGGCGCGCAGTCCCTGGCGCGTGGCGTTGATTGCTTCGTCGGGCTGGTCGCACGCGTTTCTCACGGCAAAAAATCACTGGTTGTATCCAGACACCGAGGCCGATCGCAAACTGTACGCCGCGCTGCGGACCGGCGACTATAACACCTGGAAAAATTATCCACTCACTGCGATCGAAGACAGCGGCCAGCAAGAGGTGCTGAACTGGTGTTGTCTGGTGGGCGCTATGTCCGAGCTGGGGCGCAAACCGACCGAGAGCACGCTGATCGAAACTTGGGTGATGAACTCGAATAAATGCTTTGCTTTTTTCAAGCCGTAGGGGACGTTATGACCGAGCTACCCGGGAAAGCCCTCGCACAGGAACTCCTCCAACAGAGCCGGGCGGAGAGCCGCGCCACCCCGATGGAGGCGATTATCGAGGCGGCGCGCACGGAGAACTTGCAAGCGGAAGAGCGCTTTCGTCTGATCGGTCGCCTTTGGACCCTGGAGCGACTGTTCTACTATATCTACGGCGGTTGGGGGCAGGGGTTAGAGGTGGGCGACTTCCCGCCCTCCGTGAAATATCTATTTTCTAGACAAATTCTCGATGAGTCCACTCACGAGATGCTCTATCTCGACACGCTGTTGCGGGAGCGTTGGATCAAAACCCAAAAAGAAGCGTTTAGTCACCCCTACGGACAGTTCCGTCTCGATTCGGCGCCGGCGTACTACGCTTTCTCTTTGCGTAATCTCGCGACCTATCCACATCCAGTCCGGATTGCCGCGTTGAATCTTGGAGCGAAAGTTGTCGAGTTGGGCTGGATGGAAGGCTTGGCTGATGCGCTCGGCGAGGAGAAGCTGCGCGAGGTCTTCACCAGTCAGTTCGTCGAGAATCGCAGTCATATCAACATGGGCAGACGCATCGTCGAAGAATGCATACGCACCCCATTCGAGACCGAGCTGTGTCGCTGGGCGTGTGGCGTGGTCAGGCGGGATTACGGCGTGTTCTTGCGCGAGTTGAGCGATTTTGTGTTGGGCCGCGAACCCGTGGTCGAAGCGCAGGCCGCGCCGTTGCGGGTGCACGATTGAGGAGACGAAGATGCCAACCCTCAAGATCAATCACGAGCGGTGCACTGAGTGCCGTATGTGTTACGTGGCCTGCCGCGAGTTGGATTTGAACGCCGTGTATGTGGCGCTGGAGCCCTTGCACCGACTGGAAATCGATCCACAGCAATGCACCTATCCGGTGTGCACGGTCTGCCTGGCCTACTGCCCAGCAGAAGGGTCGATTGTAGAGGCAGAAAGCGGGCGTTGGCTGGTGCCGCCGCCGCCGGATATCCATCGCTGGTGGCTCAAGCAGGCCACGCAGGAATAGACCAGAAATAACGGGGAGGACGCCATGCATCCACTTTTACAACAGTTTCTGGAGAAATGGGTGTGGCCCACCGCGCCAGGGGCGCGCGGCGCGCCGTTTCGCTTGCGCCTCACTGAAGAGAAATGCCTCAAGGGTTGGGAGATCGCCCTCCAGAGTTCGCTGACGGAGATCGAAAAAGGACTCGCCAGCGGCAGCGACGAGTGGCAACGCCGAGTCGCGCTCGGTGGATACGCGGGAGAAGGCGTGCAGATGTCTATCAAGCAGATGTCTGCTCAGCTCCTTTCCGTCGATCTTAACGAGCAGGAAAAATATATTGACCTGCAGCGCATGCGCGCCCGACAAGTGTGGGACGAATGTAAGCACAGTAAACTCCACGCCGAAGTGCTGATGGCCAAGGGATGGATCAAGGACGAGCACGAGCTGTTGCAGAACCCGGCGGCGCATGCTCAGCCTCTCCCTGCCTACTTTGGTCTCTCGATGATGTTTCCCCACATTCACCCCTTAGCGCGGGCGGCGCAGCATTATTTCGTCGAAGCGATTGCGTGCTTGGGTATCGCCGCTTATGTCTCCTTGGTTGACGATCCGATGGTGAAACACGAGCACCTCAGCCAGCGCGATGAGGAACTTATGCACTTCATGGAAGGGAAATACAAAATTGACACCTATTGCACGACACCGGAGAACCAGAAGCCGGTAGAAGACGCGATGGATTTCCTGCTCCATCGGCTGCGGGTGAGTTTATGAAAGTGCGCATTGAGTACGCCGTCTGCAACTCTTGCGGCCTGTGCCGTGAGGTGTGCCCCGAGTGGGCTATCACGCAGAAATATCTGGAGCCCCGGCATTTGTACGAGGTGCATGCCGAAAAATGCACGGGCTGCGGCGAATGTCTCGAATACTGCCCCGCGCCGGGGGCTCTGCTGCAATATGAATCGTAACTGCTTGCTCCCCTTGACACACTAGGACAGCCCCTTTAGGGGGAAGGGCTTATGCGTGTGCTGGTCACGGGAGCAACGGGATTTGTGGGCGGGGCGGTAGCGCGAGCATTGCTGCACGCCGGGCGTGAGGTGCGGCTGTTGGTGCGTCCGACTGCGGATCGCCGCAACATTCACGATCTGGCTGTGGAAGTCTATCATGGGGATGTGACGGATCTAGATTCGCTGCGGCGCGCCACCGCAGGCTGCACGCAGGTGTACCACGTGGCGGCGTTGTACAAACTTTGGGTGCGGCGCAAACGAGAAATTTATGAGAGCAATGTCACCGGGACGGAGAACATCTGCATCGCCGCGCGTGAGCACCGCGTGGAAAAAGTCGTCTACACCAGCTCTGTGGCGACGCTAGGCTTGCCGCGCGATGGCTCCCCGGGCGACGAAGAGACGCCGGTGTCTCTGAAAGATATGGTCGGCCATTACAAGCGGAGCAAGTATCTCGCTGAACAAGTCGCGCTCGACTACGCCAAGGAAGGTCTCCCTGTTGTCATTGTTAATCCAAGCACTCCAGTCGGCGTGGCCGACGTGAAGCCCACCCCGACCGGAAAGATTATTGTCGATTTTCTCAACGGCAGAATGCCAGCCTACGTCGATACGGGGTTGAACTTGATCGACGTTGAGGATGTGGCGGCTGGCCATATCCTGGCGGCGGAAAAGGGTAGGGTGGGAGAGAAGTATCTTTTAGGCAATGAGAATTTGACGTTACGGCAAATCCTTTTCCTCTTGTCTGAGTTAACTGGACACCCAGCGCCGCGTTTCAAAGTGCCGTATGGAGTGGCGTTGGGTGTCGCGTACGTTGACGCCGCCATTGCTCGTCTCATTCCCGGACGTGAGCCCTTTGTTCCGCCGGTCGGCGTGAAGCTCAGCAAGAAAAAAATGTTCTTTGACGCACGGAAAGCCGTGCGGGAATTGGGGCTCCCGCAGACGCCGGTGCGTGAAGCATTGCAAAAAGCCATCGTCTGGTTCTGCCAGAACGGCTATGTCAAAGTGTGAACCGAGAGGTTGCGGGGACAGTGGTGACGGTGCTCATTACTTTTGGCGTCATTTCAGTTCTGATTTGGCTGGGGATTCTTTTCCATCCTGCGCGCCCGTGGGACTTTCAACCAGTAGGAGACGATGACGAACTGCCGCCGGTGCCTCAAGTGTGGCCGTCGGTCTGCATTCTCGTGCCGGCGCGCAACGAAAGTGAAGCGCTGCCCCACTCCTTGCCTGCGCTCCTGACGCAAGACTATCCGGGTGAATTCACCGTAGTGGTCATTGACGACCGTTCGCAAGATGGTACGGCTGCGGTTGCAGGCAAGATTGCCGAGCATTGTGGCGCCGAGAAACGACTGACCGTTCTTACCGGCGCCCCGTTGCCATCGGGGTGGGTGGGAAAAGTCTGGGCGTTGGAACAAGGGGCGACCTGGTGTGGATATGGTTCAATCGGCAACAGACCTCCTGAAGCCAGCCTTCCTCCTGAAGCTCTTCTCAAGCCTCAGTATTTCTTGCTTACCGATGCTGATATTCACCACGCGCCCTGCTCGCTTCGCCGTCTCATTGCGGAGAGCGAAAACGGAAGACTCGCCTTGAACAGTCGCATGGCGCGTCTGCGCTGTGTGTCTGCGGCGGAGCGATGGCTCATTCCACCTTTTGTCTTCTTTTTTAATATGTTGTATCCCATGCGGCAAGTGAATGATCCACGCAGCGCTCTGGCGGGAGCGGCTGGCGGGTGTGTGCTGCTGCAAACGGCGGCGTTGGCGCGAGCAGGTGGCTTTGCCTGTATCAAAGATCGCATCATTGATGATGTCAGTTTGGCGCGGCAGATCAAACGCCCCGATGCGCCTATTCAGTTGGCGCTCAGCCGCATGGAAGTAGAGAGCCGGCGGGTATATGATTCGCTCCACACTATTTGGGTCATGGTCCGTCGCACGGCGTTTACCGAATTGCACTATTCGTGGCTGCGGTTACTGGGCACGATCGTGGGAATGGGGCTCATGTTTGTCGTGCCCCCACTGTGGACCGTCGGCGGCGCTGGACTGTTGGTGTGGCATTTGCTCGGTGGAAACGGGGATGGATCTTCAGGTCTGGTCTTGGCGACGATGCTAGGAGGCTGCGCATGGGTGGTGATGGCGGTGGTGTATCGACCAGCGGTGCGTTTTTTTCACCTGCCATCGGCTTGGTATTGGACGTTGCCGATTGCTGGGATATTGTACGAAGGAATGACCCTGGACTCCGCGTTGCGCCACGCGACCGGCAAGCGCATCGGCTGGCGCGATCAATAGCGTTGGAGCACGCATGGCGGAAAACGATTCTCGCGGAGAAAGCGCAAAGACAGGCGTTCAGGCAACTGCTCCCATCGGCGTTTTTACTGCACTTGCGTGGGAGAGCGCTGCGGTGCGCTCGGTGCTCAAACGTGTCGCCAAAATTGAGGAGCATGTCTGGCGTGGCTTTGCTGGCGAGCAGGAATTCCACGTCATCACTGGCGGCATTGGTCCGCACCGCACCCGGCAGACACTGGACCGGTTTACCGCAGCGCCGTTTTCCGCCGTGCTCTCGGTAGGCTGCGCGGGCGCGCTCATTCCTGGTTTAACGACCGGGCAACTTGTCCTGGCCCCGGACATTCGTCTGCAACCTGTAAAAGATGATGACAGGTTGGAACGCTTGCCTGTTGATGAGGCGCTGCTCGCACGGACACAAACGGCGGCGGTGCGCAGCAAGGTTGCCGTCGCTCACGGACCGTTGTTTACCAGTCCAAAGGTCCTCTTCACTCCAGAGGAGAAAGCGGCGCAGGGGAAACGCACGGGCGCGATCGCCGTGGAAATGGAAAGCGGGATGCACGCTGCTTTCGCTGCCGAACGTGGTCTGCCGTTTTTAGTGCTGCGCGTCATTCTTGATGGGGTCGATATGACAATCCCAGCAGTGGCCGGACTCACCACGCCGAAAGGCGAGGTGCGCCGGTTGCGCGCCGCCGCCTATGTGGCGACCCATCCGCATCATTTGCCGGCGTTGCTGGCCCTTAAGCGGGCGCGCGAGGCGGCCGCGCAAACCATTGCTCGACTCTGTCGAGAACTGTTCTCTCAACTTTCTTCCTAAAGAGAGAAATTTCTTTTTAAGCTCTGCGCCGCTGCTCCGATAGAGAATAGTGGGCGCGGCAGTGGGCAGTGCCTTGGAGAGTTAAATCGGCACTGTGATGCTGGAACCTCCTCCGTTACCTGCTCTCCCCTTGACCGGCGTATCTTCCTCTCTGCTGCCGCGCCCGCTCTTGCTCCTTGAGAGGCTGTCCCTATGATGGGGCGGTGCGCCGTGTTTACTTTTCCAAGCAGCGTGTTCAGATTGGCGCGCTGCTCTTCTTTTTTTTCTCTGTTGCTATTGTTTATGCTGCTTTTTCCCCAAGTGACCCCCCGGAAGTTGTCGCCACATTTACCAGCGAAGTCTTGACGATTGATGGGGTGCTCGACGAACCCGTTTGGCAAACGGCGCAACCGATTACGGAGTTACGCCAGCGAGAACCTGACGAAGGCGATCCTGCTTCACAGCGAACTGAAGTACGGGTGCTCTATTCGCGCTCACGGCTGTATGTCGGCGTCATGTGTTTTGATACAGAGTCGAGCGCCATCGTGGCGTCTCGTTTTGATCGTGATAGCGACTTGGAGCCGGATGATCGTGTATCGTTGCTGTTTGATACGTTTCTTGATCGACGGAACGCCTTTCTCTTTCAAGTCAACTCCGTCGGCGCGCGTTTTGATCAGGTCATTACCGACGAGGGGCAAGATAAAAACCCAGATTGGAATGGCATTTG
The DNA here is from genome assembly GCA_964441775.1 of uncultured Enterobacteriaceae bacterium. Classification (GTDB taxonomy): domain Bacteria; phylum Desulfobacterota; class Binatia; order Bin18; family Bin18; genus SYOC01. The sequence goes on from CAYTVL010000002.1 coordinate 66,096, forward strand.
GTACGCCCGGACGAGCCGCACTGACCAAGGGTGGACCGCAGAGTTTGCGATTCCTTTCCAAACACTTCACTTCACGAAAGGACAGACCACGTGGGGGTTTAATGTACAGCGAGTGATTAAACGCCGCACGGAAGAGGCGGTGTGGGCGGGCTATCGGCAGAATCTCGATTTTTTCCGCGTGTCCAAGGCCGGGCTATTGAAAGGGTTGGAATTTGCGGATCAGGGCGCCGGCCTCGATGTGGTTCCTTCCGTGACGACCTCGGCGAAACGGTCCGCAGCGGTGACGAAACCAGCGATTGATGCTTTCTACAATATCACCCCAAGTCTGACCTTGAGTCTGACTGGCAATACCGATTTTGGCGAGACCGAGGCGGATGAGGCACAAGTCAATTTGACTCGGTTTCCTCTATTCTTCCCAGAGAAGCGGCAATTCTTTCTTGAAGATGCCGGAAATTTCGCCACGAACGATCTCACGCCGACCTCTGGTCCGCTGGTGATCATCCCTTTTTTCAGCCGTCGCATTGGTATTGCCGACGACGGCAAATCGGTGGACTTACTTGGCGGCGCTAAACTGAGCGGTAAAATCGGGCCATACCGTTTGGGGATGCTCAACGTCCAGACGGAAGAACGTGGACCCTTCTCCGAGGAAAACCTGAGCGTAGTGCGCCTCAAGCGCGATCTGTTTACAAAATCTTCTGTTGGCTTCATCGCTACTCAGCGCGCTCCGCTGCGAGGAGGCACGACGGGTTTGTTAGGCAGTGACTTTCGGTACAGCACCTCGGAATTCTGGGAGAACAAAAATCTCTCCTTCTCCGGGTTCTTCTTGAAGAGCTTTTTACCCCACGTGCGCAAAGATGAAGCCTGGGGCAATCAGCTTGATTTGCCGAACGACATCTGGGAAATTTTCGGCACTTATCGTGAGGTGCAACGAGATTTTGATGCGACGCTTGGGTTTGTGCCGCGCAAAGATATTCGCCGGTTTGGTTGGTTCCTGGAAGCGGCGCCGCGTCCGCACAAGTGGGGAGTGCGGCAAGTCTCCTGTGCGTTTGACGGAAACTACATTGTAAAGCCTGAGACCAATCTTTTGCTGACGCGCAACATCAACTTTCCTTGCGAACTGCGGATGGATAGCGGCGATCTTGTCAACTTTCGCACGCAAGAGACGCGCGAGCGATTAACCCAGAATTTCGTGATTCACTCGGGTGTAAGCCTTCGGCCCGGCGGCTATCTCTTTCGCCGGCAACGAGTGCAATTGAGAAGCGCCGATAAGCGCGTAGTTGCGGTGCGGTTCTCATATGAATGGGGCCCCTTTTATCGGGGCAAGCAAGACGAGTGGATCACGCGACTTGACCTGCGCCCCGATCCGCATTTTTTTCTCAGCCTGGAATATACGCAAAACGATGTGCGGCTACCCGAGGGAGACTTTATTGTGCGGCTCATGCGCTTCCGGATGAGTCTGGCGCTCACTCCCGACTTGTCGTGGTTTAACTTAGTGCAATATGATTCAGAGTCGGGAAATTTAGCGCTCAACTCACGAATCCGCTGGATCATCGAACCGGGGAATGAGTTGTTCCTGGTGTATAACCACGGATGGATTGAAAGCGGGCGCGCCCTGCGACCAGTCCTCCGCGAAGCGAAAATCAAAGTGCAGTTTACTTATCGGTTTTGAGGCGAGGTGACTCGCAGGCTAGTCTCATCCAGCGTGGGGTCCAGGTCTGTCCGTGTGAATTTGATGAAGAGACAGGACTGCGTCATTCCCGCGCAAGTGGGAATCCAGGAATGGTGGAATGGATTCTGGGCAAGGCCGTAGGCCGCGACCCGGAATGACGAAGCCCGAAATCCACTGCATGATTTGTACGTTGTGTATTGGGGTCGCGCCTACTTCTTTTTCTTCGGAGCAGCAACAGGCTGTCCATATTTCTCCGCCATCAGTTTCTTTTGTAAATCATACGCGGGCTGCGCTTTGTCGCGCTGGCCGGCGATGAGATAAAAACGAACGGCTTGCTGTAGTGAAGCAATGGCTTGATCTTTTTTCCCCAGTTCGCTGTACGCAACGCCTAAGCCATGATGAGCAACCGGATCTTCGGGATTCAAGCGCAACACTTCTTGGTATTCTTTTGCGGCATTCTCTTGTTGGCCTTGAGCGGCGAGAGTCTTGGCGAGCCGTAAATGAGCCGCGCTTTTATTGGGATCGAGTTTGATCGTTTCCTGATATTCACTCGCTGCTTCACTCAGCTGATTGTTTTGCTCAAGCGTCTGGCCGAGTTCAAAATGGGCGTTGGCGGAAGCGGCGTCGTGCGTGAGCGCTGTGCGAAACGATTGAATCGCTTCGTTGAGTTGATGGCTGAGGCGCTGGCCGACGCCTTGGTTCGTATAGTAACCTGCTAGCGCCGTGCGCGCCTCGCTCAGGCTAGGGTCCAATCGCAGCGCTTCTTGATACGACCGCAACGCTGCGTCGGAGGCCCCCAATTTCTCGTTGACAACGCCAAGACGATAGAAGGTGCGTGCATCGTTCGGCTCGTGCTTCAGCGCTTCGGTATAAGCGGAAAACGCTTCGCTCCACAGTTGCTCGTTTTCAAACCGTTGGCCTTTGTTGAACCAATCATTAGCCGGGTAGGCGACTCCGTCGAAAAGAGAACAGGCAATCACAAGTTGTGCGAGAGCATTGACCAGCTTCTTCACAGGGGCCTCCTCTGGACTGTGGGAGAGTGGCGCCAATTCTTCTTGTGCGCATCAACAGATGGGTCTAGGAACCAGCATGCCATTATTTCCTACATACCAAATACTCTCGGATATTCGCAACGGACATGGTTCTTCCCTGACGGTGAGAGGAGCCTCTAGGCGATCGATGTTGCGTGGGATACAATAACACACAATTTATGGCCCAGCGCGGCATAACGGAGGACAGCATGGCCTCATGTGATCACCTATGTAATACCGAAGAACAGCTGCGCGACCTGTTGGCTGTGGTCAATGATCATTTAAAACTCCACGATACCGACGAAGATGCGTACAGCTCCCTCGTGGCGGTAGCGTTCCACCTTAACGAAGCGCTGCATGAGTTGAGCTATTTGTTAGACCAGGCGGAAGATGCGGAAGACGCGCATCCACAAAAAGAAGTAGGACACTAAGCACCTATGGAACACCACGCTTCTGGCCAGAAACCAGTGAAACTTTTGACTGCCAAGAACGGCTTTATCCTGCATATCACTCCACGACGGAAGCCAAAGGAAGTCACCATCGTAAAAACTACGGGGCCTCACCTGATCTATGGCATTTCGTACGGGCACCCCGAGCCCATGCCAGTCACTTTAAGCAACTGAGAAAGAACACGCAGCCCCGGTTACTGCATCGTTCCCACCGGAAACAAAAATCCCATTTGGTCATCCTCAAATCGTGGGCGAGATTTAGGGGCTGGGTGAGATGAGGAGGGGAAGGCTTTGGCGAGATATGCGTCGGCGGCTTTGCGTGGGATGCGGTACGACCGTCCAATCCGCAAAGCGGGTAGTTCTCCTTTGTGAATGAGGTCTCGGACGACCCGTTGAGAGATGGAAAAGAGACGGGCAAACTCAGTGACAGTGTAGACTCTGGGTCGGATCTTGATAGGGTCCATGATGTTCCTACATCAACGGGGCGTTGTAAAACGCCCCGCTCCGGCTTCCGGCCTCTTACCCCCTAGGAAGACGCCTCCACTCCCCGCGCTCCTCATTACCCGTCTTCCCTGCCCTCCACACACTGGGGTCCCGCGCACGTGGTTCCCTAGTTGTGGGATCATCATGAGCACCCACTCGTCGCGCCACAATTGAGACATTTGTAACACGACCCGTTGCGAATCATAATCGAACCGCAGTCTGCGCAGCTCGGTGCATCCGCTTGCGCTTGCCACGTGATGGCGCCGTTCTGATACGCTTGCGGCTCCATTCTGGTTCGCGCTGCTACAACGTTGACCGGCGCTGGTCCGCTTGCCTGGACGGCTGCGCCGTTACTTGCCACCAAGGTCTGACCTCCGCCGCCGTTCGGTAGAGTTTCTTTTGGTTCACTGGTCTCGACGAGCCCAGCCGATTGCTTCTGTTCCGTTGACAAGAACCGCGAGCCCAGGAAACGGAAGATATAATCGGTCAGGGACTTTGCGTACGGAATAGCGGGATTCTTCGTGAATCCTGATGGTTCGAAACGCACGTGACTGAACTTATTGGTTAAGGCTTCGAGCGGAACTCCATACTGCAGGGCCAAAGAAGTAAGTGTGGCGATCGTGTCCATGAGTCCCGAGATCGTGCTGCCTTCCTTGGCCATCTTGATGAAAATTTCGCCTGGTGTCCCGTCTTCGTAAAAGCCGACGTGAATGTATCCTTCATGTCCCGCCACGTCAAATTTGTGACAAATAGCTTGCCGATCCATCGGCAGATGGCGACGCATCGGCGCCGGTTCAGCGACGACCACGGGTTGTGGGACTTCGGCTTTCTTTTCCCCCGTCGCCAACGGTTGCACCCGCTTACAGCCGTCGCGATAGATCGCGACCGCTTTGAGCCCCAGCTTCCACGACTCCAGATACGCCTCAACAATGTCTTCTACCGTGGCGTCGTTCGGCATGTTGATCGTTTTGGAGATGGCGCCCGAGATAAAAGGCTGCACCGCGCCCATCATGCGTACATGGCCGAGATAGTGGATGGTGCGGCTGCCGCGCGTTGGTTTAAACGCGCAGTCGAAGACCGGCAAGTGCTCATCGCGCAACAGCGGGGCACCTTCGATGGTTTCATGCTCGTCAATATATTCAACGATGACTTGAATGGCGTTGTGATCGTAGCCCAACCGCTTGAGCGCACGCGGCACCGTATTGTTGACGATTTTCAGCAGGCCCCCGCCAACCAAGCGTTTGTATTTGACTAACGCAATATCCGGCTCTACACCCGTGGTGTCGCAGTCCATCATGAATGCGATGGTGCCAGTCGGGGCAAGCACCGTAGCCTGAGAGTTGCGGTAGCCGACCTTGCGACCATGCGCGAGAGCTTCGTCCCAAGCCTTGCGCGCTTCAGAGAGGAGATCAAGCGACACCAACGAAGGATCAATCTTATGTACGTAAGCCCGGTGTTTATCAATCACGCCGAGCATGGGCTCGCGATTCACCGCATAACCGGAGAATGGGCCCAGACGCTCAGCCAAACGGGCGGATTGCAGATACGCCTCGCCGGTCATCAGCGCGGTGATAGCGGCTGCATATTGCCGTCCAGCTTCGGAATCGTACGGAAGGCCAAGCGACATCAACAAGGCGCCGAGATTGGCGTAGCCCAGACCAAGTTCACGAAAAGCTTTGGCGTTCGCGGTGATCTCCGTGGTCGGATAGCTAGAGTTGTCCACGAGGATGTCTTGAGCCGTGATGCTGACATCGACCGCATGTTTGAAGGCCGCGGTGTCGAACCCGCCATCGTCGCGGAGGAATTTCATCAAATTGAGCGAGGCGAGATTACAGGCGCTATCGTCAAGGTGCATGTATTCCGAACAGGGATTACTGGCGTTAATGCGCGCGGTGTTCGAGCAGGTGTGCCACGAGTTAATCGTGGTGTCGTACTGCATACCGGGATCACCGCAGTGCCAGGTTGCTTGCGCGATCTCGCGGAGCACGTCGCGCGCCTGCATGGTCTCGCAGACTTCACCAGTAGTGACATAGCGAGTGGACCACGGTCCGTTTTCCTCCACGGCGCGCATAAAATCGTCCGTCACGCGTACGGAATTGTTGGCGTTCTGGAAGAAAATCGAGCTGTAGGCTGCGCCATCGATAGAGGCGTCGTAGCCAGCTTCGATCAGGGTCCATGCTTTCTTTTCTTCTTCAACCTTGCATTGGATGAATTCTCTGATGTCTGGATGGTCGATATCGAGCACGACCATTTTCGCCGCGCGTCGGGTTTTGCCGCCCGACTTAATCACCCCAGCCGAAGCGTCGGCTGCTCGCATAAAAGAGACGGGCCCTGACGCGGTGCCGCCGCCCGCGAGTCGCTCCTTGGACGAGCGAACCTTTGACAGATTGACGCCGGACCCCGAGCCGCCTTTGAAAATAATACCTTCTTTGCGATACCAATCGAGGATCGACTCCATGCGGTCTTCGACCGAGAGGATGAAACACGCGCTGCACTGGGGTCGCTCCTCAACGCCGACGTTAAACCAGACTGGACTATTGAACGCGAGCTTCTGTTGAACGAGCAACGACGTCAGTTCATCGGAAAAGATTTGCGCTTCGTCTTCAGTGGCGAAGTGACCATCCTTACGTCCCCACTGCGTGATGGTGTCAACGACGCGACTAATGAGCTGTTTGACGCTGCGCTCGCGCTGCGGAGAACCGAGCAGCCCACGAAAGTATTTCGACACCACCACATTGGTGGCAAGTTGTGACCAGGCTTTGGGGATCTCGACATTCTGCTGCTCGAAGACCACCTCGCCTTTTTCTCCGGAAATGACGGCGCTGCGTTTCTCCCACTCAACCTCGGTGTACGGGTGGATGCCAGGACGGGTGAAGTAGCGTTTCATGGTGATGCCTTTGCGCTTGTCGGCTGCCGAGGCAGACTCTAGCTTTGTTGATTGGGTGCTGTCTAGTCCCACCTTTTTTTTGAGTCTTTCCGCCATCCTCCACCTCCTCTTCCCTGCGATTCTTTCGCCGCACGTTTTCTATAAGAATGCTGATACATACAATATGTAGCGCTGTCAAGCAGTCGTAAGCACTAAGTCTTGTGGCTGGAAAAGACTCTTCTTTTTTTTCGCTAGAGCTTTTATAGTGTCTGCTTATGGCAAAACAGACAGGACCTGAGGGCTGGAATTCCACTGCTGAAATCTTACGCGCCGTGCTGCCCAATGTCGCGAGCGCGGAGCGACTACAGGAAGCCGGCGTGTGGGAGATTTGGGAAGCTGCAGTCGGTCGCGTGGTGGCGCGAAAAGCACAGCCGAGCAAAATGCAGCGAGGCAAACTTTTTGTGACAGTGGGCAATTCGGTTTATCTGCAAGAAATGCAATTCCACAAAGTTCAGATCCGTGACGCGGTGAATCAGCGCCTCGGCGCGCCGGTAGTGAAAGATGTTTTTTTCGTGTTGGGTCGCGTACAAGATGTCGCCATTCGTCCTGAACCTCCGCCCCGCTCTCGTCCTTTACCACCCTTTTCTGAACTGCAAGTTCCATCGATGAACAACCCAGAGTTAGAAGCCGCCTTCGCCTCATTGTTAAGCGCGCGTCACCGTCGCCTCAAGGAGAAGTCGCGTGGCTGAGGCTTCCTCACGAACTCCAGCCGAACGATTCAGTCGTCTCTTTCGTAAAGCGGGCGTTTATCTCGCTAAAGGTCAGTACCACGCGGCGCTTACTGTGCTGCGTGAAGGGGAAGCGCTTGCCCGCGCGCTCGGGGATGACCACCGGCTGCTGCTCTTTCAAGAGGAAATTACTCGTTGCTTTAATCAAGAAGAGTCCTCACAAAAAGAAAACGGAGGGGAGTGATGAGTCGCCTTTTTGGTCCGATTCGTCAAAATGGTTATGTCGTCCGCGATATCGAGGCCGCGCTGAAGCATTGGACCACCGTGCTGGGCGTTGGCCCCTTTTTTTACGTGGAGCGGGCGAAGATTGCTGACTTCCGCTATAAAGGGAAGCCTTCGGATGCCGAACTGAGCGTCGCGCTTGCTCAGTCCGGTTCGCTGCAAATTGAACTGTTACAACCGCGCAACGAGGCGCCGTCCATGTGGCGCGATTTTCTCCTCGCGGGCCATGAGGGCTTACAACATATGGCCTGTTGGATGGAGACTCCGGCGGCGATGGATGCCGCTTTGGCGCGTGCGGCTGCTTTGGGATACGAAGTCGGTCAGTCCGGCACGGCTGGCGCAAATGGCCGCTTTGTGTACTTGTGCACGGAAGGGCATGCGGGGACGGTTCTGGAGTTGTCGGAAGCGTGCGGATCGAAGGCTCAATTCTTTCAACGGGTCGCCGAAGCGGCGCGTGATTGGGACGGGACAGAGCCCATTCGTTTGCTGCAACGGCTGCCGATGAAAGACAACTGAAGAGAAGAAATAAGGAGGGAGAATCGTGGCAGATTATATTGACATTGACCAAGCGAAAACTCTATCCGGCTTGAGGATTGTCCTCCCGCCGGGTCGGCCAAATCCGTGGGGCGAAGCCCTAAAAGGAATGTGTCACGTAAAAAAGATTCCCTACGTCCGTGTGCGCAAGGCCCAAGGCCACGACGCTGCATTACAAGCGTGGACCAGTCAGAGTAGTGCGCCTGTGGCGGTGTGGAACGACGAGCGACCTCGCAGCACCTGGATCGAACAGCTCTATCTTGTAGAGCGAATTGAACCGGAGCCGACTCTAATCCCAACTAACATTGAAGAACGCACCCTGATGTTTGGATACGGTAATGAACTCTGCGGGGAGAATGGTTTTGGTTGGTTGCGGCGGATCATGGTACTCGACGCGACCCTCACGAATCCGCAAAGTGATGAGGCTGCTCGCGGGGTTGCGTCCTATATGGGCGGAAAATATGGGCATAGCCAGGCTGCGGCTGAAGCCGCGCCAGCGCGAGCGGCGCAGATCCTGCGGTTGCTTGATGCGAGATTGGCGCAGCAACGGGCCGCGGGCAAGAAGTTTTTTCTTGGTGATCGTCTGTCCGCTCTCGACATTTACTGGGCGACGTTTGCCGTGATGATCAAACCATTACCGCCAGAGCTGTGCCCGATCCCCGAGCCGCTGCGCGCGTCCTTTACAAATACGGGGCCCCTCGTGGCTGCCGCCGCGACTTCAGCGTTGATGGCCCATCGTGATTTTATCTACCAAGAGTATTTGGAGCTGCCTGTGAATTTGTGAGAAGAGAAGCGCATGCTCTACATGATCATCGAACACTTTCGCAACGGCGACGCGCTGCCGGTGTATCGCCGTTTTCGCGACCAGGGGCGTCTCGCACCGGAAGGGCTGCGGTATGTGGCGAGTTGGGTCACCGAGGACCTTCGGCGCTGCTTCCAAATCGTGGAATGCGAAGATCCTCAACTCCTTGCTCAATGGACGGCCCAGTGGAATGATTTAGTTGAGTTCGAAGTTATTCCAGTGATCACCTCAGCCGAGACGGCAGCCGCCGTAAGAGACAGACTCTGAGCAGTGCAACCAGGAGAAATCCCTCAGCACTTGTCTCGCCGGACTCCCCCTGTTTATCCCTTAACGGCAATTCTCTGAGCAGCAAATTCCAAGAACTGGCGAACCGCCTGTTCTGGAGTATCCGCTATCGTGCTGTCTATGACACGTTGCTGGTCTTCATTATGAAAGTGTTTGGGAAAAGAAGTGACGCCCTGCCATTGAGGATGTGGCATGTTGTCGTGGCGATAGATAGTTCCATCAACATGCCGTCTCTCCCAGTGATGAGCGTAGCGGCCGGGGATCTGCGTGGACCACCAGAAGTCTATATAGGAACTATCCACAAGCACAACTCGCAGCTTGTCTCTGACAATGGCAGTGGACTGAACGAGTGCGACAAATTCAACCTCAACAATACTGCGGAGCCTTTCAAGGTCTGGCATTACAGCTCCGTGAGCATCTGTTTCACTCGCTCGATGCGGGTCGTAAGATAATCAACATGTTGGAAGTCCTCCAGCATGTCTTCTTCTGCAACGGAGCCTTTCTGGAGAAGTTCATCCATTTCAGCCAAAGAGGCGACGCCGAACTTCGCGCATCGCGCCTGTCGCTCGGCATCAAGGGTCCGCAACTGCTCAAGCAGGAAAGCCCGTAGACTCTCCCGAGTAAGCGCTTCTTCACTTAAAGCAAACTCTTTTGCGACTTGTTGCACATCTAGTGACATTGCTGTTTCCTCTTCACTTCTACTTCAGCCCCGCCTTGCGCAGGGCGGCGAGCTCACGCTCTAACACGGCTGGATCTTTAAAAACAAACCTCTGCTTCGCCATCTCCAGAGAGTACTGAGGATTGATTCTCAGGACTTCTACCGCCTCAGCTTGGGCTTCCGTCTCCCGACCGAACTCGCTGTAGGTAGCAGCCAAGCCAAGGTGATTACCGAGAAAGTCGGGATTGCGGGCGAGAGCTTTCTTGTACGCTGTTACTGCCTCCTCATACCGCCCTGCCAAGCGGTAGGCCCGACCCAGAAGGGCTAGGTAGTAAGAAGAATGGTGAGGGTTGAGGCGCATCGCCTTTTCCATTTCCCCAATAGCCTCCCCCGGCCTTCCTACCCAGCTCAGAATCCATCCGAGATCCACATGGGCCTCGGCATCGTTGGGATCGAGGAGAGTAGCCCGTTCTGCCTCGACCACGGCTTGATCATGTTGTTTCTTGAACAGATACGCCAGTCCTAAGCAGCGATGGGCCATCGACAGAGAGTCATCTAGAGCCGCCGCTCTTTGCCCTAGAGTAAAACCTTGCTCCAAAGTTTGAGGATCGGAACTCCACTGAAAGAACCAAGCTGTCAGGGTGGCCGAACTCAAGGCCGCGTACGCCCTCGCAAACTTCTCATCCAGCTCGATGGCTTTCATCCACAGCTGTTGTGCCTGAATGAAAGAGTCTTTCGTTTCGCGGAACCAATACTCTCCTCCCCGCAAGTAGTAATCATAAGCCTCCAGGTTGTCGGTCTGGGCGCTCTTAAAGCGCTCTTGTTCCTCCGGCGTCAACTTCACTTTTAAAGCGAAGACAATCTTCTGTCTGATCTCATCTTGCAAGACGAAGATGTCTTTAAGCTCTCGATCGTAGCGCTCGGACCATAAGAGATGGTCCTGGACGGCGTCGCTCAACTGCACGGTGATACGCACTTGGTGGTCAGACCTCCGTACGCTGCCCTCTAAGACATATTGGATGCCCAGTTCTTTGCTCACTTCCTGGAGCGGCGTGTCCTTGAGGAGTGCGGCGGTGTGAGGAGAGATGACAAAGAGGCTGGAGATTTTGGAGAGATCCGCAGTGATGTCTTCGGTAATGCCGTTGCTAAAATAGTCTTGTGAAGAGTCATTGCTCAGGTTGGCGAAAGGCCGGATAACAATGGAGGGTTTATCAGGAAGCGGAAGCGCTTCCTGAATGCGGATTTCGGAATGTGGAATGCGGAAGGGAGAGAGGGAGGGAACGACAAGAGTGGTGATTCCGCCTGCCAGAAACACCAGTAAGCCCACCAGCGCTAGATAATGCATGGGGCGCACTCTGCGCGAGAATTTGAGCTGTTGCACTTGCAGCTTTTGCCGAACACCTTTAGGCGGTTCGGCCAGCAGGGCATAGACCTGAAAGCGTTCGGCAATGTTCTTGAGCTGGGGCCGGCCCAGGGAGACCACCGTGCCTAAGTCGAGCTTCTTGACCACGTCCCGGTACACCACATCGGAAAGACAGATCGTGTCGGGCTCCGTCAGCTCTTGCAGCCGCTTGGCAATGTTGACGCCATCACCAAACACATCGCCGTCTTTCTGGACAATATCTCCCGAGTGGACGCCAATGCGCAGGTGCATCTGCTCCCCAACCTCGTGCTGGGCGTTGTAGGCGCGGAAGCGGGCTTGAATCTGCTGGGCGCACTGGACCGCGTTGACCACGGAGGAAAAATCGACCAAAAACGCGTCGCCAATCGTCTTGATCACCGTGCCGTGCTGCTCCGCCACGGCTTGGTGGAGCAGCTGATTATGGACCTCCAGCAAGCGCAACGTGCGCCCTTCATCGGCACCCATCTGACGGCTAAAGCCCACGATGTCGGTGAACACAATTGCCGCCAGCTTGCGCGTCTCATCCTGTAACATCGTTGGTAATGCCCTTTTTCCTCGGGAGACCATTGGATCGCTTTGTCTTGCTCAACAAGCTCAGGCTTCGCGTGCACCGCCCAAACTATAAAGTTTGTCTGGTATAGGGCTGGACCGTTTGCAGGCCCGGGAGGCCAGCGTAGTGCTTGTCGTTGAAAGTATAGAGCGGGACCTGTAACGCAACCGCAGTCTGTCCGATCAAAGCATCCAGGAGCCCGAGTCCGTGGCTGAGGTGAGCACGTGCAAATACCGCACGGGCCTCGTTGCAGGTTGCTGGGGATGGCCAAGTCACAGCATAAGATTGCAGTTCCTTTTCCAGCTTCTCTTGTTCCGCCTTGTTTCGACATCCCTGAAGCAACTCCATGACCACGAATCCAGGCAACTGTAATTCATCGTCTCCCAGAGACTCCAGCCACGCCACCGCCGGCGAGTAACGTCGCAAGAGGTCGATCATCACATCAGTGTCCAGTAGAATCACTGCTTACCTCTGTCGTCGCTGGGCCTCTTCGCGCAGTTGACGGGCATAGGCGGCGCTGTCGGTAATATCCTCTCGATCTTGCCAGAGGCCGACTACACCTGACTCCAGGAGCTGTTTGGCCATCAGCTTTGAGAGTGGTGCGGAGGCTAGAGGTTCAGCCAGAACGATAACTTCTACGCGTTGGCCTTTTTTGCATGGCAGCTCAGTGAGCAGCAATTCTCCATCCTTCTCAATAACCTTTTGCAAACGTACAGCTTCCATAATTGTTGACCTCATGCGATAAGACACATTAGCAAGAATTGCTGGATCGGTCACGTAAAGTAGCTAAGGGCCAGCATTGCGTATCTTGCGCAACTGATTACTGAATGCTGACTACTTCCTCAACCTTCACTTCAGCCCCGCCTTGCGCCACGCGGCAAGCAGACGTTCTAAGTTCGCTGGATTTTTGAAGGGAAAATTCTGCTTGAACACCTCTAGAGAAGCATTGGGATTGTGTATCGGGTCATTGTCATAGTGCGACAGCAATTCGCGGACAGTTAATAATGGTTTTTCACGCCTAGTCTGTGCATCAGCGACGAATTTGTGTCTGCAAATTGCGGGCGCATAGTAACAACGACCCGATACCCAGTTCTTAAAGATCATGTTTCAAAAATGGACAAACTTTCTTTTTCAAGCCACCTGTTCAAAATCAAGTGCAAATTCACCAATCCGCTTGCGAGCCCGGAAAATCTGCGCAGATGGCAGTTTCTGTTTAGCCTCGAAAATTACATCGTCTGCTGTCTGCTTAGATACGCTTAACCCTAGGAAAATCCGAGTAATCGCTTTCGCTGGGATAGGACAGCGATGAATTTTCATTCTCGTCTCATCATTCTTCCACATCAACCGCCACTCGTTTTCATGTGCCCACACATCGCTTTTGATCTTCGTAATCTCGTCGAAGTGTTCTTCCAGCTGACTCTTTTTGCTGCCTTGTATCTTACTATCCGGACCCTCTGTGCCTTGTTTAAGGAACTCAATAAAAGCCTCACATGTTACTCGTGGAATTTCTTTCCTGTACTTCATCGGAAACCACACTTCATGGGAGTTGAGGTTTGGGTCTTCTGTGGGCTGTTTGAGAGCCGCACTGCTCAATTCTTCTGAAGCGAATTCTATCGCAATGCCTCGATGCCCCTTTCCGTAATGTCCCCACATATAGAGGTTCTCTTGAGGATGAATGCCATCTTGAGGGCCACTCGTCGAAAACACAAATATTTGCTGCCGTAGCAAATCGAGCTCTTTCCTAACTGCTTCAATCGCCGATAGCCAATGTTCGGACGGAAGCTGTTTTAACCAGGATACTTTGTCAGGGTGATTTTCTTTTATATAGTTAAGGAGATTTTGGTGACTGTCGCCAAAGTCGGTTTCAAAAAAGAGATAGGGATCAAATGGGTCGTTGAGCCTCGACACATGAACAAAGGTGATTTGTTGAGTAGCGAGTGTTTCTAAGGCATAGTCCGGATTTCCATAAAAGCGGGTGACACGGGCTGGCGGTAATGTACTGTTTGTGTGTTTAGTCATCGCCCCGTCCTTATTATCTTCCTGTTCCTAGTGTTGCGTACAACGTCGACCGCGCCACTTTAAATGATTGCGCCACATGCGCCGGGCTTTCACCGCCTTCGATTAGTTTCCGAGCGTGAGTAATTTGTTGCGGCGTGAGCTTCGGCTTGCGCCCCAACTTCACCCCGCGTTTGATGGCGGCTGAAGCCCACGATGTCGGTGAACATAATCGCCGCCAGCCGACGCGTTTCCGGGCCTCGCGGTGTGTTTGCCTCCGCGCTCATGAGGGCAATTATGTGACGCGTGCTATATAAATGTCAAACCAGAATGCCAGCCATCATGGTGCTGGCGTCTTTTCTCCTCCTTTGGTAGAAGGAACCACTCGATTTGCATGCAAGGAGGGCTTTTATGCCTCACGAAAAACTTGGACCCATCGTTGACGCCGACGGGCATATTTTGGAACCCCCTGATCTGTGGCTCAACTACATCGATCCACAGTACCGGGACCGCGCCATTCGTATTGACCATGATGAAAAAGGCTGGGAGGTGTTGATGTTTGATAACAAGCCAGCCGAAGTGGTGCGGGGCACGCTCGGCGCGCTTGGCGGCGTCGGGATGGATGCCGAGGAACTCTTGACTCCGGGAAAAAAGACTTACATGGATGGCTGTCCGCTCGGCAGTTATGATCCGAGAGCGCGTCTGCAACTCATGGATGAGGAGGGCATCGATATCGCGCTGCTGTATCCGACCATCAGCATCTTTTGGGAAGGGTGGGTGAAAGACCCCAAGCTCGCCACCGCCTACACCCGCGCTTACAATCGCTGGCTCGATGACTTTTGCAGCTACGACAAGAAACGGCTTTTTCCCGTGGCGCATATCTCGCTGATTGATCCCGAGGGCGCCGTTGAGGAAACCATTCGCGCCAAGAAAGACGGCTGTGTCGGGGTGTTCTTGTCGCCGGATATGGTAGCGCGCGGCTGGAAACATTTTGATGATCCCTCGTTCGTGCGCTTCTGGGAAACCGTACAGGACCTCGACCTGCCAGTTGGTTTTCACGTCATCGTCCGCGATGAGCCGTCGTGGAAGGAATGGATTCGTACGGACGCCGACTTCGGCCTGTTCAACTTCTCGTTTCTGGCGATTGACGTGATGGCCGCGTTTACGCAGATGATGTCGCTGGCGATGTTTGAAAAATATCCGCGTATGAAATGCACGGTGCTAGAGTCCGGCGCCAACTGGATTTCCGCGTGGCTCGACCGCATGGATCACAAGTACATTCCCATGAAGAGCCGCACGAAACTGAAAATGAAACCGAGTGAATATTTTTATCGCCAGTGTGTCGTGTCGGCTGATCCCGATGAAACGATGACAGCGCCGATGGTCGAACATATGGGCGCGGACTATTTTGTGTGGGCCTCAGATTATCCCCACATTGACTCGTCGTTTGGTGTGGCGAAAGAAATTAAAGAGCGTATTGAGTCGCTGCCGCTTGAGGCGCAGCGCAAAGTGCTGGGCGGTAACGCGATCCGGTTCTATAACTTGCCGGTCGGGATGTGAGTAGCGCTCCGGGCGAGGAGTGTAGAGAATACGCTCCTTCGCCTTCTCCATTCGGTTGATTTTGAAAATTACTCCCCTACAAACCAGCGACGCGGATTATCCACCAGCATGGTCTTGATCTTCGCATCGCTGACGCCGGCTTCTTTCATCTTGGGAATCAGGTTTTTGAACAGATGAGTTGGCTGCCAGTTGGCGAGGAGCGACTGTGACGACGGGGGGGCTACCATCGCGCGTCCCTTAAAGCAGCCGACGGAGTCGTGCGACAGCACAATCTGTTTTTCATACCCGATCCCGCACAAGCCAATGACCGTCGCCAAGCGGAGCTTGTCCGAAAGGATGATTTCCAAGCCGAAGCGGTCACAGCCGACATACGCGCCTTTATCCATGATCGAAGCGTGATACGCGAGGTTGGAGGTGTCGCCGGTATGACCGACGATGACCTGCTTTGGACCCACCCCTTCTTCGGCGAAGATGGCAAGCTGTTCCAGGCCGAGCATGGCCTCGTCCGTATGCGTGGTAATGGGCGCCCCGGTTGCCTTGGACGCCCGCGCGGCGGCGCGCAAACACATTTCTTCATACGGGGTAATGTGTGGCCGTCCGAGTGCATTCTTTAAGACGCCGGTCGCGCATTTGATGAACGCTGGTTTGATGCCGGTGTCGCCAACACCGTCGGTGAGTTCTTGTGCGTAGAGGTCAGTGATTTCGTTGACCCCGGTCGCGCCGATTTCGTGATAAAACTTGAAGTACGTGCCGCCGAGATCTTCTTTGTAGAGCCCGGTGGCGCAGATCACGCGCAAGCCGGATTTGGACGAGGCTTCCGCCATGAACTCTACGTCTCGGCCAATATCGGACGGGCAGGGGTCCATGAAGGTGTTGACGCCGATGGATTTCAATTCCTGCATGCGGTCCACGCAGACCTTCATCGCTTCGTCGCGTTTGAACCCTTTGATGACAATGCTGTCCGCTTCCCAACCGGCCCAGGCGATCAGCAGATGCTCGTGGACCAAAGTGGTCCCCAACTCTTGTGGGGTGCAGGTTCCGGTGACGGTATTGATTTTTTGCATACCTTCCTCCTCTTGCCTTTAGTATTTAATTGAAAATTCAACAAACTCTCCCGTAGCCGCTTGTCTCTCGATTTTGACATCAGTAACATGGGCTGCAGGTGGACCTTTCTGGCTCCACGCGATCAGTTGGGCAAGCTGAGCCTCTTCTCCTTCAGCGACAATTTCGACGTTGCCGTCCGGGCAATTCCGCACCCAACCCTTGAGTACGAGCTGACGAGCGCGGTCTCGCGCGGCGGCGCGGTAGTATACTCCTTGGACTCGCCCCTGCACGATCACGTGAATCCGTTCCATATTCTTGGCTCTTTACCGTAGTTTCTCAATTGGTGCGAGCCTCCCCTCTTGCTGTGGCGCGAGAAACCCTGCATGTGTCGAAGCGAAGGAGCCGTAACGTATGGGGAAGGGTGGACATAGGAGAGCCGAATTGGTGTGGCCAGGAAAATATGCCGAGGATGGAACTGTGCAAACTGGCCCCAGTCCAGAGCTACAGCTCATGACGCGTGCTCAGTTTGCTGCTGTAGGCGATGAATCCTCTTCTCAGGAATCGTGGCGCAATCAATTGATCTGGGGCGACAATCTGCCGGTCATGGACGCGCTCTTGCAAGAGTACGCTGGCGCGATCGACTTGATGTACATTGACCCACCGTTTGCAACTGGCGGGAGTTTTTTTCTCGCTTCCGCTGAGCCTGCTTACGAGGACACCTGGGGGCAAGGATTGTCGAATTATTTATCCATGCTCTGGCCCCGGCTGCAGCGCATGTACGCGTTGTTGCGTCCTACTGGCAGCATCTACGTCCATATTGGCTGGGAGGTAAACGCACACGTCCAACTGCTTATGAATGAAATCTTCGGGACCGAGTGTTTGCAGAACATCATTGTCTACAATTATGGCAAGTTTCATCATGCCAAGACGCGTTGGAAACGCGACTTCGATGTGTTGTTATTTTATTCGAAAGATCCGCGCCAATGGACGTTTAATCATGACGCTGTTCTTGACGCCTATCACGAGCGAACGGAAATTCGCTTTGACAAAAAAGACGAAAACGGCAAACGTTACAAGATCGTGAAAGGACGGCGCGTATATCGACAGGAAGGTGTCACACCTTCGAGCGTGTGGCGTCTCTCGAATCTTCAACTCAATGCGGCGGAAGCTGTCGGCTATCCCACGCAAAAGACCGAAGCCCTACTGATAAAAATCATTGCCGCTTCATCGAATCCTGGCGACTTGGTAGCAGACTTCTTCTGTGGATCAGGCACGACACTGGCTGTGGCGGAGAAGCTGGGACGTCGCTGGATAGGCTGCGACCTCGGGCAACCAGCGATTCAAGTGGCGCAAAAACGACTGCTCGCCATTCCTGAACGACGTGCGTTTGATGTGCGTGAGTTAGCGACAAAGTCTGCGGCAATTGTAGAAAAGGAGCGCGATCATGAATACGACCGCTGATATCGTTGTGATTGGCGGAGGAGTGACCGGGGCGAGCCTTGCTTATCATCTCGCCAAGGCGCGCTTGCAGGTGGTGTTGTTGGAGAAAAAGCATCTCGGCGCTGGCGGGACCGGGAAGTCGACCGCGATTGTCCGTATGCACTACGAGAATGAACCTGAGACACGCCTGGCGTGGGCGAGTTTTCGCACCTATGCCCATTTCGCTGATGTGGTCGGCGGAGACTGTGGCTTCGTGCGTTGTGGAGTGTTGTGGCTAGTGGAACAGGACAATGTCGAAAATCTCAAGGCGAACGTCGCCATGCACAAACGGATCGGCGTCAATTCCCGTGTTGTGAGTGCTCAGGAAGTGCAAGAGATCGAACCTGCCTGCGCTCTTGGTGGTGTCGCCGCAGGAGCATACGAGCCGGACAGCGGCTATGCTGATCCTTTATTAACGGTGTTGACTTTCGCTCGACGAGCTCAGGAACTTGGCGCGGAATTGCGCGAAGGCGTCTCGGTGACAAACGTGTTGACCGACACCAGTCGCATACGTGGCGTAACCACGGACCAAGGAACGATCGAGTCACCCATCGTGATTAACGCTGCCGGCTGTTGGGCGGCAAATTTGGGGCGTATGGTCGGGCTGACGATTCCGATTGTGGTTGAGCGCAATCAGATTGGCCTCTTTCGTCAACCGCGCGAGGTGTTGCGTCGCCACTGCGTCGTCGCCGACATTGGCGTCGGTATGTATTTCAAGCCGGAGGATGGGCTCTCGACCGTAGTTGGCGCGGGTGCTGGAGAAGAAGGAGTTGATCCGGACGCATACAATGAGACGGTTGATGAGGACTTCCCCCAATTTGCCCGCCGGAAAATAAGCCAACGCGCCCCGGCTTTTCAGCGAGCCGTGTCCCGTGGCGGTTGGAGCGGCATCTACGATATGACTCCTGATGGGAAGGCGATTTTGGGGCAAGCTGGGCCGGAGGGATTTTATCTGGCCTGTGGGTTATCCGGCACGGGCTTTAAGAAAGCGCCGGCGATTGGACAGTGTCTGACAGAATTGATCACACAGGGCCAAAGCACGAGCGTTGATTTGAGCCCGTTTCGCTTGAGTCGCTTTGCTGAAGGCAAGCCGCTACACGGACAGCATGAGTATGGCGAAGGCAAGCATTTTTGGCAGGCTGGGGAGGACTAAAAAGTCAAAAGGCAAAGGGCAAAAGCCTGTCCTGAGCGCAGTCGACGGAGCAAAAGTACAGAACAGGAGCAGCGGGAATCTAGTTCTTCCTTGCTTACTTCGCATCGTGGAAGATAATGCCGAGCGTGTAACGTGTCCCGGACGTCACGCGACTAACCCCGTGCCGCATTTGTGCACGATAATAACCACGCTTGCCTTGGGCTGGCCGAAAGCGTGTGGTGAAAATAATCATTTCTCCTTGCTTTGGTAAAATCGCTTCACCCCGCGATTGGGCGCGTGGTTGCTGCTCAACAAGAAGAAACTCGCCGCCTGTGTAATCCTGGCCTGGTTGACCGAGAAAACACGTAATCTGCAAAGGAAAGACGATCTCGCCGTAGAGATCTTGGTGTAAACAATTGTAACCTTCCGCTTCGTAGCGGAGCAGCAGCGGAGTAGGGCGTGTCTGCTCGTGTGCATGGCAATGGGCCAGAAACGTGGAGAGTTGCGCGGGAAAGCGATCAGACACGCGTAAGGCCTGCATCCACTCATTGGCTAGAGCGGCAAGTGGAGAATACAGATGCGTGCGGAGATCCTGCACGAGCGACGGTAACGGGCTGGCGAAGTATTTATATTCGCCAATGCCGAAACGATGCCGTTCCATCACGATGCGGCTGCGAAATTTTTCCTTGTCAGGGTAAAGCGCGATCAAATCGGCGCATTCCTGCGACGTGAGTACGGGCGGGGTTTTAGCGTAGCCGCGTTCCCAGAGCGACTGCTCAAATGATGGCCAGTCGAGAGAGGTGAGACGGTCAAGAAGTATCGTCTGCATATTCTGGACTGAAACCTACTGGGAATACAGAAGGATGACAACTATAGACCGTGACGCTTGGACCATTTGACAACGAGGAAGAGCCCGGCGCATAATCGCTCGCATGTCAGCGGAGCAATCCCCATCGCCTCCTGCCGGGACCCGTCGGCTCGCCGCCATTATGTTCACCGATATGGCGGGCTTTAGCCGTCAGATGGGTGCGGATGAAGGGCGTACGCTGCGCTTGCTGGAGATTCATAACCAAATCATTCGCCACGCTGTGACGGAACAGCACGGCGTGGTGATTAAGACGATTGGCGACGCGTTCCTGGTGGACTTCCCCTCTGTGGTCAACGCTGTCCAGTGCGCGCAGCAGATCCAAGCCCGCTTTCGCGCTTACAACGCGCAGCACGAGGCCCACGAGCAGATGCACGTGCGCATCGGCGTGCACTCGGGCGACATCGTGCAGAAAGAGGGTGATGTGTTTGGCGACGGGGTGAACATCGCCTCACGGCTGCAAACGCTGGCGGAGCCCGATACGATTTATATTTCCGAGGCGGTGTATCGGGACGTGGTGAAGAAGCTCGACTTGGGCATGGTAATCTCGCTGGGCCGCCCCCAGCTCAAGAACATTGCTGAGCGGTTCCATGTCTATGCCTTGCTGGCCGAACCTCCCACGGGGCTTCGGCAAAAGTTCCAAGTCCAACGGCTCAAGTTCTCGCGTCGAATGCACCCCGCGCACTGGATAGCAGCAGGATTGCTCCTCATCGCGGCCACACTCGTCACTGTCCACCATTTCCCCTCTCCTGGCTCCAACTCCCAATCCTCAATTCCCAACCCCCAATCCTTGCCTTTACCAGACAAGCCCTCCGTCGCTGTCATGCCCTTTGTCAACTTGACCAATGACCCCGAGCAAGATTACTTCAGCAACGGCATTACCATAGACATTACTGCGAGCCTCTCCAAAATACCGAGCCTGTTTGTCATTGACCACAACTCGGTGCGCATCAACAAGGACAAAGTGGGAAAGGTGCAAGAGGTAAGTCGAGAGCTGGGTGTGCGTTACGTCTTGGAAGGCAGCGTACGCAAAGCCGACAATCAAGTCCGCGTCACTGCGCAATTGATCGATGGCGTGACAGGAGAACATCTATGGTCCGAGCGCTACGACCGTTTGCTCAAAGACATCTTTGCCTTGCAAGACGACATCGTGCAGAAGATCGTGTTGGCCTTGAAAGTAAAATTAACGCCGGAAGAGCAGGAGCGATTTAAGGGTGCTCCCACTAACAATTTGGAAGCGTATGATTTCTATCTTCGCGGAGTAGAGTCTTCCCAGCGCGCCTTTTACGAGAGAAAGAAAGAGGCGAACGCACAGGCGCGGCAGATGTTTGAGAAGGCTATTGAGCTGGACCCCCAGTATGCCGGGGCGTATGCAAGATTGGGTTTGAGTTACTTCCTCGATTGGTTCTATCTATGGAACAGTGACCGCGCGCAATCGCTCGAGCGAGCCTTTGCAATGGTGCAACGGGCCGTTGCCCTGGATGAGTCCTTACCGCTAGCTCACCGACTCCTGGGTGGAATCTTGTTATGGAAAAAGCAGTATGACCAAGCGGTCGCTGAGGCGGAGCAAGCTGTTCTTCTGAATCCTAATGATGCCGACGCCTATGTGATTCTTGGGGATATTCTAAGCCGTGTCGGGCGGTCGGAGGAAGGTATCAAGTTGATTGAGAAGGCGATGCGTCTCAATCCTCAGTACCCACCCTCTTATCTCCATAGCTTAGGCTGGGCCTATCGAGAGGCAGGACGGTGTGAAGAGGCGCTCGTACCTACGAAGAAAGTCCTCACCCTCAACCCTAATCTTGCGCCGGCCCACTGGAACTTGGCTGCTTGCTACGCTGAGTTAGGGCGGCTGGAGGAGGCCCAGGCTGAGGTAGCGGAAGGCCTGCGCCTCAACCCCAAAGCCTCTCTGGAGTGGATGAGGCAGGTTTCCCCCTCCAAAAATCCAGCGGACTTAGAGCGTCTGCTTGCCGCCCTGCGCAAGGCGGGGCTCAAATAAATGAAGAATGAAAAATTTGAAATGATGAAGAATGAAGGCAGAAGGATGTAATAAGGAGGTCCATCATGAGCAGTAATGGTAGCCACAATGGTCATCTGTCGGCGTCAAACCTTCGGGCTCGGTTGCGTCATCCTGTGATCGATGCAGACGGGCACTGGCTCGAATTCGGTCCGATCGTGCGTGAACAGTTGCGCAAAATCGGCGGAGACCGGGCCGTCGAAGGGTTCTCCCTCTTTCGCTCACAAGTCAGTAAAGAACTATCGATGTCCGTGGCCGAGCGTCGCGACCAGCGCATCGCGCAGCAAGCCTTCTGGGCTGCGCCAACCAAAAACACCCGTGACCGGGCCACGGCCCTCATGCCCCAGCTCCTCTACGAGCGGATGGAGGAACTCGGTCTCGATTTTACGGTGCTCTATCCTACCGCCGGTTTGGGCATTCCACGGATTCCAGACCCTGAACTGCGAAAAATTACCTGCCACGCTTTCAATACATTCAGCGCCGATTTCTTCCGCCCTTTTGCCGACCGTATGACGCCGTCCGCAGTCATACCTATGCATACGCCTGAGGAGGCAATCGAAGAACTAGAGTACGTCACCAAACAGTTGGGACTGAAGGTCGTGATGTTGTGGAGTATGATTCGTCGCCCCATTCCTGCTCTAGCCGAGCCCCAATCGGCGGCGGCCAGACGCGCGGTGTGGTTCGATGCGCTCGGTCTCGACAGCGAATATGATTATGATCCGGTGTGGGCAAAATGTGTTGAGCTTGGCGTGACGCCGACGTTTCATACCGGCTCGCGCGGTTATGGGTTGCGCGTGTCGCCGTCAAACTTTGTATACAATCACATCGGCCATTTCGCCGTCGCGCATGAAGCCGTCTGCAAAGCGATTTTCCTGGGCGGGGTAACGCGGCGATTTCCCCAGCTCAAATTTGCGTTCCTTGAAGGCGGGGTGGGCTGGGCCTGCCAGCTTTATGCCGATCTCATTGCGCACTGGGAGAAACGGAATCTGGAAGCGCTAGAAGAAGTAAACCCAAAAAACCTCGATCAAGCGCTGTTACTGGAGTTGGCGAAAACCTACGGTGGCCCGGAGATGGTCGATGCATTGCGTGGCAAGGATGATGTGCTCGATACCGCGACCTTCCCGCAAGGGTCAAATGATGTTGGCGGCATTGCCAATCTCGATGATTACTCGGTGTGTCACATCGAACGGCCCGAGGACCTGCGCGATCTTTTTGTCAACAATTTTTACTTTGGTTGCGAGGCCGATGATCGCATGAACGCATGGGCGTTCAACCGACGCAGCAATCCTTTTGGAGCACGGTTACAGGCGTTGTTTGGCTCAGACATTGGACACTTTGACGTGCAGAACATGGCGGACGTAGTTCCCGAAGCCTACGAGCTGGTGGAGGATGGGCTCATCACTGAAGAGGACTTCCGTGACTTTATGTTCACCAATCCTGTCCGCTTCTGGGGCGAAGCGAATCCAAACTTCTTCAAAGGAACTGCGGTGGAAAAAGAAGCGGCGGCAGTGTTAGGTGCGGGTGCTGGGAAAGACACACGCGAAAACTCGTTGACCGCATAAGAGGAATTCTCCATGCCAGGACCACTCGCAGGTATTACTGTGCTCGATTTAACTCGTCTCGCCCCGGGTCCATTTTGTACCATGATTCTTGGGGATATGGGGGCTGATGTCATTCGTATTCAAGAGCCCGGGAGTCCGACGGGCCGCCGAGCCGAACAAGCGGGCTCCGCTGGGACGCAGATGCCCGGCGCCGGTGGAGCCTCGGTCTACAATGCTCTGCATCGGAATAAGCGAAGCGTCGGCGTCAATCTGAAAGATCCAGAAGCGCGGACAATTTTCTATCGGCTCGTGCAAAAAGCTGATGTCTTAGTAGAAGAGTTGCGTCCAGGGGTCGCCAAACGGCTGGGCATCGATTACGACACGCTCAAAGAAAAGAATCCGCGTCTGATCTACTGCGCGGTTACTGGTTACGGACAGACGGGACCATATGCTTCTTTGGCAGGGCATGACCTGAATTACATTTCCCAAGCCGGGGCGATGTCGTTGATCGGCTCTATCGGCGAAGGAAAACCTGCAATCCCGCAGAATTTCTTAGCTGACTACGCTGGCGGCGGCATGAATGGCGCTTTGGGCGTGCTTGCCGCTTTGTATGCGCGAGAACGAACCGGAAAAGGACAGTTCGTGGACGCCGCTATGATGGATGGCGTCATGTATTTGATCGTGCAATTTCTCTCCGGTTTTTTCGCTAACGGCGAGATTCCCCCGCCAGGGAAAAGTATGGTGAATGGCGGCGTACCACACTACAACGTGTACGAAACGAAAGATGGCAAAAATATCTCAATCGGCTCGCTGGAGCCCTGGTTCTACGCTAACCTGTGCCGGGCCGTGGGTCGAGAAGACCTTATCCCGCACGAGTTCGACACGGCCAAGCATTCCGACCTGTTCTCACATCTCCGGAAAATCTTCTTGACAAAAACTCGTGACGAATGGTTTCAGGTATTGAATGAGACCGATCAATGTGTCGGCAAGGTGCTTACCCTGGATGAACTAGAGCATGATCCCCAAGTGCAAGCCCGGCAGATGATCCTGGAAGTAAACGATCCGCAACATGGTAAGGTGAAGCAAGTTGGCTTTGCGCCCAAACTGTCCGAGACGCCGCAATCTGTGCGTCACCTGGCGCCAATGCTGGGCGAACACACGGACGAGATTCTTAGCGGCCTCGGTCTCGCAGTGACAGAAATCTCTCGGTTACGTGAGAAAGGGGCTATACGCTAGTTGCAGGGCGGACTCTTTCATGAAAACACTCTTAGACCTTCAACTTCCGCAACAACTAGGGAAAGCGCTCCAAGAAGCGCAAAGACGACTTTCGGTGGGATTTGCCGTCGATCGGCTTGTCTTATTCGGCTCTGTCGCGCGAGGAGAAGCAGACGAGGAGTCGGATGTGGATCTCCTGATTGTTCTGAAAGAGCCTCTGAGCCACCAAGTGCGCGATCGCATAACGAGCATAGTTCTAGAGATCAATCTTGAATTCGACACGAACCTGAGTGAACTGATTGTAGATCGACAGACATGGGACTACGGCTTGCCCTCGGTACTACCCATCCATCAAACGATTCAAGAAGAGGGCATTCCCCTATGAGCGAGGCGAGTACCAAAGCGGAGGCCGTGCGGCACTGGTGGGGAAGGGCTCTTGAGAGCGTAGAAGCAGCTCGTCGCGGACTGGAGGCTGGAGCTTATTCCTTTGCTATCAATCGTGCGTATTATGCGCTGTTCTACACAGTGAGCGCTCTACTATTGGAAGAAGGGCGTCGATTCGGAAAGCACAGCGGAGTTCGATCCGCGTTCAACAAAGACATCATCAAATCAGGTCGTTTGAGTGAAGAGCATGGTAAACTCTACAACCAACTTTTCCGTGATCGCCAAGAAGGCGACTACATCGAATTCACCAAATTTGACACTCAATATGTGCAAGAGAAAATTGACGGTTATGAAAAGTTTCTTGCGGATCTGCGACCTCTGCTGAAGTCATTACCATCGGATGCAGGAGTGAAATAGCAAAACGGTCAAAGTTAACATTATCAAAAATGAACTACTCGCGTTAAATCAGCATGCGTTTTCAGTCGAGCGAACCGTAGACGTTCGACGAGACAGTTCGGCTTTTCTAGTCAGCTGACCAGTTTGATAAATATTCGAGCGTATCCTGCACGTCCTCGGCCGACCTTGCAGCAAGAAGTTTGAGGAGACGACGCAGGACGACGGTGAGCCTTTCTTTTTTAGCGATAATCAACCCAGGGTGGTGCTTGTCCCTGCCAATGAGTTCGTAATGAAGGCGGGGGAAATCTTGTACGTTGTGTGTGAGAATAACGAAGCCGCTGCTACGAGCAAAATCAATCTGAGCCAAGTCCGCGATGCCCAAATTCCTGCAGTCTCTCGTAGTAGTCGCGTCGTATCCACGTCGGCGCACTGCGTCAGCAAGGGCGACATCCACGTCCTCATCAAGATAGAGCTTGATATTAGTCACGCGGCTTTGACGGAGGGTATTGCTTCATCCAGTGGTCATGATCTTGACTGAGAAGAATTTCCTCTTCGATCTCGGATTGATGATCAAAGTAATAGGAAAGAGCATCATGAACCTGGGCAGGGGTGAGGTGGGGATAGCTCTGCAGGATTTCGTCCACTGTGCGTCCTTGTTTGTAGTGCCAGGCAATGAGGCTCACCTCAATGCGAGTGCCAGTGATGATGGCCCGGCCTCCACACGTATCGGTCTTGTGTCCAATGTAGGGGTGTTCACTTTTCCGAAGAGCTGCTCTTGTTGCCACGACTTTTCCTTGCCGAAGGAACTCTTTACTTCCTTACAATGCCTTCCTGGAGAAGCGAGAGCAAGCGGATTCTTCTCTCGCGCTTCTTTCTCAGGGTCACTCCACCATCCGCAAAAACTCCTCTTCCTCCAATACCCGTACACCAAGCTGACGCGCTTTGTCCAGCTTTGAGCCGGGCTCCGCGCCAGCCACGACATAACTTGTCTGTTTTGACACGCTGGACGAAACTTTGCCGCCGAGGGCTTCGATGCGTTTCTGGGCTTCGGGGCGCGTCATTGAAGCGAGCGTCCCCGTGACCACAAAGGTTTGTCCACTCAATTTACCGTCACGGCGGGCGGTCACTCTAGGAAAATGTACACCCGCGCTGAGCAGCTTGTCGATCACTTGACGGTTCTGTGGCTGCTGAAAGAAGTGGGCGAGACTACGCGCAACTTCAGGACCAATGTCGCGCACCTGCTGAAATTCTTCTTCGGCCGCTTCCCGAATGTGAGCGAAGTCGCCGAAGTGTTCGGCGAGCTGCTTCGCTGTGGCTTCCCCCACATGTCGGATACCAAGTGACGCAATGAAGCGGGGGAGGGTCGTTTTCTTACTCTTTTCTATGGCGTCAAGAAGATTTTGCGCTGATTTCTCGGCCATGCGCTCTAGTGAAGCGACTTGCTCTTTAGTGAGGCGGTAAAAGTCGCCGGCGTCGTGGACGAGGCTCTTGTCCACGAGCTGCTCGATAATCTTTTCTCCCAGACCTTCGATATCCATCGAGCCCCGCGCACCAAAGAATTTCAGACTTTCTTTCAGCTTGGCTGGACATGCGAGTCCGGTGCAGCGATAGGCGGCTTCTCCGGCTTCTCGCTCCACCTCCGCGCCGCACCGAGGGCAGGTCGTGGGCATGCTGAATTGTTGCTCATGACCGGTTCTCTTCTCGGGAATAGCTTTGACGACATAGGGGATAACATCACCGGCGCGTTCGACCACCACAGTGTCGCCGATGCGAATATCCTTGCGGTTGATTTCATCCATATTGTGCAACGACGCATTTCTGACCGTCACGCCGCCGATTCCGACTGGCTCCAGCTCCGCCACCGGCGTGAGCACTCCCGTGCGACCAACTTGCGGGACAATGTTAAAGACTTTCGTGGTCGCTTGGCGCGCAGGAAATTTATAGGCGATCGCCCAGCGCGGCGAACGGGAAACTTCACCGAGCTGACGCTGGAGTGCAAAACTGTTCACTTTGACAACGACGCCGTCAATTTCATACGGAAGCGCGTCGCGTTGTTCTTGCAGCTCATCGAAAAAGGTGAAAACTTCGTCAAGATTGCGACAGAGACGCCGCTGCGGCACGGGTTTGCAACCCCATTCCTTGAGCGCCTCGGTGAACTCCCAGTGCGAGGTCAAGCTAATGCCTTCAACTAGACCAAGTCCATGACAGAACAGGTCAAGTGGACGCTTAGCGGTGACCGCAGAGTCCAGTTGTTTGAGGGAGCCGGCGGTGGCATTGCGCGGGTTCGCAAATAACGATTCCCCCGCTTCGGCTCTCTCACGATTCAATTGGCGAAATGATGCTGAGGCTAAAAAAACTTCGCCGCGAATTTCGAGGCGCGTTGGATTGGCATGCCGAGCCTGTCGCACCAGAGTGAGAGGAACCGAACGGACAGTTTTGAGATTCTGCGTGATGTCTTCTCCCGTCACCCCATCGCCACGAGTGGACCCGACCATCAACTTGCCGTCTTCGTAGACGAGTTCAACGGCCACGCCGTCAATTTTCGCCTCTGCGACATATTCGACTGGAGCATCGCTCTTGAGAAAACGATAGATGCGGTCTTGAAACTCTTGCAACTCTTCTCTGCTTACCACGTTGCCGAGCGAGAGCATTGGGATGGAGTGTCGCACCTGAGTAAACGCCGTGAGTGGAGGCGCACCGACTCGCTGTGTCGGGGACAGGGGATCGTGAAGGGTAGGGTACTGTGTTTCTAGCTCGACGAGGCGACGGAACAGTTTGTCATATTCAGCATCGCTGATAAGGGGGTCATCAAGGACGTAGTACCGATAGTTATGCTCGGTCAATTCGCGCCGGAGCCGCTCGACTTCTGCTTTGATCTGGTTGGAAACTGCCATGCCTTCTTCTTAGCGCAGAGGCAGGACAAAAAAAAACGGCCCCTGAAGATAGCACTCCAAGGGCCGCGCCAGAAACATCTGCACGTCACGATTACGACGCCTTGGCCACGTTGGTCGCTTGCAGCCCTTTCTGCCCGGTAATGAGATCGAATTCCACCTCTTCGCCGGCGTTGAGGCTGCGATAGCCGTCCTGTTGGATTGCCGAGTAATGAACAAAGACGTCTTCGCCGTTCTCTTGGGAGATGAAGCCGTACCCTTTGGCGTTATTAAACCACTTTACTGTTCCCCTTGCCATGTCACCAATCCTCCTCCTGGAGTCTCCCGGTGGAGACCCGACCATGTCGGAATCTCGCAGGAGCAAGAGTAGACAATGACTCACAGTTTGTCAAGAAAACTACTTGTAGGAGTGGAAGGAACGCCGAGAGGCGCTTGGGCTCGCTACCGGCGGCGGTGGTTGAACTGCCGTCCCTTTTCTTGGTCTGATTTAGCCTTGATCCAAGGGAACAGTGACGTGATACAGTTGTTGTCCTCGCGCGATGGACAGCAACAGGCTTTGGTTCAATCGCACCTCAATGATCTTACGGCGAAATTCCGCCAGTGCCTTTGTTTGGACGCCGGAGAGTCCTACGATAACGTCTCCTCGCTCGACACCAATGCGTGCAGCGGGACTATCGGGGCGTACTTTTTTGACAGCCAAACCTTCTGCGCTTTCGCTGACAGCAACGCCCAGTAACTGCCACGCGAGATCGTCGGCTTTCTCTTGGGGAAAGCGTGAGGCGATGATGGAAACCTCTTCTTCTCTCTGATCGCGTAAGACTCGCAGCACAAGCGTGTCGCCGGTGCTAAATTCGCGTTCACGTTGTAGATATTCTTCAGCGGAGTGCAGCGGACGCTTATTAAGCTGCAGCAGGACGTCTCCTCGCTGGAGCCCGGCTTTGGCCGCCGGGCTGCCCGGCTCCACGCCGCGAACCAGCAACCCTTGCTTCTCCTTGAGCGCGAAGTGGTACGCCAGTTCCGGGGTCAACGTCTGGACGACAACGCCGACCCACGGCGCTTCGACCGAGCCGTGGCTGATCAATTCTTGCACAATCCGTTTGGCGCGGGAGATCGGAATCGCAAAGCCGATGCCCTGCGCTTTGCCGTAGATGGCGGTGTTAATGCCGATCAATTCGCCTTTGATATTCAGCAACGGCCCGCCGGAATTGCCGGGATTAATCGAGGCGTCAGTTTGGATGAAGTCGTAGTAGGTTCTCCCGTCGGTGTTCAGCGAACGGTTGAGCGCGCTGACCACGCCAGTTGTGACTGTATGGGAAAGACCAAAAGGATTGCCAATAGCGATGACGGTTTCGCCGATCATCAAGTCATCCGAACTGCCGAGCGGCAGGAAGGGGAGCGATTTACTGTCGTCAATTTTCAGCACCGCTAGATCCGAATCGGAGTCCGCACCTACCAAGCGGGCGCTCATTTTGCGTTCGTTGGAAAGCTGAACGAAAATCTTCTCAGCTTGCACGACAACGTGCTCATTGGTGAGCACGTAGCCGTCCGCTCGGATGACGACTCCCGAACCCAGACTTTGTTCCGGTTGTTTGCGTTGAAAGGGTTCAAAGAAGTCGCGGAAAAAATCGTCAAAGGGATTGCCGCCAAAAGGATTTCGCTGATGTTGGTCGACGACCTGTGCTGCAATAATACTCACGACTGCGGGGCTCGCTTTTTCCACTGCCACCACGACCGGGCTGCGTCGGCTCGCCTCTTGGGCGAAAGTCAGAGCTGGAAGAAGCACGTTCGGCAAAACGAAGCACATACACAAGGAACACAACGAGGCAGTCAGGTGATGGCGGAGGTTCATAACACCTACCATTGTGTCTGTTCGGACGGACAAGCTGCAACTCTTCAGTCGCTGGCGGGTTGCTGCTGGGTGATGCAATGAATGGCCCCGAGGCCCCAGACCAGGTCGGTGCAGTCAATGCCGAGGACAAGCCGCGTGGGAAACAGCTCTTGCAACATCGTCAACGCGCGTTGGTCGTTAGGGCAGCGGTAGGTGGGGACTAACACGATCCCATTGGCAATGTAGAAATTCGCGTAACTCGCCGGAAGGCGGTTGCCGTCATACTCGACCGGGCTAGGCATAGGGAGCGGCACAACGCGCAATGGGCGATCGTGATGATCGGTCATCTGTCGCAGACGCGCCAGATTGTCTTGCAAGCTTTTGTAGTTGACGTCACGAGGGTCTTCTTCCACCATGCAGACCACCGTGGTGGGATCGACAAAGCGGGCGAGGTCGTCGATGTGGCCATCGGTATCATCGCCGACAATGCCATCCCCCAGCCAGAGAATTTTTTGCACTCCGAGAGAGGAGCGAAGATAGCCCTCGATCTCCGATCGAGAAAGCGCGGGATTCCGATTGGGATTGAGCAAACAGGCTTCGGTGGTTAACAATGTCCCCTGTCCATTGACGTCGATGGACCCGCCTTCCAACACGATGCCGAGTTCAAAAAGAGGCAAGTCGAGGTGGGCCGCGATCCGTTGCGGAATAACGTCATCGAGATCCCACGGTTCATATTTTTGTCCCCAGGAATTAAAAATCCAGTCTGTCACCGCCAGTTCCGTTCGCGTTTGCTGCCGGCGCATGAGAAAGATCGGCCCGTGATCGCGCGCCCACGTGTCGTTGGTGGGGAACTCGTGCAACCTCACTCGCCGTGATTCTATCCCTGCGGCTGCGAGTTGACGCCGGACCGTGGTCGCGGCTTCGGCGTCGTTGACACAAATGTTGACGTACTCGTGAGTCAGCAGTGCGCGGACGAGCTCGACATAGATGGCGGGAATCGGTGCGAATTTCCCCGGCCATGTGTCGAGGTTATGCGGCCAGGCGAGCCACGTGGCGGCGTGTGGCTCCCACTCGGCGGGCATACGGTAGCCGAGGCTTGTCGGAGTAATTCCAAATGCTGAATGCTTCATGGTGACGGAAAATCAAAAGGCAAAAGTGAAAAAAGCAACAAGAGTAGTGCTTAGTCGTGCTGTTGATAGGCTCTCGTTAATCAAGATATCGTTTGGTTAACTTGTCGTAGGCGTCGATGCGACGGTCGCGGAGAAACGGCCAGTTTTGCCGCACGGTGTCGAGGCGAGTCAAGTCACATGTCACCACCTGTGTCTCTTCACGATCATGACTGGCGCGCGTGACAAGACGGCCAAAGGGATCACTCACGAAGGAGGTTCCCCAGAATTGCAGACCACCTTCCACGCCGACGCGGTTGACAGCAGCAACATACACGCCGTTGGCGATCGCGTGGCTTCTTTGAATAGTTTCCCACGCCTGTTGTTGCGCCTGACGTTCTTCAGGCGCTTCGGCGACATGCCACCCAATCGCGGTCGGGTAAAACAAAATCTGTGCGCCGCCAAGAGCCGTCAGGCGGGCGGCTTCCGGGAACCATTGGTCCCAGCAGACCAGCACGCCAATTGAGGCGTAGCGGGTCCGGAAAGTGTGGAACCCCATATCTCCCGGCGTGAAATAAAACTTTTCGTAATAGAGCGGGTCGTCCGGGATGTGCATCTTGCGATACTTCCCCACCAGCGAACCGTCCGCGTCAATTACTACGGCGGTGTTATGGAACAGTCCCGCCGCGCGTTGTTCAAACAGCGAAGCCACGAGGACAATCTCCAGTTCCGCCGCCAGACGGCTCAGTGTTTCCGTGGTTGGGCCAGGAATCGGCTCGGCGAGGCGAAAGCAGGAGGTGTCTTCGCTCTGACAAAAGTACAGCGAGCGAAATAACTCTTGCAGGCAAATGATCTGCGCCCCCTGACTGGCCGCCAGCCGAATCTGCTCGATCGCCTTGGCGAAATTATCAGCCGGGTTTTGCCCGCAGGACATTTGCAC
The DNA here is from genome assembly GCA_964441775.1 of uncultured Enterobacteriaceae bacterium. Classification (GTDB taxonomy): domain Bacteria; phylum Desulfobacterota; class Binatia; order Bin18; family Bin18; genus SYOC01. The sequence goes on from CAYTVL010000002.1 coordinate 98,225, forward strand.
GAGCCCGAGCGTGACTTGTTGTGAAGCATGCGAGGGTGTTGACACGGCACGGAATTGTAGGGCATCGCGAGGTTGGGTCAATGCCCTGGCGGCGCTTCTTTTCCGGTCTCGACCGAATCGCGAAAAAATTTTCCTAAGCCTTTTGACAGTTGAGATGAAAGACTCTATATAGAGAAAAATTCTCTCGCACGATTACAGAAGATAACGACGTTGATCACACGAGCGGTCACAACCGCGAGTAGCTAATTCCCGAAGAACGGCGCCTCTGCCTGCTGTTTCCGTGCAGCCGTGTCCTTCCTTGCATACCGGGCCGTCAACGGTTCCGTGAACGAAAAGCAGAGCGGAGCAGTAATGCTCCGAGAAATGAACAAACGAGGAGAACTCCTCAAGACCGAGAGGGGGCTTGTGTATCAATGAAAGCTTTGAAGGACAACCTACAGTTCGCTAAGGTGTCTCGTTTGGCTGCGGTCTCATCCGAGAAAGCGCGGCGTTTTGCTGAGACGCGCTCTGCAAACTCTCGCAACGCGCTTGAAGAGACGGTGGACTTATATGGCATCAGGAATTGGGGCGGAGAGTATTTCGACGTGAACCCGAAGGGAGAAATCGTGCTGGCCTTCGAGGCGACGCGCGGCACTCCTGTGTCTCTGAAAAGCATCATTGACGAACTCCGCAAACGAGGCATTTCCACGCCGGTCGTGCTGCGTTTTCCGCAGTTGTTGGATTATCAAATCAAGAAGCTGGCGTACGCCTTTAAGGGCGCCATTCAGGAATATGGCTATCAGCGCGATTATATTCCTGTTTACCCCATCAAGGTCAATCAGAAGAAAGAAGTCGTGCAGGAAGTGCTGGACTTTGGCGAGCGCTATAATCTCGGCATCGAGGTGGGGAGCAAAGCCGAGTTGACCGTGGCGATGGCGATGGCCAAAAACCCGGAGTCGCCCATTATTTGCAACGGCGTCAAAGATGAGGCCTATCTCAAGCTGGCGTTGTTGAGCCGTCAACTCGGACGCAAGGTCTTTGTGGTGCTCGAAAGTTTGTTCGAGTTGCGCCTGCTTTTAGAGCTGAGCAAGAAGCTCAAAATTCGTCCGATGATCGGCCTGCGTCTCAAACTGTCCGCGCGCGGCAGCGGCAAGTGGGAGAAGTCGAGCGGCGATCTCTCAAAGTTCGGGTTTACCACTACCGATCTCCTCAAATGCGTACAGACGCTGGCGGAAGAGCACTTGAGCGATTGTCTCGCCTTGCTGCATTTTCATATTGGCTCGCAGGTGACGGATATCAAGCGCGTGAAATATGCGGTGAAAGAAGCGGCGCGCACGTACGCCAAGCTGCGCAAGCTGTGTCCCAATCTTGACTACCTCGATGTGGGCGGCGGCTTGGGCATCGACTATGACGGCTCGAAGACGGCGTCGGAGTCGAGCGTGAACTACTCCGTGCAAGAGTACGCGAACGACATCATCTACTCGATCAAAGAGGTCTGTGAAAACGAAGATGTCAGTGAGCCGAACGTCATCACCGAAAATGGCCGCATGGTGACGGCGCCGCACGCGGTCTTGCTCTTTAATGTGATCAATGAGCTGACGCTCTCGAATGGACCTATCCGCATGACGACCATCGAGAGCAAACCGCAAGTGATCCAAGAAATGCACGATCTGTACACTGGGATTAACGGCAAGAATTATCGTGAGTACTATCACGACGTAATTGAGCGACGGGATGAAATGTTCTCGCTCTTCAACCTGGGCTATCTCTCGCTGGAAGATCGGGGCCTAGGGCAAGAACTGTTTTGGGGCGTGTGTGAACGCGCGATCAAGTTCGCCAAGATGGCCAAACACATGCCTGAAGAATTTGAAGATCTGGAACGGCGACTCTCACGCAAGTTTATTTGTAACTTTTCCGTCTTTCAGTCGATTCCGGATTCGTGGGCCATCGATCAACTCTTTCCGATCGTGCCCATTCATCGGCTCGAAGAGGCGCCGGACCGGACCGGCTATCTGGCCGATGTCACCTGTGACTCGGATGGCAAGGTTGATAATTTCATTGACTTGCGTGACGTCAAAGAATCGCTTGAGCTGCACGCCTTGAACGGCGAGCCCTATTATTTGGGCGTGTTTTTCACTGGGGCCTATCAGGATGTGATGGGCGACTATCATAACCTCTTCGGTCATGTGCATGATGCGTTTGTCGTTGTTGACGGCAAAGGAAACTGCTTGATCACGAAGATCGTGCCCGGCCATAAGATCGAAGGCGTATTGAAAGTGTTCGGCTACGAACGTGACGAGCTGCTCTCCGAATTTCGCAGCCGCGTGAGTGAAGGCATTACGCGCGAAGGGCTCAAACTGGACCTAGGCAACTCTATGATGCGGGAGTTCGAGTCGGCGCTCGGCAGTTATACTTACCTGGCCTTGGATTAACGAGGGGATTCCACCACTTTCAACAGAACCGGAGACGGAGAGAATCGGAGAAACGGAGAGGAGAAAGGGGACTCCGATTCCCTGGTTCCCCGCTTCTTCGTTTCCTTCTTGTTTAACATGGCCACATTCCTCGACGGCGCTGACCCTCACGCAATTACAACCGCCGCAGATGCGCTGCGAGCTGGTGAACTCGTCGCCTTTCCAACCGAGACTGTTTATGGACTTGGTGCTGATGCGCTAAACGATCGCGCGGTGGCGCAAGTCTTCGCCGTCAAGAATCGTCCGCATTTCGATCCGCTGATTGTCCACCTCCCGAATCAAGCGTCGGCACGAGTCTATGCTACAGGGATCGACTATCGAGCAACCGTCTTGATGGAACGGTTTTGGCCGGGGCCACTCACGCTGGTGCTGCGCAAGAAGCCGCTCATTCCTGACTTGGTGACGGCGGGATTAGATTCCGTGGCGTTGCGTGTCCCTGCTCATCCCATCGCCCTGGCGCTTTTGCGTGCGACTGGCAAACCCATCGCGGCGCCGAGCGCGAATCCCTTTGGCTACGTCAGCCCGACCACAGCGATGCATGTGCAAGAGTTGTTGGGCGACAAAATCAAGTTGATTATCGAGGGCGGACCGTGTCAGGTCGGTGTGGAATCGACGGTGTGCCTGTTGACGGATAAAGACGCGGTGATCCTCCGCCCTGGCGGCGTGACCATCGAAGAGATTGAGTCAGTGATTGGTCATGTGGAAGTCGCAACAACTCAAGTCGATGCACGCTCTCCCGGCACGCTGCCGCGCCATTATTCTCCACACGTTGTGCTCCAACTGCTTCCTCTCGACGCGCCCATTCCTCACCCACAACCAAGTGAGAGAGTCGGGCTGGTCTTATTCGCAGCTCGACCGGTAGGCCCTGGGTACACCGTAGTCGAGCATCTTTCTAAACGTGGAGATTTTGTTGAAGCGGCGGCAAATCTGTTTGCCGCGCTGCGTCGTATGGACGGTCTGGGGGTCGACCGCGTGGTGATCGAGTCTGTACCGGAACACGGGCTGGGCCGAGCGATTATGGATCGCTTGCGGCGGGCGGCGGCGCGTTCTTGATACGATAACTACTGCGTAGTGTAAGGACGTGCTATAGTCTCGCCATGAATCCCGCACGACGCCTGGCAACCTACGAAGATTTGTTGCAGGTTCCTGACATTTTGGTCGCCGAGATTATTGATGGCGAGCTGGTCACCTCCCCGCGCCCCGCTTCCCCTCATGCGCGGACGACTTCTGTTCTTAGAGGAGGACTTGATCCATTCGATCAGCGGCCTGGAGGACCAGGTGGGCCGCCCGGCGGCTGGTGGATTCTTTTCGAGTCTGAATTACACTTGGGGGCCGATATCCTCGTTCCCGACCTTGCCGGTTGGCGACGAGAGCGGATGCCTGTCTTAGCGAACGTGCCCTACTTCGAGCTTGCTCCGGACTGGGTGTGTGAAGTTGTTTCTCCTTCCACAGGGCGCATTGATCGGGTACGCAAAATGCCCGTTTATGCGCGAGAGCACGTGCCATATGTGTGGCTGGTTGATCCCTTAATGCGAACGTTAGAAATCTATCGCCTGGAAGGCCAGCGGTGGATGGTGGTCAACACGTATGGCGGAGAAGATAGCGTGCGCGCCGAACCGTTTGAGGCGCTGGAGCTGGATTTGAGTCGCTGGTGGTTAGAAGCGGAGAATGTTGGAGGGTGAGAGTTCACCCTCCGGTATGACTTACATGTTGGGAACCGAGCTGCGACTGTAAGGGAGCGGTTCTCCAGCCGGTTGCTAACGCGCGCGGCACTGTCCCGTCCCGCACCATACAGTCCAGGGAAACTTGCTCTAAGGCGCGTTTGACCATTACCCTTGATTACGCAATCGCATCGATGATCGCATTCAACGTCGGGCTCGGGCGCATTGCGTTGGAGGCCTTCGCATTGTCCGGTCGATAGTATCCGCCGAGGTCGACGGGCTTGCCCTGGACGGCGAGCAATTCGGCGTCGATCTTCTTCTCGTTATCTCCCAGCTCTTTGGCAATTTTCGCGAAACGCTCGGCCAGCGTCTTGTCCTGCGTCTGTGCGGCCAAGGCCTGGGCCCAGTAGAGCGCGAGATAGAAATGACTGCCGCGGTTGTCGATTTGGCCGACTTTCCGGGCCGGAGACTTATTACTCTCGAGGAACTTCGCGTTAGCCTGATCCAGCGTATCTGCCAGAATCTTGGCTGTGGGATTGTTGCTCGCCTTGGCCAAGTGCTCCAATGAGGCGGCCAGCGCGAGGAATTCGCCGAGCGAGTCCCAACGCAGATAGCCTTCCTCCTGGAGTTGCTGCACGTGTTTAGGCGCCGAGCCTCCCGCGCCGGTTTCGAAGAGACCGCCACCGCTCAACAGCGGCACGATCGAGAGCATCTTCGCGCTGGTGCCGATCTCAAGAATTGGGAAAAGGTCGGTGAGATAGTCACGCAACACATTGCCGGTCACGGAAATTGTGTCCTTGCCTTCCTTGATCCGCTCCAGCGAAAAGTGAGTCGCGTCCGCTGGCGACATGATGCGGATGTCGAGGCCAGTCGTATCGTGCTTCGGCAGATACTGATTTATCTTCTTGATCAGCTCGGCATCGTGCGCACGGTCCTTGTCCAGCCAAAACACCGCCGGGGCCCCGGTCGCTCTGGCGCGGTCCACCGCCAATTTCACCCAGTCCTGAATCGGAGCATCTTTCACCTGGCAGGAACGCCAGATGTCGCCTTCCTCAACCTGGCTCTCCAGCAATGTCTTTCCGGAGGCATCGACGATGCGAATCGTACCGTTGCTCGGGGCCTTGAAGGTCTTGTCGTGCGAGCCGTATTCTTCCGCCGCTTGCGCCATCAAGCCGACGTTGGGGACGCTTCCCATCGTCTTCGGATCGAACGCGCCGTGTTTCTTACAAAACTCGACTACTTCGTTATACACCGGAGCATAACAGGCGTCCGGAATCACGATGTTGCAGTCCTGCATGCCGCCTTCCGGATTGTACATCTTGCCCGAATCACGGATGACCGGCGGAATAGAGGCGTCGATAATGATGTCGCTCGGGACGTGCAGGTTGGTGATCCCCCTGTCCGAGTTCACCATCGCCATCGGCGGCCGCTTCTTGTAGACCTCTTGAATGTCGGCTTCAATCGCCTTGCGTTGAGCATCCGGCAATGCCTTGATCTTGTTGTAAAGGTCGCCGATACCGTTGTCCGGGTCGACGCCCAACTTTTTGAGCGTCTCACCATACTTCTCGAACACATCCTTGTAGTACACCGTCACGGCGTGACCGAAGATCTTCGGATCGGATTCCTTCATCATGGTAGCCTTCAAGTGCAGCGAAAACAGGACACCCTGCTTCTTGGCATCCTCGATTTGCTCTTCGAGGAATTTGCGCAATGCGTTCTTGCTCATGAACGTGGCGTCGAGTACTTCACCAGCCTGCAACGCAATTTTTGGCTTCAGCACTGTGACCTTGCCGTCCTGTCCGACGAACTCGATCCGGGCCTCGGTGGCTGCAGGTATCGTTATGGACTTTTCATTCGAGCGGAAATCCCCGCCCTGCATGTGGGATACGTGGGTCTTGGAGTCCGCCGTCCATGGACCCATCTTGTGCGGATGCTTGCGCGCATAGGCCTTCACGGAGAACGGTGCGCGGCGATCCGAGTTTCCTTCGCGCAACACCGGATTCACGGCGCTGCCCTTGACCTTGTCATAGCGCGCCTTGATCTCACGCTCCTTGTCGTCCTGCGGATCTTCCGGATATTCAGGCAGTTTGTAGCCCTGGCTTTGCAATTCCTTGATCGTCGCCTTCAACTGCGGGATCGACGCGCTGATGTTCGGCAGTTTAATGATATTTGCTTCAGGCGTCTTGGCCAGCTCGCCGAGTTCGACCAAGGCATCGTGCTGTTGCTGCTGTAGGGTCAGGTACTCCGGAAAGACCGCGATCACGCGGCCCGCCAGCGAAATGTCCCGCAATTCCACGATCACACCCGCCGCTTTAGAAAAGGCGTTGATGATCGGCAGGAATGAATAGGTTGCCAACATCGGAGCTTCATCGGTCTTCGTGTAGATAATCTTGTCTGCTTTTGCCATAGCTTTTTCCTCTTGAGTCACAGGTTTCGTTCAGCGTGTTCACCACCGAACCGGCCTTAAGAAAATTGCGCGGATTATACCACGTCGCGCTCTGACTCCTAGAGGGTGCATTAGCGGCTGTCAAGGGAAAGAGCGCGAACGAATCGGAGAAACGGAGAGGGGGGGATCGGAGAAGAGACACATGCTGCTATTTTCTCCGCTCCCCCGTGTCCCCGACTCTCCGTTTCAGCCTCGTCTTACGACTCTGGTCTTCCTTCCCGTATGAAAGACGGGGCTCATTGCAAAGTCGCCGCCGAGCAGATAGAGAGAGTACACTTTCAGCGCTGGTGAACATAATTCAATGCTAAGGCGATTCTTTCGGCTGTCCTCCTTGCTGGGCCTGGTATGCCTTCTGGCTGCATGCCATGAAGACGTGAAAGAGGTCCCGCTCAATAATCGGCTCGTGACGATCTCCGACAAATTCTATGATGTTAAAGCGCTTTCGCCGGAGAAGGTCATTGTCGTCGGCTATGGCGGAAAGATTCTCCTGACCACCGACGGCGGGAAGAGCTGGCAAACGAAGTCGAGCGGGACTGAGACGGCTCTTTACAATGTCAAGTTTGTGGACGCGCAAAACGGCTGGATAAGCGGCCAAGAGGGCCTCATCTTGCGCACGAAGGACGGTGGCGAGACCTGGCAAAAACAAGAGAGCGGCATCACCTCTCCCGTCTTCGCCCTGGCGTTTGTTGATCAAAATCATGGCTGGGCGGTGTCGGAGCAGGCGACGTATCTGCGTACCACCAATGGTGGTGAGACGTGGGAGAAGGGGCGGATCGAAGCCTCCGTTGAAGGCGTGGCCGAGGAAGAAACGCTGGCGATGGTTGATCCTGCTTTGTACGATATCCACTTCCTCGACGAAAAGACCGGCTGGATGGTCGGTGAGTTCGGCAAAATCTACCACTCAACCGATAGCGGGGTGTCGTGGACCGAACAACAGGGCTCATTGCTGGGTCAGGCTGGTATTGATGATGCGTTGAATTTCCCCACGTGGTTTGGCGTGCGTTTTGCCAACGCTAATGAAGGCTTTGTGGTCGGCCTGGAAGGGAAAATCGCGCAAACAACCGATGGCGGAAAGAGTTGGAAGTTTATTGCCGAGGAGATTTCTGCGGCTTCGACTGATCCGCTCTATGCACTTTCTTTACGAGATGGGAGCGGCTGGGTCGCTGGCGCCGCTGGGCGCGTGCTGCGGCTGCAAAATGGAGAGTGGGGACTTGCACCGCTGGGATTGCCCGTGGTGCCGTGGTTGCGTGCGCTTGATTTTGTTGACGAGAATACCGGCTGGATCGTCGGCGGCTATGGAACCATTATCCATACGACCGATGGAGGCAAAACCTGGCGACCAAGCGTCGGGTAAACAAAAGTCCTGAGGCGAAAGTCCTGAGTCCTGAGAAATCTCTCTTCGTCTTTGTACTCGGCGCTCAGGACTCAGCATTTAGCACTGATCAGGGAGTAATCATAAATGGCAGATGACGCGTTTGATATTAGCGGTAAGGTGACCATTGTGACTGGCGGCGGCACGGGCATTGGGGCGGATATCGCCCGCGAGTTTTGTCGTCGTGGCGCGAAAGTCATGATCACCAGCCGCACGATGGATCACCTGGGCCCAGTGGCCGATGGCATTCGCCAAGGGGGCGGCGCGCTTGAAACTATGACGTGTGACGTGCGGCAAAATGATCAGGTTGACGCCGTCATCAAGAAAACGATCGATGCCTGGGGTCGCATTGACGTGTTGATCAACAACGCCGGGGCTAGCTTTGTCGCGCATGCGCATGACATCTCGCCCAATGGGTTTGCTGCTATCGTCGCCATTAACTTAAACGGCACGTTTAATTTCTCTCGCGCCGCCGCCAAAGTCATGATGGAGAAACAAACCGGCGGGAACATTATCAACATTTCCTCAGATTCTGGGGTATATGGCGCCGCGACGATGGCGCATTACGGCGCTGCCAAGGCCGGGATTATCAATCTCACTCGTTCTCTGGCCATTGAATGGGCGCGGTATGGCATTCGTGTCAATTGCGTCTCTCCGGGGCCGATCGAAACCCCAGGCGTCAAAGAAGTGTTGTGGCCGACACCGGAACTGCAACAGAAAGCGACCAATGGCACGGCGCTCAAGCGTTTCGGCACGGGGCTCGAAGTAGCGTGGCCGTGCGTATTCTTGGCCTCGAATGCGTCGAGCTATATCACTGGCGCGAACCTGCAAGTCGATGGCTGTGCGATGTCCGCTGGTGATCCGGCGAGCCGGTTGAGCTCATAAACTTGTTACGTCTTACGTGTTACGTGGGTAAGTTGCATCACTCAACATTTACGCGAGATTCCTTTTTCACGCACCACGCTACACGCACCACGATTCAGGAGTAGAACATGGCAGGTATTGTATCCTTCGGTTCCTATGTCCCGACCTATCGGCTCCCGCGCGATCTGATCGCCAAAGAGTGGGGTCAGTCCTCGCTCGGTGGTGAGCGCGCCATTGCGAATTTTGATGAAGATAGTTTGACGATGGCGGTGAACGCCAGTGTGGAAGCGCTTGGCGATCGCGCCCCGAGTTCGCTGGCCGGTGTCTTTTTTGCCTCGACCACCTCGCCTTATCGTGAGAAGCAGGCTGCGGTCACTGTCGCCACGGTGTTGGAAACGAGCACCGAGATTCGCACGATGGATTTCACCGACTCGCTGCGCGCGGGGACCTCGGCGTTGCTGACGGCGCTTGATCTCGTGCCGCCTGGAAAGACTATCCTGGTGTGCGCCGGTGACTTTCGCATGGGCGAACCAGATTCTCAGCAGGAGCAAAACTATGGCGATGCGGGCGGCGCTATTCTCGTGGGAACGGAGAATGTTATCGCCGAGACCGTGGGAACCTACAGCGTCAGTCAAGAATTTCTCGGCACCTGGCGCACCGAGGAACAAGATTATCTGCGCTCGTTTCCCGGCGCGTTTGAAACTAAATTTGGTTACAATCGCTTCATTGCCGCCGCCGTGCAAGGCGTGTTGAAAAAGTGCAATTTGACGCCCAAAGACATCGCCAACGCCGCGATTGCCGCTCCTGCGCAACGCACGCTGCAAGCGGCCCTGCGCGGGCTCGGCCTGGACGCCAAGGCCCAGGTGCAAGACACGTTTTGGAACACCATTGGTGATGCCGGCGCTGCGCAGCCGCTGGTGCTGTTAGCGGCAGTGCTGGAGCGCGCCAAGCCTGGCGACTTGATTCTGCTGGTGGGTTATGGCGACGGCGGCGATGCCGCGATTTTCCGTGTCACCGATGCGATCGCTGGCTTCAAAGCGGTGCGCAGCATCTTTTCGCAAATTGAAGTGAAACGCACGATGTCGTCATACGGAAAATACGCGCGCTTCCGCAAGCTGATGCGCAAGGATTACAGCACGACAGATGTCTCCACCCCGGTTGTGCTGCTGCGCGATCAAAAAGAGATTCTACCGCTGCACGGCGGCAAGTGCCCCAAGTGCAACACCACCCAGTTCCCCATCCACCGCATTTGTATCGAGTGTGGATACCGCGATGGCCTGGAAGAAGTGAAGCTCTCCAGAAAAGGCAAGCTCTTCACTTTTACACATGATTATTTGACCGAGACGCCTGATCCGCCGACGACCCATGCCGTGATTGACCTCGACGGCGGCGGTCGTGTGTATGTGCAAATGACTGATTGTGACTCGGAGCGCGTCGAAATCGGCATGCCGTTGGAATTGACCTTCCGGAAATATCACGAAGGCTACGGCATCAAGAACTATTTCTGGAAAGCGCGACCGGTGAATAAATAAAAGAGCCTATGGCTTATGGCCTATGGCTTATGGCATATAGTTTATAAGCTATCTGCTATAAAGTAAGCGAAGCAAACGGGCCATAAGCGATCTGCTAAATTGAAAGGAGGCCTCTCATGAATATTCGGGATAAAGTTGCGGTGATCGGCGCTGGATGCAGCAAGTTCGGCGAGAACTATGACATGAGCGCTGAAGACATGATCGTCAGCGCGGCGTTTGACGCCTATACTGACGCCAAGATCGATCCGAGCCAGATCCAAGCCGCGTGGGTCGGCACCCTCAACTCCGCTAATGCCGGCAACGCCCTGGCTGATCCCTTGAAGCTGTTCAATATTCCGATCACGCGCGTGGAAAACTACTGCGCCTCGGGTATGGACGCTTTCCGCAACGCCTGCATGGCGGTGGCCTCCGGCATGTACGACATCGTGCTGGCCCTCGGGTTCGAGAAACTGCGTGACTCCGGTCAACGCGGCCTCGGCACGTTCGGCAATCATCCCGTGGTAGGCTACGGCACGACGGCTCCTTCTCTGTTTGCGATGGCGGCGAACCGCTACTTTTCCACGTATGGCATCGACAAGCGCGCGCTCGCCAAAGTGGCGATGAAGAATCACCACAACGGCACTATGAGCCCCAAAGCACACTTTCAGATGGAAGTGACCGAAGATCAGGTGATCAATGCCCCATTAATCTGTAGCCCACTTGGACTGTTTGATTGCTGCCCGACGACGGATGGCGCTGCGGCGGTGATTATCTGCAAATCTGAGCTCGCAAAATCATTCCGCCCCGATCCAGTGTTGGTGAAAGGCGTGGGTTTGGCGGTCACTTCTGGTGAACCGTACCTGAAACCTGGATTCGCTTACACGGGTTTCCCAGCCACCGCGCAAGCCGCGCAGTCTGCCTATGAGCAGGCTGGTATGACTGTGAAAGATATTGATTTGGTGGAATGTCACGATTGCTTCACCATCACTGAGCTTCTCAACATTGAAGACCTCGGGCTCGCCAAGCGCGGCGAAGGCTGGCGTTATGTGGAAGAAGGGCGCGCCGCGATCGGTGGAGAAATTCCAGTGAATCCTTCTGGCGGTCTCAAATCGTTTGGGCATCCGATCGGCGCCACGGGCGTCCGCATGATCTACGAAGTGTCGCAACATCTGTGGAACAAAGCCGGCGCACGTCAGGTGAAAGACGCCGAAGTGGGTCTCGCTCACAACCTGGGCGGACCAGGCTCGGTGGGCTGTGTAACGATTTTAGGGAATAGCTAACTGCTGATTAGCACGAAGCGGTTCAAAGAAAGAGGCGAGGGGCTTCGCTCCCCTTGCCTCTTTTTCGTTCTAGTGATTTGCTGCTGGCCGCAAACACGGCGGGAATAAAGGGGCGCTCATGGATTTTGGCTTTAGCGAGGAACAAGAACTTCTTCGGCAGTCGGCGGTGGACTTTCTCAGTAAAGAATGTCCTATGACGTACGTCCGACAAATGATGGAAGACGAACGTGGTTACTCCGAAGAATTGTGGAAGAAGATGGCGGACCTTGGGTGGATGGGGTTGATCTACCCTGAAGAGTTCGGCGGGGCCGGGCTCACGATGGTTGATCTCGTCGTCATTCTTGAAGAGATGGGGAAAGCATCGATTCCAGGTCCCTTCTTCTCCTCGGTCTGTTTGGGTGGGTTGGCCATTCTTACTGCAGGTAATGCCGAACAGAAGCAGAAATATCTTCCTGATATTGCTGCTGGAAATAGCAAGGCGACGCTCGCTATCCTCGAAGAAGACGCTCGTTGGGACGAGAAAGGCGTGAAGCTGCAAGCGCGCAAGGGCAAGACTAATTACTCTTTGAGTGGAGTCAAGCTGTTTGTGCCTGACGCCCATGTGGCTGATGTGATCGTGTGCATCGCCCGTACATCCGAAGGGCCCACGTTGCTGCTGGTGGACCGGCAACAGGCTGGGGTGACGGTGACTCAGCTCAAGACGATGGACCAGACCCGACGGTTGTGTGAAGTGCGCTTCGATAAGGTGCGTGTGAATGCTGACACCGTGCTGGGCGCGCCGGGAAAAGGCTGGGAAGCGGTAAGCCGTATTCTGGATAGCGGCAAGGTGGCCCTGTGCGCCGAGATGTGCGGCGGGGCGCAGAAAGTGCTCGACATGACGGTCGAGTACGCCAAGATGCGTGAGCAGTTCGGTCGTCCGATCGGTTCGTTCCAAGCTATTCAGCACAAGTGCGCCAATATGCTCGTGCAGGTGGAGAGCGCTAAATCCGCAACCTATTACGCAGCTTGGGCGGTAGCGAATGATGCGCCGGAAGCGCCGCTGGCGGCGGCGATGGCTAAAGCCTATTGCAGCGACGCGTTCCGACAAGTGTCAGCGGAAGGCATTCAGGTGCACGGCGGCATCGGCTTCACCTGGGAACACGATCTGCATATTTATTTCAAGCGCGCCAAAGGTTCGGAAGTCACTTTTGGTGATGCGACCTGGAACCGCGAGCTGGTGGCGCAGTACACGTTGGATGTGGCGCCAGCAGCGTAGCAGCAAAACTAGTAGCCAGTAGTCAATAGCCAGCATGGATTGCTTGTTTTCTCTACTGACTACTGAATGCTGACTACTGATTACTGCTTCGGGAGGAATCATGGCGGATAAAAACGATATCGGCAGAATTGGCAAACCGGTGGTGATGAAGATTGAAGCGGGGAAGATCCGCGAATTTGCCAAAGCTATTAAAGACCCTAACCCGTTATACCGCGACGAAGCAGCCGCCAAGGCTGAAATTGGCGGCATCATGCCGCCGCCGACGTTCTTGATGACGCTTGCTCATTGGGATGATGGAGAAGGGCAGCCCCGAGTGCAATTGGACACTCGCCGCATTCTTCATGGTGAACAAGAATTTGAATACTTCAACCCGATCTATGTCGGCGACACGCTGACCGCCATCACGGAGGTGGCAAACATTTTCGAAAAAAAAGGCGGACGCGGGGGAACCATGACGTTTGTAGTCATGGATACGGACTTCACTAATCAAAAGGGCGAGAAGGTCGCGGTTGCGCACTTTACGGTGATTGAAACCGGGCAAGCCGTCGCTACGAATTAGGAGGGGTAATGATATGGCGCGCACGAAACTTTATTTTGAAGATGTGAAAGAAGGCGACGAGCTGCCGTCGTTTACTGTGGAAAATTTGACTCGTGGCGATTTTGTCAAATATGCAGGCGCCTCGGGTGACTTTACGCCGCTGCATTACGACCAGACTTTTGTTGAATTGGCAGGGATTCCCACGGTTTTTGCGATGGGCATGCTCAATGCGGGGATTCTGAGTCGTTTAGTGGCTGACTATGCCGGACTAGAAAATCTACGAAAGTACAAAGTGCGCTTTGCGACGCGGGTGTGGCCGGGGGATTCCGTGACGTGCAAGGGGAAAGTCACCAAAAAAACCGTCGAAAATGGTGCACAGATTATTGAAGGCGACGTGCAAGCTCTCAATCAAAAGGGCGAGGTGGCTATTCAAGGCAGTTTCCGCGCTGCTCTCCCGTCGCGTAGCTAGTGTGACCAAAGAAAGAGGAAGAGTACGCAGTACATATCGTGATAAGCGTTTGCTTTTATGATAACACTCTAGCCTGATACCAATCTGGCTCATGGCAGGAAAAGTACTTCTTGACCTATGGCCGGGATCGCATCAAGAAATTCGTTAGTTATGGAGAGGAGCAACATGGAGAAGTCAACGGGCATCCCGGAAGCTCAAACTATTGGCATGTTTAACCCACTGCGACACTCCGCAAGGCCGCAAGACTATTATGATCGCATCAAGCAGAAGTTTGGTGAGGAACGCGACCTGCGGCTGAGGTATCGACCGGAAGGTACGGCGCAATATACGTCCGACCTCATTGAGGAATTTGCAAAGTACGAAGTCGACCCTTACGGCGGCGAGAGCAAACCTCGTGAACCCATCAACGATACCGTCGAATGTCTATTTATCGGCGGCGGGTTTTCCGCGCTCTTGACCTCCGCGCGGCTCCGTGAGCACGGCGTCGAGAGCATTCGCATCGTGGAGCGAGGAGCGGACGTCGGCGGGACGTGGTACTGGAACCGCTACCCCGGTGTGGCGTGCGATGTCCCAGCGTACGATTACTTGCCTCTGCTTGACGAAATGGACTACGTGCCCAAGAGCCGCTACGCCAAGGGACCGGAGATCTATGGCCATTGTCAGGCCATCGCCAAAAAATACAATCTCTACGAACTCGCTGTGTTCCAAACTACTGTGACCTCGACGGTGTGGGACGAGACCGAAAAGATGTGGAATGTTACCACGGACCGTGGCGATCACATGAAAGCGAAGTTCGTGATCTGCGCCAATGGCACCCTCTCCAAACCCAAGCTCTCCAAGATCAAAGGCATGGAGACCTATGAAGGCTACTCCTTCCACACGTCACGCTGGGACTATGCGTACACCAAAGATGACCTCTCGGGTCTTGCTGATAAGGTCGTGGGGATCATTGGCACGGGGGCCTCGGCGGTCCAGGCCATCCCTCGCCTTGGCGCTGCGGCGAAAGAACTCTATGTGTTCCAACGCACGCCGTCTTCCATTGACATCCGCGACGACTGGCCGACCGATCCCAACTGGGCGCGAAGACTGCAACCAGGGTGGCAGGCAGAGAGGCGGAGGCGCGCGCTGATGGGTCCCCAACTTACTGATGAGCAGAAGGCGGAACTGGCTTCTTTGTCTCGGGACGAGAAAATCCAGCGGCAGGAAAACGCCAACATCGATCATATGATGCGTATCCACCGGCGCATCGAGGAGATCGTGAAGGACAAAGCGACGGCTGAGTCACTCAAGCCGTGGTTCATGTTCATGTGCAAACGTCCCTGTTTTGACGATGTCTACCTTCCGACGTACAATCTGCCCAATGTTCACTTAGTTGACACCGGGGG
Source organism: uncultured Enterobacteriaceae bacterium (assembly GCA_964441775.1). GTDB lineage: Bacteria > Desulfobacterota > Binatia > Bin18 > Bin18 > SYOC01. The sequence continues at coordinate 113,456 of CAYTVL010000002.1, forward strand.
CAAGGGCATCACCGAGATTACCGAGAAGGGGCCGGTGTTTGAGGGCAAGCAATACGCACTTGATGTGCTCATCTACGCCACGGGCTTCGAGGTGCAGAAAACGGGTATCTATAATGAGATCAGAGGAGAAGAGGGGCGCGAACTCAACGACAAATACCGCGATGGCATCCGCACGCTCTATGGTATTCATTCGCAGAGCTACCCCAACCTCTTCATCATGGGCGGCTACCAGGCCTCATTCCAGTTCAACTTAACCGACATGCTCCAGGTCCAGGGCGACCATATCGCCGCGTGCATCGATTATGTCCGCAAGCATGGCTATCAGACCATCGATGTCACCCCAGAGGCTGAAGAGTGGTGGGTGCAGGAAGTTATTGCTCATCGCGGCAAAACTACCCGCAACCACGACTGCACCCCGGGCTACTACAACTTCGAGGGAGAGTTCAATCGCCGGCAGGATGGCAACTATAACGGCGGCTTCCTCCAGTATTACACCCACATGAAAGAAGCCAGGGAGAAGGTAGGGGAGCAGTTCATTTTTACCAAGAAGTAAGCCGCTCAAGGGCGTGCTTTCGTGAAGCACGCCTCTGACAACCACAGAAAGCGGGCCAAGAGTTTTCCGATTCTATTGTTATCACTCGTCTCTCGGATCGGATGACAGTCTGGCCCGCACCTCTATCCTACCAGCCTCTTTGTACCTCCTCTGGCGCTTGTTATTTCTGTTCCACATTGTTAAAAATCGTCGTAAGAATACGGTTGAGGGACCCGCCGCATCTTAGTGGCGGAAGGGGGGGCATGCAATTGTTATCTATCCGGTCTCTTTTGCTTTTCATCATTGTTGTGATTGGCGCCGGGTGCAGTGCTCGGGATGTGGCGTATCGTCACCCGCCTACGCCTAGCGAGGAATGGGAAGCCTGTTCGAGTTCCACTACCTGCTCAAAGAGTGCTTCCGTGGAATTGCGCACCTACCAGACCGAGGATGGGGCGCGGGGCGACTACCTCATGAGCTACGTGGAATTTGATGACCAGGGTTGGTTCCAGGACATGGCCCAGCGCAATGCTCTTTTCGAGGCCGTACAAAACTATCGGAAGCGTAATCAAGACACGCAATTTCTGATTGTGGCCTACGCCCACGGCTGGAAACATAATGCGTCCGGCCAGCCAGAAGATCCTGATGTCACGCAGTTCAGCAAATTGCTGGAGCGGCTGGACGTGTTAGAGCAGAGCCTTATGAATAGCGGCAAAAAGGAAAAAGCACGTAAGGTCGTCGGCGTCTATTTGGGCTGGCGTGGGGCCTCAATCCAAATTCCTTACCTCGAAAATCTCACCTTCTGGACCCGAAAAAATACTGGTGAGCGTGTGGGGGACCACTCGGCCAAGCAATTGCTCGTTGAGTTGAACGAGTTCCGCGCTTCTCTTAATTGTTGGAGCAAGAGCGACAGACTAGCCAATAGCAATGAAACCCAACTTATTCTCATTGGACACAGCTTCGGTGGTATGCTCATGTATCACGCTTTGCATACCGAGCTGATTGAGCGTGCGCTCCATCTAGAGATGCGAAAAGATGAAAAACGTGATGAGCGAGGCGCCTATCGCTATGCGACGGCCAAAAGCTTTGGCGACTTCATCCTTTTGGTGAATCCGGCTTTTGAAGGTTCCGCTTATGAGTCGCTTTTTCATGCGGCTAAGTCGCGTCGCATCTACACGAAGGACCAACGCCCCGTCATGGCTATTGTCACCTCAAAGAGCGACCAGGCCACGAAACTTGCCTTTCCCATTGGCCGTTTCTACACCTACACCCAATCAGCGCCGCATGAAGGAGAACGGGACACGGTGCGCCGCACGGTTGGCCATTTGCCGCGCTACATCACTCATGAACTTCACTACAGGTCGGATGTGGGAACAACCGAGGTGAAACGCGAGGGACTTTCTCCTACTACCAAAGAGCACGCAGAACAAACGGTGGGGGAGCTTCTACGGAATCAATTGAGAGACGTTGAGAAAACCGGTTATACATTGAACGAAGTACAGGTCATGCCTGCGCCCCATGAAGACCTGCCCAAGAATTTTCCTTATCTCGTGATGTCGGCGGATAAAGAGATCATCGACGGTCACAACGACATCTGGAATGATCGCTTTGTCAATTTCGTGGAAGCATTTATTGCCCAAGAAATTATGGCCAAGAAGAAAAACGCGGCGGGGAAGAATACAAAAAAAACCTGTGATTTGTTTCCGTTCTGGCGGCCGGAAGCAACCGCGCAGTAAAAGGCGTCTGTACTTATTCTTCGAAATCTCCCTCGCGGCGGCTGCGCGGCCCAAAGCAGACCCCGCGTTTGGACTGCTGGATAAAGTCAAGCAAATATGTCACATCTTGTGTGCTTGGCCCCTGACGGAGTTCTGCAACCGCTCGTGTGAGATTGACTTTCTGACGGAACAAGCGGGCAAACGCATCGCGGAGCGCGCGAATGCGCTCGCGGTCGAAGCCCGCGCGTCTCAGGCCGATTACATTCACCCCTCTTACCGTGTGAGTGCCATCCATAATGCAGAACGGCGGCACATCGCGGCTGGTGCGAGAGAGCCCACGCAGCAGCGCCAGCGTACCGATGCGGACGAATTGATGGACGACGCAATTGCCCGACACAAAGGCGCGATCTTCCACTTCAACATACCCGGCAAGTAACGCGCCCCCGGCAATGACCGTTTGATTGCCGATCTGACAATTATGCGCGACGTGCGAGTGATGCATGAAGAAGTTGTCATCGCCGATGACGGTGGACGTTCCTTCTTTCGTGCCGCGATGAATTTGACTGTGTTCGCGAATAACGTTGCGATTCCCAATCCGCAAGAATGTTGACGCTCCTTTGTAGGCAACGTCTTGCGGTACGTGACCGATGACAGCGCCGATATGAACCTCGTTATCCTCGCCGATCGTGGTGTTGCCGGTGAGAAATGTATGCGCCAGGACTTTCGTGCCACGTCCAACGTGGACTGGGCCGTCAATGACGACATAGGGGCCGATCTCGGCTTCGCGATGAATCTCCGCCCGCGCATCAACGAGAGCGGTGGGATGGATGGTCATGAGTGGGGGAGTGGCGATGGTCCGCTGTGCCTGCGTTTTCCAAGGACTCTTCGGCGGTCACTTCTTCGCCCGGAATACGGTACGATTCATCGATCCACGCCCCCAAATCAAGCAAGCGACAACGCGCCGAACAAAAAGGGCGATGGGGATTGTCTTGCCAAGGAACAGGCACGGGCGTGTGACAAGTCGGGCATTTCACAGTGCGCATCGGTTGAGATAATCACAGGCGGTGAGTGGAGCGGGCGACCGGATTCGAACCGGCGACGTCCAGCTTGGGAAGCTGGCATTCTGCCAGCTGAATTACGCCCGCTCAGGTAAATTCCGTGAGCCCAACCCAGAGGGTGAGCGCTGCAAAGAAAAACCCCGGCCTCGTCCTACTCTCCCACAGCATCTAGTCTGTAGTACCATCGGCGCTGGAGGGCTTAACTTCCGTGTTCGAGATGGGAACGGGTGTGGCCCCTCCGCCATTGAGACCGGGGTAAATTCGTTGTGGGGAACTACATATCGACATTGCGATTTGCTGTCAAGCGGTCCGTGAGCCCGCTGGGTTGACTGGCGGATGAGGGAGCCCTAAGATTCGAAAATCTCAATGAAAACGTCTATCTCTCGGATCTTTTCCGCCAGCATCATGGCTAAAGAACAGTTTCTTCACGATAATCTCGAATCCCTTGAACGGGCCATTCTCATGCTCGTCCAAGCCTTTAGAGAGGGCAAGAAATTGTTGTTATTCGGGAACGGCGGCAGCGCGGCCGATGCTCAACACATTGCCGCCGAATTCGTCAACCGTTACTTGATCAAACGTCCTCCGCTCCCAGCCCTGGCGCTCACGACCGATACGTCCGCCTTGACGTCTATTGCGAACGATTACGGTGTGGATGACATTTTTGCCAAACAGATCCAAGCCCTGGGGCAGCGTGGGGATGTCGCGCTCGCCATCTCCACGAGTGGCAATTCTCCCAACGTCATGCGAGGGTTGGAGGTCTGCCGCGAGCTAGGGATTCATACGATCGGGTTAACCGGCGGCTCTGGCGGGAAAATGGCGGCGCTTGTTGACTGTTTATTGTGTGTGTCGGCGACGACGGTGACGCCTCGCATCCAAGAAACCCATATCCTCATCGGACACGTTTTCTGTGAAATAGTTGATCAGCAGCTCTTTGGGGCGGAAAGTCGCGGGTCGTGAAATTTTCTCCACTCGATCCCTCACAAGTTGTGCTGTATCCGTTGGAGCAGAGAAAGAGCCTCGTAGCGACGGAGGTGTTAGCCACGACGTGGAAACCTGGAGGCCAGTTCCGCGAGTTTTTGTCTTCACTGCCGCGTGCATTAGCGGCGGCTGATCTCTGTGACATTGCGCGGAGAATGGCGCAGGCTGTCCGAGACAAGCGTCCGATCATTCTCGGCATGGGAGCGCATCCGATCAAAGTGGGGCTTTCTCCCTTGATTATCGATTTGCTTGAGCGAGGGATTGTTTCCGCCGTGGCGCTGAATGGCGCCGGCATCATTCACGATTTTGAATTGGCGTATCGCGGGGAAACGTCTGAAGATGTAGCGAGCGCATTGGCGGACGGGAGTTTTGGCATGGCGCGTGAGACCGGCGCATTTCTCAATGGAGCGATTGCCACGGGTGTGAAGAAGGCTGGGATTGGGATCGGCCAAGCTGTAGGCGAGCAGATTCTTACCGATCGTCTGCCCTATAGACATTTGAGTATCGTGGCTGCGTGTGTGCGACTGGAAATCCCGATCAGTGTGCATGTGACGATAGGGGCGGATATCATTCACATGCACCCGCAAGTCGATGGGGCCGCAGTGGGTGAGGGCAGTCTCCGCGATTTTTATCGGCTGGCTGGAGTCGTCGCGCGCCTGGAAGGCGGTGTGTTTATCAATCTGGGCTCCGCAGTGGTCATTCCCGAAGTGTTCTTGAAAACGTTGGCCCTTGCGCGCAACCTGGGCCATGCGGTCAACCATTTCACGACCGTCGATCTCGATTTCATTCGGCACTATCGATCGCAGATGAACGTGGTGACAAGGCCGACTTTGCAAGGCGGGCGTGGTTTTCATGTAACCGGCCATCATGAGATTATGTTTCCGCTCCTCTGCGCGGCGGTGTTGGAAGAATTAGCTGGGTCGCCAGCGTGAATGTTGCCGAAGATTACGCTACACTGTTTGGAGCTTGCTGCTGACGTCTTGCTTGCACATGTAGACTGCCATGCAATTCATGCTCTTCTTATTGCCGACGATTCCCGCCACGCTTGCGGAGCGAAAACGTCTGCGTCCCATTGCCAACCACACCGATCACTGGCAACGCATGATCGAAGAAGTGATCGAGCTCGTACAACTCGCGGAAGAGGTGGGGTTCGACGCTGTTGCCTTTCCCGAACATCATTTACAGAGTGAAGGATTCGAGGTCGGTGGGCCGCCGGAATTTTTGCTGTATGTGGCGCTACAGACGAAGCGAATCAAAGTCGGTCCCATCGGCTACGTTCTCCCCAGTTGGGACCCATTGCGCCTTGCCATTACCACGGCGTGGCTAGATCAGCTTACCAAGGGGCGTTCTTTCGTCGGCCTTGCCCGTGGGTATCAACAGCGTTGGCTCGACCAGATGGCGCAGAAGATTCACATCTCGGCGGCGACCGGCGATCACTCCGAATTGGACGAGACTAACCGTCAGGCGTTTGAAGAAGCCTATCAGTTACTCAAGCTGGCGTGGGCGGACGAGCCGTTTCGTTTCCAAGGAAAGTTTTACGAATATCCTTATCCCTACGATGCAGGAACACCGTGGCCTCCCCAGGCGTGGACGCGTGAGTATGGCGCCCGTGGAGAGATGGACGTGCAGGGGCGTATTCACAAGCTCTCGGTTGTGCCCAAGCCTTATCAGAAACCCTATCCGCCGTTGTTTCAAGCGTTCTCGACCAGCGAATCGACGATTCGTTGGTGTGCGCGTGAGAATATTTCCCCGATGATTTTGCTGTCTCGTCCCGACCAATTGCGTCACTTGGCCCAGATTTATATGGAAGAGGCGGGGCGCGCCGGGCGCTGGCTCACGTTAGGCGAGGGAATTGGCGTCTTGCGGCAAGTCTATTTTGCAGACACGAAGCGCGCTGCGGAACGACTCGCTGAACAAGGTCTGGTCGGCGTCGGGTATAAACGTTTCTGGGGGCACTTCGGGTTCTGGGAAGCGTTTCGTTTTCCGGAGGATGATTGGGACTATCCGCAAAAGCCTTTGCCCCCACGGGAATGGACGGCTGAACGGATGCGGCGAGCGCGCTACCTCTTTGCTGGAGCGGTCGACGACGTCGTACAAGGGATGGATGGGTTGGTGGAAACGGCGAACCCCGAATGGTTTGCGTGGTTATTTGACCAAGGGTTGCTCCCCCGAGCAGAACTGAGGAAGCAACTTGAGCTTTTCGGCGAGCACATCCTTCCTCGTTACCGACGCATACCAGGAGCACTCAATCGTAAACAGGTGTAAGGTGCGGTTTTTTTCATTTCCTTCTGACGGTTGCATGGGCAAGACACCTTTCTCGGCTCATCAGTGTTGTGTGGGTGTTGGTGAGCGAGAGGTTGCCGGAGTGCAGCGGATACGCCTAAGATAAACCTATGCCGCAGTTTCATTATCAGGCAACAACTCCACAGGGGAAAATGATTGAAGGCGTCATGGAGGCTGGCGAAGAACGCACTGTCGTCGCTCGTCTGCATGAACAAGGGTATCTCCCGCTTCGGATTGGGCTGCCTGGCCAGCCACAGGCGAAAGCATCCCTGACGCGCTTGTCTTTGCCGGAAATCTCATTTGGAGGGAAAGTCCGGCAGCGCGACTTACTGGTGCTCACTCAAGAATTGGCGACCTTGATTACTTCCGGCTTGCCGCTGGACCGCGCCTTATCCGTACTTCACGGCCTGACGGTGAAGGAAGAATTAAAAAAAGCGGTGAGTCAAATTTTACGCGCCGTCCAGCAGGGGAAATCGCTCGCCGAAGCGCTAGGTGAGTTTCCGAAGATTTTCCCGCCTCTGTTCGTCAATATGGTCAAAGCCGGCGAGGTCGGTGGGTTTTTGGACAGTGCGCTCCAACGGCTCGCCGAATACCTGGACCGGGCGCAACAAGTGCAAGATGAGGTGAAGTCGGCCTTGGCCTATCCCATTTTGCTGACCGTGAGCGGCGGCGTATCGATTATCGTGCTGCTCACTTACGTGTTGCCAAAGTTTACCGCTATTTTTGGCGACTTAGGGAAGGCGCTCCCGACTTCGACGCGGGTGCTGTTGGGCATGAGCGACGGGCTACGCTCTTACTGGTGGGTATTGTTGCTGATCGGGATCGGGGTCTGGCTCGCGTGGCGACAGTATCTGACGACGCCGCAAGGACGCTTGTGGTGGGATCGCTTGCGTTTGCGGATTTGGGTGTTTGGGCAATTGTTGACCAAGAGAGAAGTGGGGAGATTTGCGCGCACCTTGGGCACCTTGCTCAAGAGTGGCGTGCCCCTGCTCCAAGGGTTGGAGATTGTGCAGGATGTCGCCGGGAATGAAATGGTGAGTCGGGCGTTGAGAGAGGTGCGGGTGGGGGTCCGTGAAGGGCAGGGAATCTCCGGACCTTTGGGACGGAGCGGCGTCTTTCCCACCTTGGCTTTGCAAATGGTCAGCGTCGGTGAAGAGACCGGGCGCTTGGATGAAATGTTGATGCGCGTCGCTGAATACTATGAGCGAGATACCTTTAATCAACTGAAACGGTTGACTTCACTGCTCGAACCGGTATTGATTCTCACGATGGGGCTGGCGGTTGGGTTCGTCGTCATCTCTATGCTTTCAGCCGTATTCAGCATCAATGACATTTCTTTCTGATTGAACGAGAAGGCAGAGCCCGAGACAGTGTGTGTATTGAAAAAGTAGCGAGGTAAAAGATGCGGGTACTGATGAAAGAAAGCGGGCAAGCCGGCTTCACGTTAATTGAGCTGCTGGTGGTGATGGTCATTCTTGGACTCTTGGCTGCATTGGTGGTGCCGAATTATGTGCGGCAAGGAGAAAAAGCGAGAATGAAGACCGCGCGCACCCAGATCGAAATGCTGGGCGCGGCCCTGGACACGTTCCGTCTCGACATGGGGCGCTATCCGACCTCTCAAGAAGGACTCGAGGCGCTCCGCGAGCGCACCGCCAGTGGAGACCGTTGGGACGGCCCGTATTTGAAAAAGGAAGTACCTAGAGATCCGTGGGGGAATCCGTATGTGTACCGGAGCCCCGGAGATCGAGAGCCCTATGAACTGATGTCGTACGGTGCGGACGGCGTGCCCGGTGGCACGGGCGATAACGCCGACATTAAGAGTTGGGAAGGATAGGGAGGACGTGGCGAGTGGATGTTATTGCCGCAGTACAGGGTCTGACCAAGATTGATTACGTCGACGGGCTAGGACTGGTGGTGAGCGCACGAGAAGTGAGCCTGGTGCATATGACCAAGCGCTTCCTGCGTGTGTCGGTCCTCCAGACGTATTCCGCGCCTTTGCCCACTAATGGAGACGAACGGACCATCGCCCTGGAACAGGCGTTGCTCCAGTTCTTGCAAGAACTGCAAGTGATGCCGGAGCAAGTGGTGTTATGTCTGCCCCGGCAGCAGGCGTTTGTAAGCCGGCTGGTCATTCCCGAAACGGCGCGGGGCTCGTTGAATCAGGTCATTGAATACGAAATTGAACGGCTCGTGCCGTTTCCAAAAGAAGAAATTTACTACGCCTATCTGACGCATGAGATCGGAGGCGAGGAACGTCGCCTTGGCGTAGTCATTTGGGCCATTCCCCGCCGCATCGTGGACGAATATCTCGCGGTCATGGACAGGGTCCAGTTATGGCCGCAGTCGGTGACCGTCAGCAGCGCGGCGTTGATGAGCGCGGTGACGTTCTGTGGTCCGCTGGCCGAGGGGCCGCGAGTGCTCCTGGCGAATGATGACGGTGCGGTAGAGTTAGATTTCGTTGACAAAAAACATCTTGTTGCGAGTCATGTGTTTTCGCACGCGCAAGCCCCAAACGCCGACGTGCTCACAGACCTACTCTTGCAAGGCGTAGCGCGCAACTTTCCCGGGACGCCTGCGGAAGAGGCGCCCCTGTTCGTGCTGCCCTCTCACAATGAAAGCGTGCTCCCTGCCGCTGATCCCGCCCATGATCTGCACGCGTTAGTGAGAACGCGTTTTGCCGGAACGGTCGTTGACTTTTTGCCGCCTGCCGGGGTGCCCGCTGTCGGCGCGGCGCTGCAAGCCGTGGGAGAAGACGTGGTCGGGATCAATTTTCTCCCTCCAGAGAAACGCGCCCGCCGGGAGAAGACCTTTTCCCCATTGACGCTGGGCTTGAGCGGGCTCGTGGTCCTTCTCGTCGTGCTCTGGCCCATCAGTGTGATCATACAGCAGCATCGTGTCTTGCATGAAATTGCTCTTCGCAAAGCGGAGCTGGAGCCCAGCGTGCAACAGGTGCGGTTACAAGAAAGCGAGACGAACCGAGTGCTCGAACGCCTAAAAGTGGTGGACGAGTCCGCACGAAAGCGGGTCGTGCCACTACTAAAAAATTTATCCGAAGAGATTCCTTCCGACGTCTATATGACGAGCTTTAGCTACCGGGATAGTGGAAACAATATTGACATCAGCGGAGTCGCCGCCGCGACGCGCCCCGCCTCTGAACTCGTCGGCTTGTTGGAAGGTTCACCTTGTTTACGCAACGTGGCGCCGAAGGCGCCCTTTACCAAAACCGCCCAAGGGGAAACTTTCACGCTTGGGGCGCAGGCCGAACCATGCGCATAACACAGCTGTGGCAACGACTGTCGGCGCGGGAGCAATTGTTAGCGGGGCTTGCCGGGATTGCGCTCTTGCTCGTGGTCGTAAGATATGGGGTGATCGGCCCCTATTTGGAATACACGAGGTCGCTTGAGGAAGAGATCGAACAAGACTGGCAACGTCTCTTCAAAATGGAGCGTCAGAGCGCCCGAGCTGACAAGGTGAAGGAACGGCTGAGTCTTTTAAGTCAACGGTATCAAGCGATTCAGCAAAAATTAATTCCGGGGGCGACTCCCTCGGTGGCCGCCGCAAATTTACAAGAGCGAGTTCGAACTCTTGCCTCGCAGAGCGGGTTAGACCTGGTCACCACCCAAGTCATGCGCGATGAAGCGGTGGGAGAATTTCGCAAGGCCACGGTACAAGTCACGCTGCGAGGTGAATTGCCCGCTGTCGCTGATTTCCTGGCTGGGATAGAATATGGCGAATGGCGATTGACCGTTTCTTCTCTGGAGGTCCGTAGCACCTATGCGCCTCGGCTTGCCCAGACGGGCAACCGTGGTCCGCTGACAATCACGCTCGAAGTCAGCGGCGTCATGCAAGGAGCGGAAGTGACTTCTGCGAAGATGAAACAGGAGCAAGCTGCTCTCACTGAGAGCAAACCTGGAGTGGAAGAAAAGCATGGCGGCGGAAGCCAGGAGGAATAGTGCGAGTCCGCAGGTTTGTACATATACTGTTGTTCTTGCTCGTCAGTCTTCTCCTGTGGCAAATCACGGAGACGTGGCGGCGACCCCTTGAAGAACAACAGTCAGCCACTCAGCAGAATCCGTCCGAAGAGGCTCCTCTCTCTTTGCTCTCTTCTCCCCAAGCGGAAGTAGGCAAACAATATGCGATGACCATTGCTGATAAAGATCTTTTTACGCCGAGTCGAGGGCGGACTCAGGTCGAGACAAAGCCGGTCGTCTCCGTTCCTCCTCCTTCGCATTTGAAACTGGTGGGCGTTCTCTTAACTGGAGGCAAGGAAGAGGCGCTGTTCGCGGATGCTTCCCAAGGAGGAAAAGTTGTCCGCGCAAGCAAAGGAGAGGTGCTGGGATCATATAAGTTGGTGGGAATCTTTCCGCTCCAAGCCACGTTGACGTTGGGCCAAGAGGGCGAAGAGGTCAACCTGCCCTTATTGGTGATTGACAGTGCGACGGCGGGGCAGGCCCCACATCTGACGCCGCAGTCGGTGAAGGGCGCTCAAGGCGCGCCCGCGCCAGGTCGCCCTATGCCGCAACCGCCAGTCGGACGGGCGGCTGCGCCCCCTCCCGTGGCGCCGGCGCAACAGGAGACGCATGCGATTCGTCAAAATATTCAACAATTGCAACAGCGCCTGCGCCAAATTCGTAAACAAGCGGCTCGCAACGGGAATGCTGCTGAGGAGGGTGAGGAGGGGGATGATGAGGAGGATAGTGAGAATGAATAAGCGAATGATGGTGACGAGTATACTGTGTACCTGCATCCTGAGCCTCACGATGGCGCTGCCGGGGAGACTCGTCACCAGCAGTGTTGCGCAAGAAGCGCCTGACTCACCTCCGGCTCCTCCCGCGCGAGAGGACGCGGACGACGCCATTGTGCTTAATTTTGAAGGGGCGGATATCCGCGAGGTCATCAACAGTTTAGCGACGGCGTTGGGCATTAACTACAGCATTGATCCGCGCGTGCAGGGGCAGGTCACGATCCGCACGACGGGGAAGATCGCTCGTCGGGATCTCTTTCCCATCTTTCATGAGATTTTGCGGAGCAATGGGATCGCCGCCACCAAAGTGGGGGACCTCTATCAGATCGCACCCGTGGGAGAAGCCAAAACCCGAGCCCCGCTTTCGGGCACGAGCATTGATCACCGCACGGCCAGAGCGGAAGATCGTTTCGTCGTAGAGCTGGTGAAAGTCGAACACGTCTCGGCAGAAGAAATCGCCAAAATCCTGCAACAATTTGTGACACCCGGAGGCGATGTCATCGCTTATCCGCGCGGTAATTTAGTGATTCTGACAGATTTAGCCGGAAGCGTGGAGCGATTGAAGGAGCTGGTGAAAGCCTTTGATACGAATACCTTTCACGAGTTGCGCTCCCAGGTCTATCACATCGAAAACGCCAACGTGGAAGATTTGGGAGACGAGTTAAAGGGAGTGCTTGAACCCTATGGCATCACGCCCAAAGGCGCGGAAGAACGGGGCGTGTTTATCGTGCCCTTGGCTCGCCTCAACTCCATCGTGGTGATTGGTTTCAATGATGAAGTGTTTGCGCAAGTTGAGCGCTGGTTACAGATCCTCGACGTGCCGCCGGAAAAGGGCGGGGGACGCACTGTGCATGTGTACCCGGTGGAGAATGCAAAAGCGGTGGACTTGGCGAGCGTCTTGAACGGGCTCTACGGTGGAGAAGGTGGCGGTGGTGGGGGCGGTGGACGTGGCCGTACCGCCGGCGGGCGCAGTGGAGGCGGCGCTGGGATTGGTGGAGCTGGCGTTGGCGGCGCAGGAACGGGTGGCATTGGTGGTATCGGAGGCCTGGGCGGAACGAGTGGGGGCATGGGTGGCGGGGCTGCGTCGAGCCTCGGAGTAGGCGGGAATGCACAAGGCGGAATTTCTTCGCGAGGGGGTTCGCGAGGCGGGACCGGAACCAGCGGCGGGATTGGTGGTGGGCGCGGCGGTCGGCGCGGTGGGGCTGGCGGTGGTGGGCAGGGCGGCCTTGGCGGCGAGACCGGAGGCGGTGGTTCTCAAACAATTCTGATTACGCCGAAAGAAGGCGAGAAACCGATTTTCAAGGAAGAAGTCCGTATCGTGGCGGATGACATCAGCAACTCGCTCATTATTTTGGCCACGGGGCGAGACTTTGAGATGATCAAGGAAGTGTTGCGAAAACTCGATGTCGTGCCCCGCCAGGTCTTGATCGAGACCATGATCGCTGAGATCGGTCTGCAAGGGGATCTGGAATTTGGCATCGAATACGCGATCGCTAACAATAATATTGGCAGCCTGTTGGGCTCGACCAGCACCAGCAGTACGACCACGACAGGAGGCACGACCACGACAGGGGGTACGACTACGACAGGGGGCACGACGACTACCACTGGGGGCACGACGACTACCAGCGGCACGGGGTTTGGCACCTCGGGCAGTTTGGCGATTAATGACAACACCTTGCTGCAGTCGTCGAAACGCGCGTTTAACATTGGAGCGAACGGATTGACTAGCTTTATTACGGACCGCCGCCAATTTCTCGCGATGTTGCATGCCCTCGCTTCGCGCTCGCAGTTGCGCAGTTTGGCGACGCCGCACGTCATTGCCGCTGATAACCGCGAGGCGCATATCTTGATCGGTGAAGAAATTCCGATCCTGACGTCTACGTCAACCAGTCTACTCACGACGACCGCACAGAATTATAACAGCATCCAGTACCGGGACACTGGGAAGATTCTCACGATCGTGCCGCAAGTGAACTCGGCGGGGCTCGTGAATATGGAGATTCGCCAAGAAGTCAGTGCGGTGGGAGCCGCGGTATTCGGCAATACCAATTCTCCCAGTTTCACCTCTCGCGAGGCGGAAACCACGGTCGTGGTGCAGAGTGGCGAGTCCGTTTTGATTGGCGGTATTATCGACGACCAAATGACGCGCTCGCGTAGCGGGGTGCCGTTTTTGATGGATATCCCTGTGCTCGGTCGTCTGTTCCGAGTCGATAGTGAGAAAGTCGATCGTACCGAACTGATCATTCTCATTACGCCCCATGTCATTCGCGACCGTGAAGAGGCGCATCAGATTACCGAGCAGTTCGAGGACCGGATTCGCAGCCTCAAGAGCATGATCGAACGCGTCCAGCCACGGCGACCCCCAATGTCGTCACCCACGTCGCCGCCGGGCACGAACGTTCGTTAATTTTTGTTGACAGGTTCATGGCTCCCCACCTTGGAGTGCGCCAGCCGCGCTGGCGCTTTGGGGTCGAGGCCCAGGCTTCTAGCTCAGCTTGGACGAAGCGCAGCTTCGCCGAGGAAAAGCGGGAGCACGGCTCCCGCACTCCATATTCCTGTGGCAGAGAATAGAGCACCCTGAGCCCTTCCTTTTCCGTTTTGCTCTTCACTCACCAAACTCACCTTTTGTGTTTCTGTTAAATTATTTTGCTCTTTCTCTGCTAATGTCACAAAGTTTTTTGACAAACCTATTGAAACTTGCACGAAGTTTCCCTGTACGCTATAAGCCTGTGCCAAAGAGTTGATCGTTGTCGGGGAAAAACAAGCAGTGGTGAAAATCCGTCAGCGCACGGGAAAACAAAACTCATGCGAGTGTTCCACGTTTTACGTGGCGACAGCACACTTCGCACGTCTTCGTTATTCTCCTTTACTAAGTAGTATTGATAACACTGCGGAAGGAGGTGATGAACGACGCCGATAGGTATTGCTCGTTAGTCCTTGAGCAAAAGACAATCGCACTCTAAGGGCAAAGTTTAGGGTCGGAAAAGACCTGCAAGAGAGGAGGGACTATGCAAGCGAAGAGAAAGTCAGTGTGGCAACGGGTAGGGCTGAGCCTGGGGATTGGCGTGCTCAGTGCAGCCTTGTGGGGCGCCCCTGTGTGGGCGTCGACCCGCATCGGGGACATGGAAATCCAGATGTGGTACAGCACCCGCAACACGTTTCATACGGATGGCGGCCAGCATTTTGATTGGGTGCAGTGGCGGAACGAAGTCGCCGTGTGGTTGGTCTATGAAGGCGCGGTCAAGAATGGCAAAGTCTTCGGGCAGTATGAGATTCCCTGGATACAAACTGCGGCGCTCAATGCCCGCTATCGGTTCCGTGCCGACCCGGTGTGGGAACTGAAGAAAAGTTTTTCCGACAAGTATGATGGGCATGAACGCAAGAGTTATTTATTCCCGGAGAATGGCTTCCGCGACCTGTTTGCGGACCTTGACTTTGGACAAGTGGGTGCTGGAACGATGGGGCTGCGGGTCGGATACCAACAGATCGTGTGGGGTGAGTCAGATCTGTTTCGCTCCATTGACGTGATCAACCCGTTGCGCATTGACCAAAACCAGGGCGCGGGTGAAAAGTTCGACGAGTTCCGCACGCCGATTTTTGCCTTCAAGGGGCTGTACAACATTGGCAACGTCGGAAATTGGTTCTCGAATGTATTTGTGGAGCCGTTCTTCACGCCCGGATTCCGTGGTCCGACCTCCAACCTGATCGCCAATGGGTTGGCGTTACGTGCGCCGGTGCGGATGAAGGGGTGTTACGATCGGAATAACAACTTGATTCGGTACAATATTGCAGATTGCGCCAGCGCCAATACGCTGCAAACGATTGATGGGATTCCGCGCCACGTCTTTCAACCGTGGGACCCGAGCTATCTGGGGCGACGGCGCACCATCCAGCCGTGGGCATTTATTGCGCGGGAACCGAACCCTCGTTCAGGCTCGCCGGATTTCGACAACAACTCGGACTCACCGGATATTGCCAATATCCGCCATACCTACTTGCCCAATGTCTACAAAGGGCTGAACAAATTGGAACTCAAGGGCATGTGGGGCAACAAGACCATGGCGGGCGGGGTCCGGATCTTTGGCAGTAGCGTGGGTGGTTTTGACTTCTCCCTGAACTATGCCTACATCCCGGTAGGGACTCAGGGCACGTTTAATATTAAGCAAGTCTTCGCAGCCCCCATGTATGGTGATCCGGCAACGGCGAAGGCGCTGGGCATTAACCCCGCCTCCCTGGCTGGCTCATTCCAAGAAGGGTTAGAGCGATGTTTAGGTGCGAAGGGGACACAGGGGAATCCCAGAAATTCTGGTTCTCAGAAAAGGAAGGCTCCCAAATCGGACGGAACTGTGCTCATCGGGGCAGACCTGGCAGGCTATGATGACCCGGCGCGGTTTGGACCGAAGGGTGCGTTGAATCCCGATGGTAGTGTGAAGCCGGGCAAACACGGGGCCATCCGCCTACCTGAGACTGACTGTTTCCCAGCATCGCAGGACTGGAACCGGACGAACGTGATTGGGTTTACCTCCACGTACAACGACTTTGACTACACCGGGGCGGTGTTCCGCTTAGAAGAAAGTATGAGCACGAAGGAATACGTGCGGCATGATACGCTCGGTGCAGCCTTCACGGGCAACGGTGTCTTGGCCGCAAATCTCCCGCCTGACCAGGCGGCTGCGCTGAGTGCTCGCAACCTGCGGTACTCCCCTCAGCAACAGGCGGATCTGCTCAAGTTCATGATAAACAAAAACTACCACAACTACACGCCGGTATGGCGGTCGATGGTGGGGTTTGATCTGTTCCGTTCGTATGCCTTCTTCAAGTACATTCCTGGCATCCATCACTCGTTCTACGATCAAGCGTGGTTCTTGTCGGGGCAGTGGTTAATGGTGAATCGGTGGAACAACACCACGAACGACTTGTGCTACGTCGTGGACAATGGCGGGAATGGGATCACGGCGCAGGCGGCGGCGGCTATGTCCGCGCGGGATGGGCTGAAGCATTATAGTAACCCGCGGTGCCGGGTTAACCATTGGAACAACTTGTTTACGTTAGGGTTTGCTAACCAGGGGTTATTCCACAGTCACGTGGAGAGCCGCAATGCGGTGGTGTATGAGCCGCGAGGGAAGGACGTGCTGTTGTACTCGCAGTGGTGGTGGCGCAACGTGTTCGGGTATCCGAGCATTGAGCTATCGGCGGGCGTGGCCTGGTATCCAAGCAGTGGCATGAGCCAAGGGTGGAGCGGCCTGTACGCCTTTGCGGACCGCGACCAACTCTGGGCTGAGTTCAAGTACTATCTCTTGTAAACCGCGGGATAGGCGAGGGGGCTCTGAGCAGTCCTCTCGTTTCAACGCAATCAAATAGCTTGAAATTGGCGCGCCCCGCCCGGACATCAATGTCCGGGCTACACAACGGCGCTGGCTCAAGCCAGTTTCAAGCCCCATGTGGGGCATTGCTCTATAGCCCGGCGATGAATCGCCGGGCGAACCAGGAGATTGAGTCCCGACTCACCCATCTACAGCAACAGCCTGTATCTGAGAGTCTTCCTCGGGCAGCGGCGCGATGAGCACGCGCATGATTCGCCGCCCGTTCATTTCCAAAACTTTGACGAGATGCCCGTTCAATTCGACAGCGTCGCCGATCCGGCCAATGCGCCCGAGCTGGGTGTTGACGTAGCCACCGATCGTGTACGTGTCCTTCACTTCGACAGATTCCAACCCTAAGGCTTCTGTCACTTCTGACAAGAGGGTTTGTCCGTCAACAATGGCGCCCTCGGCAGTTTGTTCCAGCTTGGGCGGTTCAGAGTCAAATTCGTCTTGAATTTCACCAACCAGTTCTTCCAGCACGTCTTCCATCGTCACGAGGCCGGACGTGCTACCGTATTCATCCACCACCACCGCCATGTGTAGTCGACGTTGTTGAAAATCCTGCTGTAAGGCTTCGACGGGACGACTTTCCGGAATAAACAACACTTCGCGTTTGATTTTGAGCAGGTCGGCTGACGATTTCAATTCGGTCCGTTGCAAGAAAATGTCTTTGATGTGAACCATACCGATAATGTGATCGATGTCCGTCTCGCACAGGGGATAACGTGTGTGGCCAGTACGATAAATCGTCTCCAAGTTTTCTTTCCACGGCTTTTGTAGCGAGAGATAGTCCAGGTCGGGCCGGGGCGACATAATCTCCATGGCGGTGCGGCCCGCCATATCGAGCACGTTTTCTAGTAAGTTGACTTTTCCGGCGGAGAGTGCGCCATGTCGCTGGGACTCGGAAAGGATGACGCGCAATTCCTCTTCTGAATGCGCGAGATCTTGCGCCCGAATATCGTGTACACCAAACAGCCGCAGCAGACTGTTGGCGCTGGCGTTGAGTAACCACAAGGCCGGATAAAAGCACCAAGAGAACAGCAGGAACGGCAAGGACGTCCACAGCGCCACCTCTTGCGGTTTGCGGATGCCGAGAAACTTGGGCATCTGCTCACCGATAACGATGTGGATCGCCGTAATGGAGGCAAAAGCAATTGCAAAAGAAATGGTGTGGACGGTTTCAGGAGAGCCCACGCCGATATGCCTAAGCGGTGCTTGGAGCACTTGGGCGACAGCAGGTTCGCCAATCCAGCCGAGTCCCAGGCTTGCGAAGGTCACCCCCAATTGCGCAGCCGCCAGCGAAGCATCAAGATTGTGGATGATTTTTCGGGCAACATTTGCTAATGGGCTGCCCCGCCGCGCCAGATCGTCAATGCGTGCGCCACGCACCTTAACAATGGCAAATTCCGCCGCGACGAAGAACGCGTTGGCGAAAAGCAAAAGAACCGTGTAGACCAATTGCCACTCAATGCCGAGCATAAGACTCTACTCTTGCTGCTCAATAGGAGAAGAAGGACGAGCGGAAGCGTAGGCGAAGAGCCCGAGGCACGATGAGCGACGTATTGGGACGGGATCGGAATCTTTAGCGGTACTCATATAAACGATAAGAATGCTCGTATTTGAGCACAAAAGGCGAAAAGAACGCAAGAGCCAGGCAAGGCTAACTTCTTCGCGTTCAGTTTGCCCGTACGCCGCTGAAGAGAGGGTGAGCCGCGCGCGTGAGCAAGCGACTGAAGCACCGCTCCCTCACGGTTGCGGCTCGGTTTCCAGCGGGCAATCGCACCGTACACTCGATGGTAAATCGCTCTAGTAGTCCGACGCAATTACATAAAAATCAGCGCGAAGAGGTACTAAAGCTACTTCCTCACGCTTCCCCGTTCCTCCGCATACTCAGTCATCGCTTTCTGAATGGCGTGGGCTGTGGCGGCGGTATATTTGTCGCCGGCGCCGATAACACGATCATACGAGGCCTGCGGCGCGGCGATCTGCCCCTTGAAGTGAGGCACGACGTACTGGGCAAACAGCTCGTACGAGCGCAGCGTCGCCCGCCAGTCAGCGAAATCGACACCTAAAGCAAGATAACACCCGAACCCGCCGGATTGCTTCAGCAGCCGTTCAATCTGCGCAATGGCCATCTCTGGCGTGCCGATCACGCCAGCGCCGGTTTCATTCATTTCCCGCACCGCTTCTTCATACGTAGCGGCGTTTCCGGGTTTCATCGGAAGGATGTGTGAGAGGTAGGTAAAGATGTTCATGAATCCATAGCGGCAATCCTCCAGCGCCTGCTGCTCGGTCTCCGCGATGTGCATGGGGCCTACCATGCGCCACTTGCTACGGTTGGCGGTGCGCCCATGCTTGGCCGCCTGCTCTTCCACGACTTCCCAATGATCGGCCAAGAGATCGAACCCCAGCGGATTCGTTGCCGCCAGTGAAAGCAGACCCACACCGAAGCGGCCCGCCAGCTTTGCCCCGGATGGGGAAATCGATGCGGCCACGGCGATGTCGAACAGCGGGTGACTATAGGGGCGTAACTGGAGCACGCCTTCTTGAATAGTGAACCAGTCCGTTTTGCGAGTGACGATCTCGCCTTCCAGCAGCGCCATGATGACTTCAAAGCTTTCTTCCATCATGCGACGCTGATTGTCCGGATGGATGCCGAGCATAAAGGCGTCGGAAGTGAGCTGACCGGGCCCAGCGCCGAACATCACGCGGCCCCGCGTCATGTGATCGAGCTGGATAATACGGTCAATCAAAATCAATGGATGGTGATACGGTAAAGAATTCACTCCAGTGCCCAGCTTGATATGGCGCGTGCGTTGAGAAGCGATGCCGATAAAGACTTCCGGCGAGGCAATGGTTTCGTAGCCCGCCGAATGGTGCTCACCGACCCAGACTTCGTCGAAGCCGAGGCGGTCGAGATGTTCGACGAGTTCGAGGTCGCGTTGCAGCGTGAGAGTGGGGTTTTGTCCCACGGGATGCATGGGCGGAAGGAAGATGCCAAAACGTAAGGGAGTATTCATGCGCTAGTAGTAGCCAGGGGATGGGAGCGGGTCAAGAGAGAGTTGTCCGGCTTCGCGCGTGGGGGCTTCTAGTCAGGTACGGATGGATTATGTTTAATGCACTCGCGAAAAGGAGGATTCATGGTAGTGGAAACTGATAAACTTCGTCTCCTCTTAGATAAACAGGCGTGCAACGAAACACTGACCCGTTACTGTCGGGCGCTTGATTGGCTTGATGAAGAGGCGTTAAAGACGGTGTTTACGCCGGACGCGGACGTTGACTATGGATTTTTCAAAGGTCGAGGAGACGCATTCATCACGGCGGTGATGGAGATCGAACGCAGCTTCCTGCGGCGTTGGCATTTCGTGGCGAACGCGATCATTCAGGTCAGCGGCGACACGGCGGAGGGAGAATGTTATGGCCTAGCCGCTGGCGTCTCAATGAAAGAGGGCCGTACAGTAACGGACGTTTTTGGCGGTCGTTATCTTGATCGTCTTGTACGACGCGGTGAAGGCTGGATAATCTCGCGGCGTGTCTACGTTTTAGACTGGCAGCGATCTTTTGAGGCGGAGGCTGGCGCAGAAGCAATGTCGGGATTGATGTGGTCGAATGGGTTTAATCTCGCCCATCCGCTCTACCGGAAATTGTAGCATCGTTCGGTTCACTGAATTGCCAAGGAACTACTAGGAACCAGGCAATCAACGTTCGGTTGACAGCCTGGGTCTTTCTATCTTACGTTAGCGCCCGGAGAGGAGAGCGTATGTCGGTATCAGACTTCAAAGATAAAACAGCCGTGTGTGGCGTCGGTCACTCGCCCTATGGCAAGCGGTTGAATCGCAGCACCATTGATCTTGGCGGCGAGGCGATTCGCAATGCCTTGGACGATGCCGGGCTGAGTCGCAATGATCTCGACGGCTTGATCGTCAGCTTCGGCACGCCGATCGGGGCTGATGCGGATACGCTGGCCTATGCGCTGGGGCTCAAACTGCGCATGTACAATCAGACCTGGGCGCATGGGCGCTTTACCGCCAGTTGCCTGCAATGGGCGGCGCTGGCGGTCAACGCTGGTCTAGCGAATTATGTGGCCTGCCTGGCGTCCATTAGCTTCTCAGGTTTTCGCAAGCCGATGATGGGCGGTTCTGGCGACAGTGAAGGCGCGCGCGAAGGCGGCGGCGGGCACGGTGAAGACCCTGTGTATGGCATGACTTCGCCGGGAGCTGGCTCCGCGTTGGTGGCGCAGAAGTATTTCGCCAGATATGGAGCGACCAGTCGTCAGTTGGCTTCCGTTGCTGTTGCTTTTCGCAAACATGCCTCGTTGAACCCCACCGCGATGATGCGTAACCCTATCACCGTGGAAGACCATCAGAACTCGCGCTTTGTGTGTGAACCGCTGCATTTACTGGACTACTGTCAGATCAATGATGGCGCGGCTTGTGTGATCGTCACAACTAGTGAACGAGCCAAAGATCTCAAAAAGCCGCCAGTGTACATCAGCGGTATGCAAGGGCTGCCTGGTGGGCGTGAGGAATTTATCTGGGCCTACCCGGGGTTCGGCGTTGCCCAGCAAGACGTGTTCGATTACAAGCCGGAGTTGCAACCAGTCTACAAAATGGCTGGCGTGACGCAGAAGGACATCAGCGCTTTGTTTACCTATGATGCGTTCTCCATTTTGGTATGGACCGCCCTGGAACGCTGGGGATTCTGCGGCGTCGGTGAAGCAGCGGCCTTTACGCAAAACGGGCGCATCGAACTTGGCGGCGCCTTACCCATCAACACCAACGGGGGCCTGATCTCCGAAGGGCATATCATGGGTTGGAATCATCAGGTCGAAATCGTTCGTCAATTGCGAGGCGAATGTGGACAACGACAGATTGCTAACGCACAGGTGATTCAGTGGGCGAACGCGTACGGCGATTCGCTGATATACCGGAGGTAGCTCATGGCGGACTACAAAAAGCCTCTTCCTGCCATTACGACATTGAACGGGCCATATTGGGATGGGTTACGGCAACGCGAGCTGAAAATGCCGCAGTGCAATGACTGCGGCAAACTCTGGTATCCGCCTGCACCTTTTTGTCCAGAGTGTTGGTCGCGGAACTTCACCTGGCGGCAACTGAGCGGTCGCGGCAAAGTCAATTCCTGGGTTATCTTCCATCAAGCCTACTTTTCTTCATACAAAGACGACGTCCCGTACAACGTTGCGGAAGTTGAATTGGAAGAAGGGCCGCGTTTGCTTACGAATCTTGTCGGCGTAGACAACAACGATATCTCCATCGGCATGCCGGTGGAAATTGTCTATGACGATGTGACGGGCGATGTCACGTTGGCGAAATTTCGGCCAGTAACCAAGTCCTGAGCGCCGAGTGCTGAGTCCTGAGAAAAACAGTCTTCCTTGTTTCCATGTTGCTCAGCACTCAGGACTCATTGCTCAGGACTGAGAGGGAGGAAACATGCCGGGCATTCTCGATGGTATTCGCGTCTTTGATTTGACCATTGCTGCAGTAGGCCCCTGGGCGTCGAAACTCTTGGGAGAACTGGGGGCGGATGTCATTAAAGTTGAGGCTCCGGAAGGTGAACTGTCGCATGTCATTCCTCCGCCGATCAAAGGCACGGCGGTATTGTACATCTCCGCCAATTTCAACAAACGTCATATCGTGCTGGACTTAAAGCAAGAGGCGGACCGGGCCATTGCGCTCAAACTGGTTGAAAAAAGCGATATCTTCGTGCAGAACATGCGTCCCGGAGCCGTGGAGCGACTGGGGCTTGGGTATGATGTCGTTTCGCAAATCAATCCACGCTTGATTTATGTGGCGGCTTCCGCCTACGGTCGCGTCGGGCCGATGGCGAAAGATGCGGGCATCGACCCCAACCTCCAAGCGTTTTCTGGCTGGTGCAGCATGACGGGAGAGCCGGGAGGGCAGGGAGAGATGTTTCGCCACTTGGCTCACCTTGATATCAACACCAGCTCGATGATTGTTGAAGCCATACTGCAAGCGCTGTTGGCGCGTGAAAAGACGGGCAAGGGGCAGAAGATTGAAATTGAGATGCTGGCTGGGGCGCTCTCGCTGCAAACGAGTCGTGTCGCGGAATATTTTGCGACCGGTGAACAACCGCAGCCGCTAGGCAGCGCGACGACCACAACTGTGCCCCATCAAGCGTTCCTGTGTGAGGATCAAAAATACATCGCGGTTGGCGTGGTGCAGGAAGACCAATGGCCGCGCTTCTGTCGCGCGGTCAAGCTGGAGGCGCTGAGTAAAGATCCACGTTTCGCGACTAATCCGCAACGTGTGGCGCATCGAGCCGAACTCATTCCGCTACTTGAAGAACGTTTTCGCAGCAAGCCGGTGGCATGGTGGGTGATCCGCTTGACGAAAGAGCAGGTGCCGAACAGTCGCATCATGGATTTTGAAGCACTGCGTCACCATCCGCAAGTCTTACAAAATGAACAAATTGTTGATCTGCAAACGCCCCACTGGGGCACGCTTGCCGTCGATGGCGCACCCTGGAAGTTTAGCAAGACGCCCGCTGGTCCGATTCGCCCCGGCGGACTGAAGGGTGAGCATACTGAGGAGGTTTTACGGGAATTCGGGCTTACGAGCGGAAGCCAGAAATAAGGAGTTGAAAGAGTCATGAGTGGTGCTTTATCCGGATATACCGTGATAGATCTCACGCAGGGCCTCTGTGGTCCCTTTTGTTCCATGCGTTTGGGAGACGGTGGAGCTGAGATTGTCAAAATCGAACCGCTCAACGGCGACGTGGCGCGCACAATGGGGCCGCCATTTATAGGCGACGAAAGCGCCTTGTTCCTGAGCCTCAATCGCAATAAGAAAAGCCTTGCGCTCGATATCGCCAAGCCGGAAGGACAAGCCGTCGTCCGAAAACTCGTCGCGCATGCCGACGTCCTGCTGGAAGACTTGGGGCCGGGAGAAGCGGAAAAGCTGGGACTCGGGTACGACAGTTTACAAAAGCTCAATGCGAAACTTGTCTATTGTGCAATCAGCGCTTTTGGCGAAGAAGGACCGCTGCGCAACCTTCCAGGCGCTGAGTTAGTGATCCAGGCGATGGCCGATTACACCAACTCATTGGGGCGTATTGGTGAGGCTCCGGTGCGTCTTGGGACTGATGTGGCCAACATGAGTACCGGAGTGTTCGCCGCGCAGGCCGTCTTGGCGACCCTCTTTCATCGGGTGCGCACCGGTGAGGGACAACGAGTATCGGTGAGTATGCTGGGAACTCTGCTGCACATGCGCGGCATCATGTGGACTGCGATGACCGACCCGGACGATTGGTATGGATTTCATTTGGACAACTACACTAAACCGCCGGATCATGGCTACAAAACCAAAGATGGGCATGTCTACTTTGGGCTGCGGCGTGGGAGCAGCGAGGATTGGGACCGCTTGTTGATTTCGCTCGGCATGGTGGAAGCGCTGAATGATCCACGCTTTGCCAATTTTGGCCGCGAAGCCACCAGCATTGGTCGCTACGCGCCCCAGGTCAAGCCCATGTGGGAAGAAGGCTTCCAAGAGATGACCAGTGAGGAGGTTGTGCGCCTGATCCATGAGTTCAACGGCGACGCTGTGCCCTTTATGGATTATCCCTCCCTGAGCGAGCATCCGCAAATAGCAGCGCTTGACATTATCCAGGAAATTGCACACCCGACGGCTGGACGCTTCAAAACGATCAGGCCGGTTTGGAATTTCGCGGAGACAAAAGCGACAATACACAGCCCGCCGCCGCTGCTTGGGCAACACACCGAGGAGATTCTCAAGCAGTTAGACTACCGGACTGAGGAGATTCAACAACTCAGAGTCGCTGGGGTGATTCGGTGAAGGCGCGGACTCCTACCCTTTTTCGCCAAGAAAATCCAACACGATGCGCGCAAATTCTTGCGGCTTTTCGGCATGCACCCAATGCCCCGCGTTTGGAATTGTCGTGACGCGGGCTTGAGGGAAGAGTAACTTCAGCGACGGAATGTCGCTGTCTTTGATGTAGTCCGATTGGGCTCCGCGAATGAAGAGGGTAGGGTGCGCGAACGGTTGTCGCCATTCTATTGCTTGCAACAGAGCTGGATAGTTGGCGTGAATCTCTTCGAGTGCAAGGCGCCAACGAAAGGCGCCGGCCTCATCTCGATCGAGGTTCTTCAGGAGAAATTGGCGCAGAGCTAGGTCTGGCAGCTTCGCGGCCATGCCTGCCTCTGCGTCTTGGCGACGGTGAATGGCGGCGAGATCCAGAGAAAACATGGCGTCAAAAACATCGTCGTGCCCTCGCCCGTATGCCTTGGGCGCCATGTCAACAATGACTAATTTCTCGACCATCTCCGGATGCGTGACAGCGAAGAGCATTGCGGTTTTTCCACCCATAGAGTGCCCGATGAGATGGGCCGAAGAGAGTTCCTGTTCTACCATGAACTCTTGCAGATCTTCCACCATGACCGGATAGGAAAACTCGCGGCTATGTGGGGAACGACCGTGGTTGCGTTGATCGAGCGCGAAAACGTGAAATGAACGCGAGAAGAATTTACTGAGCGTGCGCCAATTCTCCAACGAACCAAACAATCCATGCAAGATCACCAAGGGCGGCCCCTCGCCATACGGTTCATAATGCAATTGCATACACAGAAAAGTAAAACGCCGGAAAGAGTCTGAACACTCCCCCGGCGTTACCGGCAAGCTTTCGGTGCGTGAGCGAGGAGAATCCGGCTATTTCCCTTTCCGTAGCAGCTCCATCAGCTCGAAGCGTTGCGGGGCAAAGTCTTGTTCAAACGCCGGACCGTGCGTCCGCATACGGGAGGCGTGGTCTTGTTGGAAATTCACCCATGTCGCACCGAGGGGCACGGGTAAGCGGATGCCGTGGCTGCCAGGGATGAAGTCTGGGTTCCCGTGCACGATCAATGCGAGACGGACCAACCCTTGGGGATCGTAGCTCAGCATGCTGAAGGGGGTATAGGTCTGCGCGTCGATATAGAAGAGGCGCTTGCTATAGGGGTGAGAGCTTTTCGGAGAAACTTCAAGGAGAATGACCTTGCGTAATTCCCAAGGTACTTCAGGATACCAGTTGTTTTTGCCGCCAAAGGTCAGGTGGTCTGCTTTGAGGAAACCTGGCATGAGCATGACCTGTTCCCCTTTGTAAGTCCAATTATATTCGTGGATGTAGCCGGTGAAGAAAAAGGGTGGTTGTTCTTCTTGTAACACGTCATAGCGGCCACCGCCCATGCGCATCAACATATTGACGTAACCTTTGCGCGTGCGGCGGTTTTGGGGACTATAGCTGAGATCAGCAGAGGGTTGATTTTCGTCATCGTAAAAAGTGGTGATGCGCATGTTGCCTTCAGAGTCCGCTGGGGCCAGTGATTCAAACGAGGCCTTCATTCGTACCCCGAGAGATTCCCACTGGGGATCGTTCACTTCGTTGCCAACACGGTCCATGCCGTAACGAATGCGCATGCGCCCCAGGTTATAGCGATCCACGGTCCCGGAGTTGTTGACGCCTTCCATGGTGCCGCGCATTTCCATTGTGTCCGGTGTGTCGCGGTAGCGGAGATTCCAGGCAACTTTTTCTCCAGCTTTCGGGTCAGCCAGGTCGACGAGCGGAAAAGGACGTCCGCCCTTGTATTGGTTCACTTTGTAGCCGCTATCGAGCGAGACGTTGAGTGTTTGCGCGATCGTGGCGGCAACGTACGAATCACGAGGGGGAAGGTCGGTCGTATCTTGCAGTGTCATTACGAAATCACCAGCCTGGAGCCGCTGGGCAATTTCTGGAGGCAGGTAGCGCTCGGCAACCTGCCAGTTCTGTTGATCGATCGTCATGCCAGCGGTCATACCCTCGACCCGCAGGGGACCGTTATTGTAAGGACGAAAAGCGGCCTGCAACGCATCCGTGGAAAACTCGGCGTGTACAGGAGTGGCGACAGTGGTGAGGAAAACAAATGAAGCGATACACCAAAAACGGGGTTGTGTCATACGGTAATTTCCTGGGAACCTTTCCTAAGACAAGTAAAGCCCTTTCGTTTGACCTGACTTTATAGTATATTTTTGAGACTTAGTGAATGTCTAGAGAGTACAATTTTGAGACTTATAAGTCAAGAAAAGAAAAAGCAACGGTCTGGGACTACTCCACGTTCTTACGTGGACGAGCGAGGGAGATTGCGTATGCCTCAGGAAGTAGGAGAAGCCGCGATGTCGCGTCGGGAAGTGATTGAAGAACATCTACTGGAAGTGGCGGCGCGCTGCTTTGCCGGCACCGGCTATCGCCAAACCACGCTGGAAGAGATCGCTCGTCATGCCGGCGTGGCGAAAGCGTCCATGTACCGATATTTTGAAAATAAACAGGAATTATTGACAAAAATTTTTATCAAAGTCGCCAATACTTTTGCCAGTGGTATTCAGCCGTTGCTCACTGCCCCGTTGGCGCCGGAGGAGAAACTCCGACGCACGGTGCAAGATCTCGTACGGACGATTGGGGAGAATGGTGCGCTGTTTACCGTCTTCTATAGCGAAGAAGCCGATTTGCCGTCCCGCTTACGCGCGGAAGTGACAGAGGTGCGGCAACGGTTCGTGGCCGATTTAGAAAGTCTTCTCAATGAAGGAATGGCGCAGGGCGCTTTCCGCCAACTCAACGCGAAGCTCGTCGTATACGCCATTTTGGGCATGTGCGCTTGGATGCACAAATGGTACACCCCTAGTGAAGCGCGTCTTGATGATGTCACAGCAGCGTTTGTCGGGCTCCTTGAGCAGGGATGTTTAGTCATGCCCGGCGCTGAGAATCATGATCGCCTCGCCAATCGATTGCGTCACGTACAAAACCTGGTGAGTGAGCTGGTTGACCATGCTGAACGTTTGGAGCCTGCCAGCGTCGGACGTCGCCGTTGAACAACTATCTTAAGGATCATACAGAAAGAAGCTCTACACGAACCGAGTGATAAGAGCCTCGACGAGGGGAGAGAGCGGGGGAATGACTTCTCCCGCTCTTTTGAAGACTACAAAGTATAGGAATTTTCGCCGTGCTGAGAGAGATCGAGGCCAGCGAATTCGTCGTCTTCGTCAACTCTCAGACCGATGGTTGCGTCCACGATCTTCAACAAGACAAAAGCCCCAATAGCGCAGTACACTAATGTCGCTCCAGTCGCGATTAACTGGGTCACAAGCTGTCCAGGATTGCCGAGCAGCAGTCCATCAGCGCCCGCGGAGTTCACCGCCTTTGACGCAAACACACCAGTGAGAAGCGCGCCGGTGATGCCGCCCACGCAGTGAACGCCCACCACGTCGAGGGAGTCGTCATAGCCGAATTTATGCTTCAGATTACAGGCGAAGAAACAGAACACGCCTCCAGCGGCGCCAACCGCGATCGAAGAAAGCGGGCTGACAAAACCAGACGCCGGCGTAATTGCCACAAGTCCGGCCACCGCGCCGCTTGCGGCCCCAAGCACAGTTGGTTTTCCTCTCACCGCCCATTCGGTGAACATCCACGCCAAGGCTGCCGCGGCAGTTGCCGTGTTGGTGGCTACGAAGGCGCTTGTGGCCAATGCTCCTGAACTCAAAGCGCTACCGGCATTGAAACCGAACCAACCCACCCACAGTAACGCAGCGCCGACGACCGTAAACGGTAAATTATGGGGAGGCATCGGTTCGTGGGGATAGCCAATTCGTTTGCCCATCACGATTGCCGCCATCAGAGCCGAAATCCCCGAGCTAATATGGACCACTGTCCCGCCGGCAAAATCTAAGGCTCCCATGCCGCCGTTCGTGCCCAGCCAACCGCCTTTGCCCCATACCCAGTGCGCAAGCGGATCGTACACAAAGGTTGCCCACAGGAGGGTGAAGACGAGGAAGGCGCTGAATTTCATGCGTTCCGCGATCGCTCCAGTGATGAGAGCCGGCGTAATGATGGCAAACATGGCTTGGTAAATCATGAACGTTTGATGCGGAATGGTCGGTGCATAATCAGGGTTTGGCACACCTTCGACCCCGATCAAGCCCAGCCAATCAAGACCCCCGACGACTCCTCCATGGTCTGGACCAAAAGCCAAGGTATAGCCCCACAGTACCCACTGCACGCTGATGAGCGCAATCAGCACGAAACTTTGCATGATGGTGGCTAGACTATTTTTTCGGCGAACCAGTCCGCCGTAGAAAAGCGCAAGTCCTGGTGCGGTCATCATGAGGACAAGCGCCGAGGAGGTGAGCATCCAAGCTGTGTCTCCCGTATTAATTTGACTTGCTTCCTCCGCCCATGTGTGTCCTGCTGTAATGGCGATGGCTCCCGCACATCCAAGAACAGCAAGAAGACCGACCCTCAAACGATGCATGATTGCCCCTCCCACAGAAAAAATAGCGCAATGACTCGGCGAGTTATCGCGGTTTGTAGAAGAGAGCAAGGTCAATGCCACAGCCAACTGCATGTTTTTCGTTGCAGAATTACCGATTGAGGCAAGGTCACACAACGATGTGATGCCCGGATTCTAAGCATTGCTAGGTTTTTGGGCAGAAAAGAAAGGAAGCGTGGGACTTGAGAAATAATTCCCGCCCCAAGCTCTTCCCCTGGAGATCGGTCTTTGACGCCGTGTTATTGAGGAGACCAGAACGCGACATGGCCGTCAGCTAACGATTTCGGTTTTGCCTGAGCAATCGCGTCAACTATGTATACTGTCGGATTTTGCAGACCATCGAGCGGGCGCACCTCCGCACCTACCGCACCGGCAAAAACAAAATGCTTGCTATCTGGAGACCAGAGCCGATGGGATAAAGCATATTGGTCGAAGTACTGGAAAATCAGCAGCAAGGGGCGAGAAGGAACGAAGTCGACGACATCGTAAGTACGGCCGTCTTGCACATTGGCCACTGCCCATGCCCAGAGATCAGTTCCAAGTTTACGTTTCGCATACAGAATGTGCGCCCCGTCCGGAGACCAAAAATAAGCTGCAAAATGGTCTTTCACGAGAGTGCGAGTTTTTCCTGAAGGAACGTCAATGAGTTTGAGTTCTTCGAGTAAAGGATCTCCGACAAACGAACTCGTCGCAACCGCGAGAACGGGTTGAGTGGGTGACCATTCTATAGCGATCCTCAGAGGCAAAGCGCCAAGCGATTTTGGCGAGCTGCCATCCGCCATCGCAATGGTAATCTGCGATTGCTCTTTGTTTTTCATTTGATTGCCGTAGGCTAGCCAGTGGCCATCGTTTGACCACGAAGGCGGACCAAAAGCCGCTGGGTCTCGAGTAACAAGCTGTCGCTTTCCGCTCCCAATATCGATAACACTAACGGAGTGACCCTCCTTGGCTTCTGGATCACCACCTGCATGAGCGAGTAACGCTTGCCCGTCCATGCGCCAATGGAAATAGAACGGCGCCCCTTGGGCTACTGTTTTGGGTTTTTGCTTTCCCTCTACTGGCCATACTCCTACAGAAAACGCTCCTGGACCGCCCAGCAGAACGGCAAGATGTTGATTGTTCGGGGCCCAGTAGGCATAGATCGGTCGCAATCCTGGCTCTTCGTATGCATGGAGCACTTGGGCGCTGTGGACGTCAAAAATGTACAACCCATCCGTAGGGCCATGTTCTCCATTGTTGACACGAAAGCAAGCGACACGGGAGCCATCGGGGGACCACACCGGCCAACTATAGAATTCTTGTCCCGTAGTTCGCTGTTGAGGGGAGAAGGCGATCGTCTGGAGTATTTCTCCAGAAGCCAGTTTTCGCTTGCCTTCACCAGTTGGTTGTATAACGTACAGCTCGCCTTCGTCATTGATGTACGCGATGAGATTGGTGTTCGCTGCGACGGTATGACAGGAGAGGATAACACTGAGGACAAGCCAACAGGACCACATAGTAACATACATAAATAATAATCTCCCCCACTTCTTCTCCGACGATACCAAAGTTTCTGTGTTGACGAAACCGTTGAGTCATTCGGTGCGTTGACAGTCTTCAACGGACGCTTTATATAGTGAATCGTTCCAGTAGAGGGACACACGTGACGGGGGTGAGGAATCACCTCCCTTTTTTTACCCACTGCCTGACCGATCGGTTAGTGAGTATGGCGGTGAGGCTGGAGAGCCAGGACGTGGCCGGAGAAGTAGCGCAAGTTTCCTCTTCCATAACGCCTAGCAGAGACGAGTTCTTACACGGCGTTGACCGTGCTATCGCAAAAGCCCAAGCCTATTCTTTGCGTGAGCAGCAGCCGGAGGGATATTGGTATTATCCCCTTGAGGCCAATGCCACCATGGATGCGGAATATATCTTCTTCAATTATTTCGTAGGGCGAGTGGATGAACACAAACACAAACGCATCTGTGAACATCTGCTGACCGTACAGAACGAAGAGGGCGCCTGGCCTCTCTTCTATAAAGGCCCTGGTCATCTTGGAAACACGCTCGAAGCCTATTTTGCGCTCAAACTCACTGGCTACGAGGCTACGCACCCTGCGTTGACAAAAGCAAGAGAATTCATTCTTGCCAAAGGAGGGCTCGCGCAGGCTCCTGTGTTTACCCGTATTTTCCTCGCCTATTTTGGGCAATTCCCTTGGCGTGGCGTCCCGGCCATCCCCGTCGAACTCGTGCTATTGCCGAATTGGTTTCCCATTAATATCTATGAGATGTCAAGCTGGGCGCGAGGAACCGTTGTTCCTTTAAGTACGATCTTGGCCCATCGCCCTTATATTCCTATCCCGAAAGAATGCGGTGTTGCTGAACTTTGGAAAGAAGCGCCCGAACATGCGGATCTAAGTTTTCCGCGAACTTCCGGGAGACTCTCGTGGGAGAATTTTTTCGTCGAGGTCGACCATCTGCTGAAGTTCCTAGGCAAGAGTCCTGTGAAGCCCCTGAGACCGCGCGCGCTCCGCAAAGCTGAACGGTGGGTGCTCGATCACCAAGACGTGAATGGCGGTTGGGGAGGCATCCAACCGGCGATGCTGAACTCGGTCATGGCGCTCCATAGCTTGGGCTATCCTCACGATCATCCAGCGATGGTGAAGGGAATTCAAACGATAGAAGACTTTCTCATGGAGTCAGGTGGCCAGTTGTTTTTTCAGCCGTGCGTTTCTCCAGTGTGGGACACGGTCTGGGCAGTGAAATCGCTTCTCGATTCGGGGTTCCCGAATGATCATCCTCTTGTTGTGAAAGCGGCGGATTGGGTCATTGACCAACAAATTTTTAAGACTGGAGACTGGCAAATCAAGAATTCCTCTTTGGAGCCTGGCGGGTGGGCATTTGAGTTTGCCAATGATTGGTATCCCGATGTTGACGATTCTGCGGTGATTCTCTACACGCTCAAACGAGTCAAAGGCTTGGATGAAAAGAAAAAAGACCGCGCCTTGGCCTGGGGGCTGAATTGGACGCTGGGCATGCAAAGCCGCAACGGCGGCTGGGGCGCGTTTGACACGGACAACACGCTGGGGCTATGGAACCAGATGCCATTTGGTGACATGAAAGCGATGATTGATCCTCCCACGGCTGACCTCGCGGGTCGTTTGCTGGAGATGATGGGCGTCTTTGGATACAGCACCGAATTTGGGCGCGCCCGTCACGCACTACGATTCCTCCAAGGGGAGCAAGAAGAAGACGGTTCCTGGTGGGGGCGCTGGGGCGTGAATTACCTTTACGGCACGTGGTCAGTACTCATGGGGTTGCGGGAAATTGGCGAGGACCTCAATCGGCTGTATGTACGCCGAGCAATTAGCTGGTTGAAGGATCGACAAAATTCAGATGGCGGATGGGGCGAAGATTGCCTTTCCTATTGGGACCAGAGCAGAGCAGGGAAGGGTGAGAGCACTCCCTCGCAAACCGCTTGGGCGTTGATGGGGCTGCTTGCTGGAGAAGATGAGATTAGTCCCGCCGTGTTGCGCGGCGTGCAATATCTCTTGACGGAACAGGATTCTGCTGGGTCGTGGCCTGAACATCTGTTTACGGGGACAGGTTTTCCTCAGCATTTTTATTTGCGCTACTATGGGTATAGCCAATATTTTCCTCTGATGGCGCTCGGACAATTTCGCAGTCGTATGCATACACAGATTCGTCCACAAAATCTTGCGTGAATTTTGGCGGAGTATGAGGTGGAGGAAGGAGTTGTTCTATGTTAATAAAATCAAAAACTATCACGGTAGACACCGGACAGCGGGTTAAGTTGTTTGATCTCACGGATGACGTCAGGAGATTTCTGGCTGAGTCCGGCGTTTGGAATGGCATGGGTGTGGTGTCAACCCTCCATACGACAACTGGGATCTTCTTTACTGAAGTGCAAGATGCGCTATGGGATGATGTTGAAACTTTTCTGCAGAAAGTTGTGGCTGACCGTGTCGGGTATAAGCATAATGATCCCCGGTTTTCCGACTGTGATCGGGCGAATGCTGCTGCTCATTTGCGCGCTATCCTCTTAGGTGGGTCGCTCGCGTTGCAAGTGGAAGAAGGTCGTTTGGTGCTCGGGCAATTTCAACGCATCATTTTTGCCGAACTTGACGGCCCCCGTTCCCGTTCGATACGCATGCAATTCATGGGAGAGCATGGTGTGGCGATGCACCACCGGGAGGCGAGTGAACGTCTCTCTGTGACGCATGAAGAGGGGTTACAGTGAAAACACTGTCCGTCCTTGGATCGACCGGGTCGATAGGCGTGTCTACGCTGTCAATCGTAGAACGTTTTCCTGAACAGTTTCGAGTTGTGGCTCTTGCCGCCGGAAAAAATCTGGCGAAACTCAAGGAACAGGTCATTCTCTTTCGACCGGAAGTGGTGTCGCTGAGCAGCGAAGCCGATGCAAAGGATCTGCGCGCTCAATTGCCTGACTTTCGCGGTGAAATTCTTTGGGGAGAGCATGGGCTTGAGGCTGTGGCGACACACTCTGACTCCGAAATGGTCATAGCCGCGTTAGTCGGTGCTGCTGGTTTACCCCCGACGCTCTCCGCTATTCGCGCTCGCAAAACGATTGCGCTGGCTAATAAAGAGGCGCTGGTGATTTCGGGCGAACTCATGACGCGCGAAGCGAAGTCGTACGACGTTAACATTCTTCCGGTTGACAGCGAACATAATGCGATCTTTCAAGCATTACACGGTCATCAACGGACGCAAGTGAAGCGCATTATCCTGACGGCTTCTGGAGGTCCATTTCTACAGCGTCCAGCTCACGAGCTAGCTGAAGTGAGCATCGCGGATGCGCTGAAACATCCGACCTGGAAAATGGGCAGTAAGATTACCATTGATTCCGCCACATTGATGAACAAAGGGCTTGAGGTCATCGAGGCGCGCTGGCTTTTTGACGTACCGCCCGAACAGGTGTCCGTCATTGTCCATCCCCAGAGTATCGTGCACTCCATGGTAGAGTATATAGATGGCTCGGTGCTCGCCCAACTTGGCATTCCCGATATGGTGATTCCTATCTCATACATCCTTGCCTATCCGGAACGACTACCGCTTCCCCATCTTCCCTCGTTGGACTTAGCCGCAGCGGCGCAGTTAACTTTTTTTCAACCAGACTTTGCGAAGTTTCCTTGTCTCAGGTTGGCGTACGATGCTCTGCGTTACGGAGACACGTATCCAGCCGTGCTCAATGCCGCCAATGAAATCGCGGTGGGGAATTTTCTCGCTGGACGGATACGCTTTACTGATATTGCCGCGCTGAACGAACAAGTCTTGTCGAAGCACGTTTCTGAGCGCGTCACGAAGCTCGACGATTTGTTAGAAGCTGATCGATGGGCGCGCGTGCAAGCGCAAGTTGCGCTCAATCGTATGCAGCCGCGAGCGGTTGCGTCTGCCTAACATTTCTATGAGAGGAGATAGCGGTTTGTGAGACAGGGGGAGGGTGAACATGTGGCGGATGAACTCTTTCCTCTTACGAGCCAAGCAACTGCCGGGACCCTTGCGGATGCGTATGCCTATTGTCATCGGGTAACGCAAAAAAGCTCCTCGAATTTCTATCACGCCTTTCGCCTACTGTCGGCTGAACGCTACGATGCCCTTTGTGCATTCTACGCCTTTTGCCGATTTATGGATGATATTGCTGATCAGGTTGAGCTAGCGAAATCTGGCGCTCCAGAAGAACAGCCGTTGAGCCGGAAGGAACGCTTGACCCTTCTTCTCAACATCTGGAGAGAAGAAGTGCAGAAATGTTACGCTGGAACTGCGCGTCACCCCATCTCCCTTGCATTGTCTGATGCTGTGCACCGCTTTCCCATAGAACACGAACATTTGACTGGAATCATCGATGGGGTTGAGATGGATTTGCATCGCAACCGCTATGTCTCCTTTGAGGAGCTGTATACTTATTGTTATCACGTTGCTTCGCTTGTTGGCTTGGTCTGCATTGAAATCTTCGGTTATCGGAATCCGACTGCGCGAGAGTATGCGATCAATTTAGGCATTGCCTTTCAATTGACAAATATCATCCGTGATGTTGCGGAAGACGCGCAGCGTGATCGGATTTATCTCCCCTTAGAAGATCTCCAGCGGTTTGGCTATGCAGAAGAGGAACTGCTTCATCATGTCTATAACACTGCCTTCGTCCGTTTGATGTCTTTTGAAGGTGTTCGCGCTCGCGACTTCTATAAGCGGGCAATGTCATACCTTGCTGCTGAGGATCGACGCACGTTAGTCGCGGCTGAGGCTATGCGTCTGATTTATAGTCGATTGCTGGATAAATTAGAGGCGAAGCGCTTTCAGGTGTTTGGTCCCCGGGTCTCATTAACGACGCCGGGGAAAATTGGTCTCGCCCTCACTGCTTGGGTGCGAGGTCGGTTGTTTTTTTAAATTGCGCTTTATGATCAGTCAGGAAGTACCGATACCGGCGGCATGGATATGAAGAAGATCCGCCACTTCGTGTGTGGTTTTGTGTGTGGAGCTGCTGGTGTTTACTGGTATACTTTTTCCGCGGAAGAGACCTTGAGGCAAGTTGTAGCTTGGTTAGAGAACGTCGCTGATGAATATCGTGCGACTCATGACGTCCCGCAAGTTGATACCGGATGGGGATCCCACCGCAAGAAAAATGAAGAACAGAATAGCTTATGAGTGTTATCGAGAAGAATGGGGTGCTCCGCCTGAGCGCTTTTTCAGCAACAATCAGACGGAGCAATTAATAGGCAGAACATTCGGAGATTAAGCAACCGCTCGGAGCTTTTTCCCGTTGCTGCGGGAACAATTGACTACCCCTTCATTATCCGGCAGAAACTCAGCAATGTTCGTCTTGCTGTAACGAGACCCGGGAAAGAGCGAACGGATAGCAAACGCTACTTGCCCCATTAGCCGCTTGACCCCTGGAGTTTTCTCCGCCTCGCTGATCGGTTCTAAGCGAATAATCGCTCCATCCGGCTTCTTACATACTTGGAAGAAAAATTGTTGTTTCTTCCCCGGCTCGATCACTAAGGCTTCGAGCAGCAGCTTGCTGCAATCCGTGTTGATGTAGTATTCGCTGACTCTTTTAATACCGTCTGGATCGCGGAGAAACATCTCTGGTCGGCGAATGACGATCTGGCGCAGGTCAATAGGTCCTTCAATTGTGACGTTTGGCATTCATGCTCTCCTTGAAGAGAAGGCAGGAAGTGAAAAGCATCTTTTCACTGCATCCTGCGTGAAGATTCCCTTCGAAAACTATATCCCGGAGGGTCAGAATATACGGGCCCTCTGCTGACTGTGAGTATTGTCTTATTTACCTCTCTCGGGGCGTACGGTCAAGTCGCAAAATAAAAAGAAGCCTTTTTTATTAGAAAGCTGATACTTCTTCGTGCTACTTTACAGTGGGCCAAACAACGGGGTATAGGTGAACAAGCTCGCCAATACGACCAAGCTGAAGAATGAGGCGTGTTATGTTTTCTGTCTCTCCTCCGACAAAAGTAAGCAAGAGCCCGTATGTCGTACCGATTGAAGAAGCGATCGAGGAAATCCGCGCCGGTCGCATGATCATCCTTATGGATGACGAAGACCGTGAAAATGAAGGAGACCTCTGCATGGCTTCGGAAGCTGTGACTCCTGAAGCCATTAATTTCATGGCCAAATATGGTCGCGGTCTCATCTGTCTGCCCATGACCGGAGAGATGCTTGATGCGTTAGGTCTCCCCATGATGGTCACGAAGAACACCGCCCCTCTAGGGACGGCGTTCACGATGTCAATCGATGCACGGCATAGCATTTCTCGCGGTATCTCGGCGGAAGATCGCGCCACCACGATTCTCACGGCTATTCGCGATGGGGTCCGTCCTGAAGACTTAGTCACTCCCGGACACATCTTTCCTTTGCGCGCTCGAAACGGCGGCGTGTTGGTGCGAACAGGGCAAACCGAAGGAGCGGTGGATCTCTCTCGTTTGGCGGGCATGAAGCCCACCGGCATCATTTGTGAGATTATGCGAGACGATGGAACGATGGCGCGTCTTCCTGACCTTGAAGAATTTTCCGCAAAATTCGGCATCAAAATCGCCACCATCGCTGATCTTATCCAATATCGCTTGCGACATGATTCCCTCGTGCATCATCAAGCCGAGGCGCGCTTGCCCACTCGTTATGGTGGGGACTTCACCGCTCACGTCTACACGAGCGACGTGGACGAAGAGGAGCATCTTGTTTTAGTCAAGGGAGAAGTCTCTCCAGAAGAACCTGTGCTGGTCCGTCCTCATGCGGAATATCCTCCGGGTGATGTCTTCTCATACACGTACAGTAACACCAGCAACTTGCTGCACGAGTCTATGCGATTGATTGCAGCGGAGGGCAAGGGCGTCATTCTGTATCTCCGACAAAGTGGACAAGGGGCGCATTTATTTCGCAACGGTGGGCGATCTGGACGGCGCCAAGCTTCGCCGAGCACAAGCCCAGGGTCGCAAATTCGCGACTTTCGTGATTATGGCATCGGTGCGCAAATCCTGCGTGATATCGGCGTACGAAAGATTAAACTGATGACAAACTATCCTCGTCGCCTTGTGAGTCTCCCTGGATATGGTCTGGAAATTGTTGAATTCGTACCTTTGGCTGAAGCAGGTCAGGAACGTCCTGTATCCCAAAAACGCAACGTGCGGCCTTCGCGAGCTTCAGCCTAAAAGTGAGGGGTGGGGAGATTATGTCATTTCCTGATTTACTGATAAGAGCTACAGCAGCGGACAACACGATCCGCGCCTTTGCTGCTGTGACAACCGGGCTCGTGGAAGAGGCGCGGCAGCGGCATCAAACCGCCCCGACGGCGAGTGCGGCTTTAGGCCGCACATTAACGGCTGGTCTCTTGCTCGGGAGCATGCTGAAAGAGGATGAGACCCTGTCTTTGCAGTTTCTTGGCAATGGTCCGCTGCGGGGAATTTTTGTGGACGCGAACGCACGTGGCGAAGCTCGGGGCTTTGTCTATACTCCGCGCGCTCATCTCCCGATTCGGGGCGGGAAGCTCGATGTTGGCGGCGCGGTTGGAGCAGGAACGCTTACCGTCATTCGCGCCCAGCGTTGGTCAAAAGAGCCCTACCGCAGCATCACGCCTTTGGTGTCTGGGGAGATCGGTGCGGATGTAGCACACTATTTATTAAATTCAGAACAGGTGCCTTCTGCCGTCAGCTTAGGCGTCTTTGTAGAGCCGGATGAAACCGTCGCCGCCGCTGGCGGCTTTATTGTCCAGGTAATGCCCGGGGCAAGTGAGGAAACGGTCACTCAGCTTGAGACGAATGTCGCGCGAGCAAAGCCGGTGAGTCAATTAGTCCGTGAGCGGGCCACACCGCAAGAAATTCTTCTGCACGTGTTGGAAGAATTTGGCATGGCTATCATAGGCGAACAGCCGGTCTGTTTTTCGTGCCGTTGCAGCCGAGAACGGGTGCTCAGTACTTTGGTGGCGATGGGGCAAAACGAGATGCAAGGGCTACTCGCCGAAGAAGGAAAAGCTTCAGTCACCTGCGAATTCTGCGGCGAGTTATATACTATTGCTCGCGAAGAGATCGAACCTCTTTTTGCGACGGCCTAATCGCAACGTCGATTCCCATCATTCGTATGCCTTGGGGGAGAGGCAATTGTATGAGGTTGACCATAATAGCGCCGGTCTGGAAAAAGAAGGAATTACTCGCTCCCTTCTTTTTTTTCTGTTTCCTCATTGTCAAGATTCCGACAGAAGCGGCTGAGCCAGATTGGGGTGCGTTAGAAAAAGAGGCCGGAGATCTCCTGAGTCGTTATATTCGGGTCGATACCACGAATCCGCCAGGAAATGAAATAGCCGCTGCGCAATTCTGGAAAAAAGTGTTGGCTCAAGAAGGACTGAGCGCTCAACTGTTTGAGTCGCAGCCCGGTCGTGGCGTGGTCTATGCGCGACTCAAAGGCTCAGGTGAGAAAAAAGCGCTCATCTTGTTGCACCACCTTGATGTCGTGCCAGCAACGAAAGCGGATTGGGAAGTCGATCCTTTCGCTGGGATACGCAAAGATGGCTACGTGTATGGCCGAGGATCGATAGATTGTAAAGGCGTTTCCATTGTCCAATTTCTGGCGCTCGCATTGCTCAAGCGTGCTGGCGCGCCGCTGAAGCGGGATATTATTTTTCTCGGTACGGCGGACGAGGAAGCCGGTGGACAGCAAGGGGCAGGGTGGTTCGTCGAGCATCATTTTGACCTCATTGCTGACGCTGAGTTCTTGCTGACAGAAGGCGGAGGCGTGCGCATCCACGATGACAAGCGTTCTTATGATGTTGATATTGCGGAGAAAGCGCCCTGTTGGATTCAGCTTGAAGCCAGCGGCCCGGCTGGGCATGGATCACGACCTTTATCAGATTCCTCTGTGACGCACCTCATTCGGGCGCTCGATAAAATTGTCCAACATGAAACCGAAGTCAAGATCGTTCCTGCGGTCCAAGCGTATTTTGCCGCCTTAGCAGAGCGTGAAGAGCCGGAGAAAGCTGGGCGGTTTCGCGCCTTGGACAAGGCGCTGGCTGATCCAGCATTTCGAGACGAATTTTTGAAGAATCCCAGCTATAATGCGTTAGTGAGAAATACGATCTCACCAACTGTGCTTGAGGGGAGTAATAAAACGAATGTCATCCCTGCGCACGCGCGCGCCCAGCTCGATTGCCGATTGTTGCCAGGGGAAGACCCTGAACAATTTGTTAAGGAGCTGAAGCAAGTTGTTAACGATCAACAAGTGACGTTCTCCGTCTTGTTGAATTTTCCTCCGTTTGCTTCTGCTGCGGACACGCAATTGTTTCGCGCCATTCGCGCGGTCGCCGAGCGACATGATCCCCAAGCGCCAGTCGTGCCTGCCGTCCTCGGTGGGTTTACCGACTCGCACTATTTTCGTCAGAAGGGGATTGTGAGCTACGGCTTCTCTGGCATTCCGATTGCGGAAGAGGATGGGCGCCGAGTGCATGGAACCAATGAACGCCTTTCTCTCTCCCAGTTACGAGAGGGAATACAAATTTTCGTCGATCTCCTTCGTGAGCTGGAACAATAGTCTTTGTAAACGAGGACGCTTTTGTTCCTTTGCTCGCCAGGGCTAACACGCTCAATTCCATTGGCCTAGACCACTCTGTTGGCTCAGCGTGTAGGTTGTGCCCTGAGGGCATGAACCGGTGGTGTCTGTCGCTGTGATGACCAGGGGAGTGGTGCTTGGCACTGCCAGCGTCACTCCTACCGAGCCTTGAAAGTTGGTATCACTAATAGTTCCATAGGCGAGATTCTTTGCAAAATACGCTTCCATCGCCACAAAGGCGTTTTTGGCGTCGGCCTCTGCGCGTGCGCAAAATGCTTGTGCGCGGTATTGGGCAAACTGTGGAATAGCAATCGCAGTGAGAACGCCAATAATTGCGACCACCACAAGTAACTCAATCAGCGTAAACCCTTTTTCGTTCTTCATCATAATACCCTCGTTAAACAATAGTTGCATGAATTTGGGTGCAAAAGATGTACCACCGAAGGCATGAAAGATAATTTGAAAAGATTAACAAGTAAGAGGAGAGAGAAGGTATGATTATCGGTTGGGTGCTGTGAGAATTTACACGATGGAACATTGCTGTCCAGGATATTCCTTGGAGAAGAAATGGGATGGGATGTGGAGACAAAAGTAAAAAGCCGACGCCCTGAAGGAACGTCGGCTTCTCTTCGCCACAGTCAAGGGATTGACGCTTACTATTACCAGGCGTACTGACCGGTGGCGCTGGTAAACGTATATGTTCCATTAGGGCAGTCCGCGTGACTACCAGTGACATCTCCAGGGGTGGTGCCAGCGTAAGTGTTTGCTAACACGACGCCTGGGCTGTTGACTGGTGTTGCCCCATCGTAGCTTTCAGTCGCGGCAAACTGCGCTTCGAGCGTAGTCACGGCATTCTTGACGTCCGATTCTACTCGGGCGCAGAAGGCTTGTGCACGATACGCAGCGAATTGCGGAATGGCGATCGCGGCCAAGATGCCAATGATGGCGACGACGACGAGGAGTTCGATCAATGTGAAACCTTTTTGATTCTTCAGGGTGTGTGTCATGTTCTGCTGTTCCTTTCGTGAGTTAAACGTGTTGTTGCCGATGTTGCCCTAGTCCCTGTCTCTTTTGTCCTACTCTTTCCTGTTGTCGCTGTTCTCCTTTCTGCCTCTCCGTCTGCGCCTCGGCTAGTTGTCGAAGGTTTTCTTGTCTCTGCTGCACTTTTAGTGAGCAAGCTGCATGCCAAATCAAAAAAGAGACTTTTTTCTTTAGATATATGGAGAAAATTGCTGGTATCCTGGAAAATTGATTCACAAGGTGGAAAAAAAGATTGAGAGAACAGGACAAAAAATGTTGCTGATGACAAAATTTGGCGTCGCTCAAGCGGCATCATTGCCTACCCAGCATACGAGACTTGCTGTGAGGCAAGCCTGTGTCCTGTAGCGGAGTCAGTGTCACAAAATGTCATTGAGGGAAAACAGCTTTAGTTTGTGAAAGAAAGATGCCTCCGCACCCTTCCACTGTCGGGCGGGCGGATCGGAGCTAAAGTTATGAAGGACTTTGTGCTTGTTCTGAGCCTCGCTTCGATCCGGCTCAGATTGCGCAAGGCAAAGATGAGGTTAGGATGCTGTCAATGTCGACAATTTTGGAAACAAAAAGCCAGTATGTTCCATATTTTTTCTGTACACTGGGTCATTGGCGGCAAGCGCGTTTTCTTCCAGGCGGGCGCGATACATGAGGAGCCCGGTATGCAGCATGGCTACGAGCGCGTATGCGAGGCAGGCATTTGATAACAAAATTCCCATCGTGAGCACGACATATCCCGTATACATCGGGTGACGGATATAGCGGTAGGGGCCAGACCGGATGACGTCGCGAAGCTGAATAAAGATGGCAAAGGAACGGCGCAAGTAAAAGACAGCAAATAAGGAAATGAGTTGTCCACTGCCGCTGAGGAGGCAAGAGGCAACGAGGGCGCTAAAAAGAAAGCGAGAGGGAAGGTAATTTGCCGTCATCCAACCCGGCAGATAATCGATCAGATTATAGGCCAAAATAGAGTATGAAGAGAGAACCGGCACCCAAATGGCCCGCCAATCTTTGGGCGGCTGCTGGGGGCGTTTGCTACACAGGAGAATCCCGCCGTTAAAGATGTTAAAGGCGAACAGGATAAAGTATTTGACGGTCGGGTAATAGAGGAGGGCGAGGGGCGGGTTTCCCAAATTTCCTGGCCCGAGCGAGGCTCCCATAACGGAGACCGCTGCTAGTCCTTTCATGGCCAGGAGCAAGTTTTTGAGACCATAATAGAGCATGAAAAAGGACAAAATATATTTTTCGATGTAATAGGTCACATCGGTAAAAAAGAAATGTCTGAGACGTTCACTCATAGATATACTTTCATAGACAAGAGATTACTGTCTGGGATTGCCTTCAGTGGTTAAGCTTTTCCTTACCCCTTGTGTCACGTCATGT
Source organism: uncultured Enterobacteriaceae bacterium (assembly GCA_964441775.1). Lineage (GTDB taxonomy): Bacteria > Desulfobacterota > Binatia > Bin18 > Bin18 > SYOC01. Next base: position 155,926 of record CAYTVL010000002.1, read on the forward strand.
GATACTTTTGCAGCCGATGGCGGAGCGACCGATAGTTGATGCCGAGGATTTTGGCCGCTTGCTTTTGTATGCCTCCAACGCGGTCAAGCGCGGCGCGGAGAATCTTCTGTTCGTATTCTTCTAATTCGGCGTCGAGGCTCACTCCCTTGTAGAAAAAGTCCGGCTGGGCCTGTGTTGTTTTCCGTCGTTCGATTAAGGGATATGGAAGGTCTTGCTCGCGGAGGGTATCGCCTTCCGCCATTGTGACTGCGTGTTGGATGATATTCTGCAACTCTCGAATGTTACCAGGATATGAATGATCGAGGAGCACGCGTAGCGCCTCAGGGGCGACATGGCGAATGTTCTTTCTACTTAAAGTGGCGAAATGCGCGAGAAAATGTTGTATCAATAACGGCAGATCTCCTTCGCGTTCCCGAAGTGGAGGCAGAACGATGGAAATGACATGCAGTCGATAGAACAGGTCTTCGCGAAATCTTCCGGCAGCGACTTCCTCGGCGAGATCCTTATTGGTGGCGGCAAGGACACGGGCGTCAATGTGGATGCTATGACTGGCGCCAATAGGGGTGATTTCATGCTCTTGCAAGGCGCGAAGCAATTTCACTTGTAAAAGTAAAGGGAGTTCTCCTACTTCATCCAAGAATAACGTGCCGCCATTGGCTTGATGGAAGAGCCCAGCACGATCTTTTGTCGCGCCAGTAAAAGAGCCTTTGACATGACCGAATAATTCACTTTCGATCAATGTTTCCGGTATGGCTCCACAATTCACCGCAACAAATGGTTGATCGGAGCGTAAACTTTTTGCATGGATAGCGCGCGCGATAAGCTCTTTGCCGGTGCCGCTTTCTCCGGTGATGAGGACGGTGGTCGAACTTTCCGCGACTTTGGTAATGAGTTGATACACTGCCGCCATACGTTCGCTGCGTCCCACGATATCTTCAAAGCGGGCGTCTTCGCTCATGTCGTTTCGCTCGATACGCTGTGCTAGCGCCTCTGCTTCTTGTCGTCCGCGTTCTAATTCGCGCACCTGGGTGACGTCCTGTACGCTATAGAGGGTTCCGACTTGCTCTCCGTTGCTATTGTGTAAAGGAGATTGTAACACGCGGAGCACGCATTCTTCTTGGTCTACTTTGTTAAAAGAAAATTCACGGGGCTCGAGAGTTGCCGATTGAGAGGCGAGAAGCGGCAGAATGTCGGTGACATTGCGCCCTGTTAAGAGGTGAGGAGCAGCGCCAATCTGGGCGCCGACCACGCTGTTCGCATATTCTATATGGCCGGCGTTATCAGTGAGGAGAATGCCGTTCTCAAGACTTTGCATCACGCCTTGATACAAGGACGAGAGCCGCTCGATGGTCACGCCGCGTTCCGCGAGGAGCAGTTCGATACTTGACACGCGTTGGGTCAAGTGACTGCCAAGAACAGCGATCGCATAAAATGAAGAAAGCGTGACCATGAGCTGCACTGTGAAATTGAAGCCTGGAGGAGTGAAGTCCACCAAGAAAAGCACAGGACTGAAGCCCGCAGGGGGTAGCACGCTATAATAGAGTAGATCGACGGTCCCACCATAACAGAGGGCCGCAAAGGTGGCGGCGGCCAGTGCGCCCCGACGAAGCAAGAGGACGGCGGCGTTGAGAATTGCCAAGTGATACAAGAAAACAAACGGACTATAGAGCCCGCCCGTGAGAAGGATGACCCCGGTTGTGAAGAGGGTGTCAAACCCGAGCTGAGCGTAGGCAAAGATCGTTAATTGCCGCGCTCGGGTGAGAAGAAAGCCGGACGTTGCCGAGATAGCGTTGGTGAGGATGATGGCAAGAAAAAGCGGTTTGCTGACGGCAATGTTGTTGCCATCGCCACTGTAGTACAGCACGGTGGCGGCAAGCAGCAAGCACGTCGTCATCCCCACGCGAAGCAGGAGAAACCACTGGAGACGTCGCGGCAACTCATTGTCCAGCACGTCGGTCTCCTTAGCCGCCAGCAACGGCTCCAAGTTTGAAAATTGGTAAATACATGGCGATGACAAGACCGCCAATCACCACGCCTAAGAAGACGATCACGAATGGCTCCATTAACGCGGTCATATTCGCCACTGCGTTATCGACTTCTTCATCATAAAAGTCGGCAATTTTGCTGAGCATGGCGTCCAACGCACCAGTCGTTTCCCCTACGTTGATCATTTGACACACCATCGCGGGAAAAACTCCGCTCTCCGCTAGCGGTTCCACGAGTGTTTTTCCTTGACTAATGGTTTGCCGAGAGGCAAGGATCGTCTGCTCGACGACCTTATTGCCCGCAGTTTTGCCGGTAATGTAGAGAGCATCGAGGACCGGAACGCCTGACGAGAGCAAGGTGCTGAGGGTGCGGGTGAAACGGGCGACTGCGGCTTTACGGATGAGGTCGCCAAAGATGGGTAATTTCAGTAAGAACCCATCGATAGCGAGTTTCCCTTTTTCCGTGCGATAAAAGGAACGGATGCCCAGCACAGTGCCGACGATGGCTGCGACGATATACTTGGCGTAGGCGATCGTGGCGTAGCTTAGGTTAATGGCGATTTGCGTTGGTAAAGGCAGTGCTTTCCCAAAGCTAGAAAACATGTCGGCGAAGACGGGAATCACAAAAATCAACAAGATTGCGGTCACGCCCACCGCCACCGTTACGATGCTGATGGGGTAGATCATGGCGCCTTTGATTTTGGCTTTCAGCTTGACCGCTTTTTCCATGTAGGCGCACAGACGGCTCAGAATCGTGTCGAGAATACCGCCAATCTCTCCGGCGGACACCATGTTAGTGTAGAGATTGTCAAAAACCTTGGGGTACTTGCTGAGCGCGGCGGAGAAGGTTTCTCCGCCTTCGACGTCTTGTTTGACCTTTTTGATGATCTTTGCAAAATTTTGATTCGGTGTTTGCTGCCCGAGGATATCCAGCGCCTGCACAATCGGCAACCCGGCGTCGATCATAGTGGCGAGTTGTCGAGTAAAAATGACAATGTCTTTCGGCTTGACGCCCGTGCCGAATTGCGGGAGTTTAATTTCTTTATTGAGCCCTGTGCCTTTTTCCTGGATCCGGCCCGCAACCGGACGAATACGCTGGGTACGGAGACGCGCTATCACCGCTTCGACAGAAGGAGCTTCCATCTCTCCCTGTACCGTTTCTCCTCGGGGTCCGATACCTTGCCAACGAAACATCGCCATAATGACCTCAGCAGCCGTGGTGGTAAATTCCCTCGCTCTATCGGCGACGGAACCGCCTGCTTTAACTTTCTTGTCGCTTGGACAGTTCAGCAATCGTTCTTTAATCCGCCATGGTGACTCGTAAGACTTCCTCAATCGTTGTGATTCCGGTCGCGACTTTTGTCAGACCGCTTTGACGCAGCGTTTTTATCCCCTTGCGCATTGCCGCCCGTTTGATCGCGAGGGTATTCTCTCCAGCGAGAATCAATTCTCGGAGTTCGTCATAGAGGGGCATCACTTCATAAAGCGCGACTCGACCACGGTAGCCGGTCATATTGCAGTTTCCGCAGCCTGAGCCTTTTTTCGGAGCGAAATGTTCTATCTCGTCTTCAGCAACACCAAGATCCAGCAAGGTCTTGGGCGCGAGAGGAGCATCTTCTCTACAGTTTGGGCAGACCCTACGCGCAAGTCGCTGCGCCACAATCAGATTGACAGAGGAAGCGACCAGAAATGGAGCTACTCCCATATTCAGCAGGCGGTTGATCGTCGAAGGAGCGTCATTCGTATGCAAGGTTGACAAGACAAGATGTCCGGTGAGCGCCGCCTTCACACCGATTTCCGCCGTTTCAAGGTCGCGAATTTCACCAACCATGATGATGTCAGGATCTTGGCGCAGGAAGGAACGGAGCGCCGCGGCAAAAGAGAGACCAATGTCCTCATTGACCAAGACCTGATTGATGCCCGGTAAATTGAATTCAACCGGGTCCTCCGCTGTGGAGATGTTCGTGCTGATTTTGTTCAACTCGGCAATGGCGGAGTACAGCGTCGTAGTCTTACCGGACCCGGTTGGCCCGGTGACGAGCACCATGCCGTATGGTTTATAGATTGCCTCCATGAAGTCTCGCAAGGAGCGCTCTTCAAACCCCAGCTTCCTCATGTCGGTTTGGAGATTGGATTTGTCTAACAAACGCATGACAATCTTTTCGCCGAACAGGGTCGGCAACACAGACACGCGAATGTCGATCGCTTCTCCCTTGCCTAACTTGAGTTTAATACGACCGTCTTGGGGAAGTCGGCGCTCGGCAATGTCTAAGGATGCCATGACTTTAATGCGAGAGGCGACGGCGTTCTTGAGCGCTAGTGGGGGTTGGAGAATTTCTTGTAACACTCCATCAATACGAAACCGGACACGAAAGACTTGCTCATAAGGCTCGAGGTGAATATCACTAGCGCGCTTGCGGATAGCGTCTGTAAAGATGGCGTTGACCAGGCGAACCACAGGCGCTTCTTCCGTGGCTTGCTCAAGCGCTTGTAGATCAATATCGTCCTCTTCTTTGATGAGCGAGACTTCCTGGCTGCGTAAATCGCTCAACACCTCATCGTACTTCATGGCGCGATCATAGTATTGTTCGATCGCTTGCTGGATTGACGAGACCGTAGCAACGGTAACTTTTACATCATAACCAGTGAGAAATTTGACTTCGTCAACGGCGACAAAGTTTGAAGGGTCGGCCATCGCTAATGTGAGACTAGAACCGACCAGACTGAGCGGAATGAGATGGTATTTCGTGACTAAGGCATGAGGGATGAGTTGAATGACCTCGTCCTGAATCTCGACTGTTGTTGGAGTTGCGACCGGTAGTCGATATTCTTTTTGGAGGTAGGCGAGCAGCGCATCTTCAGTGAGACAGCCGAGCTTAATGAGGTGCCGGATCAACGGTCCACCGTTCTGTTTCTGGTCTTCAACAGCTTTCCGCGATTGCTCAAGGGTAATGTACCCCTTCCGGACAAGCAGATCTGCCAGACGCGTGCTCATAGTTCTCCCAACCTCAACCCCATCTTCTTACAATAAAAAATTCGGTAATTGCAAGAGGAAAAATATAAATAATCCTATTTTGGGAATATGAATTCACTACCAGGCCTATCGGCAGGTCGCAGGGGAAATTAAGAAGAAGGGAGACTGAGCGGAATGAAGTCAGCTCGTACGAAGGGCGCGCGCCAGCGCCCGGGCCATGACTTGCAGTGGCGCAGGCTGAGCTGTCCACAGGGAAAAGGCTAAAGCTCCCTGATGGAGAAGCATGGAGCGACCATCCATGGTAGTCCGTCGCGCATTGTGCGCTTGACGAAGGAAGGTCGTTAACTCTGGACGATAGAGTAAATCGTAAAACAGGCAGTGACGAGGGGTAGTCGTCAAATTGATGGGCAAAAAGGGTTCGTCATGTAGTCCTACCGAGGTGCAGTTGACCACGAGCGTTGCATCCTGCAAGAGGGCGGGGTCTAGAAGCCGATCGAGCGGCGCCGCTTCCAGTCGCGCTTGTCCCAGGGTTCGATACGTGCGGATAAGCGCTTGGGCTTTGGCTAGTGTTCTATTGACAATAGTGATACGTTTACTCCCGGCGCGGATTAAGGAGAACAAGACGGCTCGGGTTGAACCGCCAGCACCAATGAGCACGATGTCGCGTTGATGGGGTGAGAACCCACGTTGTTGCAGGGAAGCGAGAAATCCACGCCCGTCCGTGTTATCTCCGAATAGGACGCCGTCTCTATTCACAACGGTATTTACGGCCCCGCATAAGGTAGCTTCTTCACTCAACTCGTCGAGGTGGCGGACAATGCGCTCCTTATGCGGGACGGTGACGTTGACTCCAACAAGATTGTAGGCGCGGATGGCCTGAACTGCCTTGGCGAGATCTGATGGGTGGACGAGCAACGGCACGTAAGCATACGGGAGCTGACATGCCCGAAAAGCGGCATTGTGCATCGCCGGCGAACGCGTATGTGTAATAGGGTCGCCAAAGATACCGACAAGGCGGGTCTGGCCGTTAATGGCAATTGGCATGGACATCAGCGCGAAATGTGGAATGAGCAGTGAAGAGTTGCGGGGATGGAGGGCTGGTATTTGCGCTCCGTCCCCGCGCAAAACAATTAGCCCGCTGCTGCTACGGACATGGATTCGCCATTTGCCTTCCGCGGGGTGCGACGAATTTTGACGACTGGTTGCTGACGCAAGGCCGCATGAGCTGCGGCGAGGCGGGCAATCGGGACGCGATACGGTGAACACGAAACATAGTCGAGCCCGGTTGTATGACAGAATTCCACGGACGCGGGGTCGCCGCCATGCTCACCACAAATGCCGATTTTTAAGTCTGGCCGAGCAGCGCGGCCTTTCTTGACCGCCATATCTACCAGCGAACCAACCCCGGTCTGATCAAGTGACACGAAAGGATCCTGGGGGTAGATGCCTTGGTTGATATATTCCGTCAAGAATTTCCCCGCGTCATCTCGACTAATGCCTAAGGTCATTTGGGTGAGGTCATTCGTGCCGAAGGAAAAAAACTCGGCAGTTGCCGCAATCGTGTCAGCTACCAGTGCGGCGCGGGGCACTTCGATCATGGTTCCTACCGTATACGCGACCGTTGTGCCTTGGGCGGTGATAACCTCTCGGCAGACGTGATCGATGCGATTTCGCAATACATCCAATTCACGCTTGTAGCCAATGAGAGGAATCATGATTTCCGGAATGACATACACCCCTTCGCACGTCAGCTCACAAGCAGCTTCTATGATCGCCCGCGCCTGGGCTTCATAGATTTCGGGGAAGGTCATACCAAGACGGCAGCCGCGGTGTCCAAGCATAGGATTGAGTTCGTGCAAGGCGTTGCGTTTGGTGCGGAGTCGTTCCGCAGGCACTCCGAGTTTACTTGACAAATCAGCGATCTCTTCTTCTGTATTTGGTAGAAATTCATGCAGGGGAGGATCGAGGAGGCGAATCGTTACTGGAAGACCCGCCATTGCCCGTAAGATGCCGACGAAATCGCTCTTTTGCATGGGCACTATTTTTTCCAAAGCGTGCACCCGCCCCTGGGTATCATCTGCAAGAATCATTTCGCGCACGGCGTCAATGCGATCGCCTTCAAAGAACATATGCTCGGTGCGACAGAGTCCGATTCCCTCAGCTCCAAACGTACGAGCGACCTTGGCGTCATGCGGGGTATCTGCATTGGCGCGAACCTTGAGACGGCGGAATTGATCCGCCCAGCGCATGAAAGCGGAGAATTCCGGTGTGTTCGGATTGGGGTCGCGAGTGGGTACTTGGCCGCGAAATACTTCTCCCGTGGCCCCGTCGAGGGTGATCCACTCGCCTGCTTGCACAACCGTCCCCGTTCCACGCACGCTAAACTGCTGGCGTTCGTAGTCAATTTCCAAAGTTTCGCAGCCCACAATGGCGCACTTGCCCATGCCCCGGCTCACCAGCGCCGCGTGAGAGCTGGCTCCGCCCCGTGCGGTCAAAATACCTTGGGCGGCATGCATGCCATGAATATCTTCCGGAGAAGTTTCTACACGGACAAGAATCACTTTCTGACCGCCTTTGGCGGCTTCTTCCGCATCTTCCGCGGAAAAGACCACCGCGCCGCTGACCGCGCCTGGAGAGGCCGGGAGGCCACGGGTCAAACGATCTTTCGCGGCAGTGGGGTCGAGGGTGGGGTGCAGCAGTTGGTCGAGCTGATGGGGCGCGACCCGCAGTACGGCCGTGCGCTCGTCAATGAGCCCCTCACGCACCATGTCCACCGCAATTTTCATGGCCGCCGCCGCCGTGCGCTTCCCCGCGCGGGTTTGCAGCATCCACAAGTTGCCATTCTGAATAGTAAACTCGATATCCTGCGCGTCTTTGTAATGGGCTTCCAGCGCGTGGGTAATCTCGTGCAGGGTCGCAAAACTGTCAGGCAGACGTTCCTGCATCGATGGGTAGAGCGTAAATCGTTCTTGCTCAGATTTGCCTTCGCGCGTCGCGCGTTCCTGCGAGGCGGCCAGGGTAATCTGCTGTGGGGTGCGAATACCTGCAACCACATCCTCACCTTGCGCATTGATCAAGAAGTCGCCGTTTAAGACATTTTCTCCAGTGGAGAGATCCCTGGTGAACGCCACCCCGGTTGCGCAATCGTCACCCTGATTACCAAACACCATCGCTTGGACGGTCACCGCCGTGCCCCATTCTTCGGGGATGTTTTCGATCTTCCGGTAGGTAACGGCGCGCGGGTTGCGCCATGAACCGAACACCGCGCCAATCGCGCCCCAGAGTTGTTCGTGCGGATCTTGCGGAAAGGTGAGATGCAAACGATCCTGAATAATCGACTTGAATGAAGCAACAAGTTCTTGTAGATCCTCGACGGTGAATTGGGTGTCGAGCTCAATCCCGCGCGCCGCTTTTTTGTCCTCGATGAGCACCTCGAAGGGATCGCGCTCTGTCTTGGATTCCGGCTTGAGGCCCAAGACCACGTCGCCGTACATCTGTACGAAGCGGCGGTAACAATCGTACGCAAAACGGGGATTTTGAGATCGCTCGATAACGCCTTGGACGGTTTCGTCATTCAGACCGAGGTTGAGCACCGTATCCATCATACCGGGCATCGACACGCGCGCGCCAGAGCGGACCGAGAGTAACAAAGGTTTCTTTGGATCGCCGAAGCGGCGACCCATAATTTTTTCGATTTTTTTAAGACCGGCTTGGACTTGCTGCTGAAGTTCTGCTGGGTACTGACTTCTGTGATCGTAATAATAGCTGCACACTTCCGTGGTGATCGTCACTCCTGGCGGCACCGGCAGTCCCAAGCTCGCCATCTCCGCGAGATTAGCGCCTTTGCCGCCTAACAACCAGTTGAGCCCCGCTTCGCCATCGGCCTTGCCGCCGCCAAAAGCGTAAACATACCGTTTCCGCCGAGTGCGTGTCCGTCCTTGTCCATTCTGATGTTGTGGTTCCATAAAAGATTACGCCTCTGCATTGCTAACTTTTAACAAAACACCATAGCAGATGGAGGATGCGGGAAAAGGGCCACCTCCATAAAGGGAATGACTGGGCAATCCCTTTCCCGCAAGAAGCGCAGTGTTAAGATTCAATTCTGTGAAGTAGTTCTGGAATCAACCGGTCCACGGGAATGCGCACTTGCTCCAGCGTGTCGCGGTCACGCAACGTAACGGTATTATCTTGCATCGTTTGATGATCGATCGTAATGCCGAACGGGGTGCCGACCTCGTCTTGCCGCCGATAGCGCCGACCGATTGAGCCAGCTTGATCGTAGAACACCGCAAAACGCTCTTTGAGAAGATCGCGAATCGCTAGTGCTTTTTCGGGATGCCCGTCTTTGCGCAGCAATGGGAAAATCCCGACTTTAATCGGCGCGATACGCGGATGTAACCGCAGCACGATGCGCGCTTCACCCTCTTGCACGTCCTCGTCGTACGCATCGAGCAGGGTGATTAAGAGGATGCGATCAACGCCGGCGGCGGGTTCAATCACATACGGTCGATAACGTTCCCGCGTTTCTTCGTCAAAAAAGGTCAGGTCTTTGCCGCTGTACTCGGCATGTTGACGAAGGTCAAAATCGGTGCGGTTCGCGACGCCTTCGAGTTCTCCCCAACCGAAAGGATAGAGGTATTCAATGTCAGTGGTCGCTTTGGAATAATGCGCGAGGTCTTCTTTGGGATGATCATAGAAACGCAGATTCGCTGGTTTGATACCCAGTCGCGCGGTGTACCAGTTCATTCGCTGTTCGCGCCAATACTCAAACCACTCATCGTCCGTGCCAGGTTTGACGAAGAACTCCATCTCCATCTGTTCAAATTCACGGGTGCGGAAAATGAAGTTGCCTGGCGTAATTTCGTTACGGAACGACTTGCCGATCTGCGCGATGCCGAATGGGGGTTTCAAACGGCCCGCTTGTTGAACATTGAGAAAGTTGACAAACATGCCCTGGGCGGTTTCGGGGCGGAGAAACGCGACAGCGGCGTCTTCTTCCACCGGACCGACAAAGGTTTTGAACATCAAATTAAATTGCCGCGCCTCGGTCAGGTCACATTCGGCGCCTTTGGGGCATTGGCGCTCTTCCTTGGGAGGGATGTGATCCGCACGAAAGCGGCGTTTGCACACGCGGCAGTCCACCAACGGATCAGAGAACCCTGCCACGTGGCCGGAAGCTTCCCACACGCGGGGATGCATAAGGACGGCGCTTTCCAGACCGACAACATTCTCTCGGCCTGTCACCATATAGCGCCACCAGGCTTCACGAATATTGCGTTTGAGTTCGATGCCCAGCGGGCCGTAGTCCCAAGTGCTGGCGAACCCGCCGTAAATTTCACTCGAAGGGAAGACGAACCCGCGTCGTTTGCACAGGTTCACAACTTTTTCCATTGTCACCGACATAAGGTAGGAGCCCTATCATTCCCCTGGCGGGGCGTCAACCGAATCCTCGGTTAGTTCCTGCGCTTGTTCCAGAAAGAAGCGCGATTTTAAGGGTCGATGAAGATGACGAGATAACATGCCGCTCGACAACGCACGCAATTCTTTCGCCACTCGCAGCGAGGCGCTTTCTGCAAGAAGCTCAGTGAGGGCTGCATGCCTTGAGGCAGCCAGGAGACGTAGGGTCTCGCTTGAAAGGGTCAACGTGGCGCCGCCGCGCTCATGGCAGCGCACGCACAGCAGGCCCCCTTGCCCTGGAGAAAAGACCCAAGGTTCCGCCGTTTCTTCGACGGCGCGTCCGCATTGCTGGCAATCACTCAGGTGAGGAGCATATCCTGTATACGTCAACAATAAGAGTTCGAAAGTTGGCAGAAACGCCGGAGAAATCGGCTCTGGCCTTTCAAGCCCATGCAGACTATCAAGGAGTAAGGTGTAGGTTTCGTGGCCCGCCTCCTGCCCGGTCACCATGACATCGATCAACTCGCTACAGTAACTTGCTAGCGCGAAGCGCTGCAAATCGCGGCTTGGTCCGCGAAAGCTCTGAAGCAAGTCGCAGCTGAAAATAAAGGCGAGTTCATCGCTGTGAGTGGGGCGGCTCGGACGAAATCGCAACTGAATGTGGGTGAAGGGTTCAAGCACGTTGACGAAGCGACGCTGCGACCGTTTTGCGCCTTTGGCGATACCGGTGACTTTCCCATAGTCTTTCGTCAGGAAGGTGACAATTTTATCCGACTCGCCGTGCAAGCGACCTCGAAGGACAATAGCAGACGTGCGTTCTTCAAGCATTTTTGCCTTGACACCGTAGGAGGTGGTTCTTACATTTCGTCACGGTCATTAGCTGTTAACGATAGCATAAAAAAGACTGCGAATTTCACAAGGGGTAGAAGACATGGAGCCAGAAAAACCAGCTCAAGAGACGCCGCCAACGGAGCCCGCCGCCGCGGTGGAGTCTGACGCCGGTGAACGCACTGATGAAAAGGAAACGCTGCTCGCCAAACTGGCGGAAAAAGAAGCAGAAGCCAAGGCGCATTACGACTTGTTCATGCGCGAGCGAGCAGAATTGGAAAATTTCAAGCGCCGCATGCAACGGGAGAAATCTGAGTCCGTTCGTTTTGCGAACGAGCCTCTGATTCGCGATCTGTTGCCAGTGCTCGATAATTTGGAACGAGCGGTGAGTCACGCGCAAGGTGGCGGCAACGGACAGCCTTTAGTGGAGGGCGTGACTTTGGTGGTGCGATCGTTTCTTGATATCATGGGAAAATACGGGGTGACTCGGGAAGAAGCCAAAGGCCAGGTGTTCGATCCTTCCAAACACGAAGCAATGGCTCAAGTCGAGAAAGCTGATGTAGAAGCCAATTCTGTTGTCGATGAATATTGCCCTGCCTATTGGCTGCACGGTCGTTTGCTGCGACCAGCTTTGGTGACCGTTGCAAAAGCGCCTGCGGAAGAACAAAAACCGGAAACGTAAAAAGTTGCGCACCGCACAGTTGATGATTACATCATAAGAATTGTTCGTTGTCGTTAAGGAAATGCCAGAGCAAGGCAGGAGAGGTTTTTTGTAAGGAGAATATGTATGGCAAAGGTTATCGGTATCGACTTAGGGACGACCAATTCGGTAGTCGCCGTGATGGAAGGAGGCGAACCGAAAGTCCTTACCAATTCTGAAGGCAGTCGCATCACCCCTTCGGTCGTGGCGTTCACGGAAAGTGGTGAACGGTTAGTCGGGCAAATCGCCCGTCGTCAGGCGATTACCAATCCCGAAAATACGATTTTTTCTATCAAACGTTTGATTGGTCGCCGCATTGACGATGCCGAAGTGCGGAAAGCCAAGGGCTTACTGCCATATCGCATCGTTGAGGCGGAAAGTAACGCTGCGTGGGTTGAAAGTCGTAGTAAAAAGTACAGCCCGCCGGAGATTTCTGCGTTCATCTTGCAGAAGATGAAACAGACCGCCGAGGACTATCTCGGAGAGCAAGTCACCGACGCAGTGGTGACCGTGCCAGCGTATTTTAATGACGCCCAGCGTCAGGCTACAAAAGATGCTGGACGCATCGCGGGGTTGAACGTTCTGCGTATCATCAATGAGCCGACGGCGGCCTCTTTGGCTTACGGGTTGGACAAAAAGAAAGACGAAAAAATTGCCGTGTTCGATCTCGGCGGCGGCACCTTCGATATCTCCGTGCTGGAAGTTGGCGAAGGCGTCTTCGAGGTCAAATCGACCAATGGCGATACCTTCCTCGGTGGTGATGATTTCGACCAACGTGTGATCGATTACTTAGCCGACGAGTTTAGAAAGGATCAAGGCGTTGATCTTCGCAAAGATCGCATGGCTCTACAGCGGCTCAAAGAAGCAGCAGAGAAGGCGAAGATCGAACTCTCTTCTTCAATGGAAACTGAGGTCAACTTGCCGTTTATTACGGCGGATCAGAGCGGTCCAAAACATTTGACCATGAAGTTGACTCGCGCCAAACTGGAAGCCCTGTGCTCGGACCTGCTCGACCGTCTGGAAGGCCCCTGTCGGACCGCACTCAAAGATTCTGGTCTGTCTGCCCAACAAATCGATGAGGTTGTGCTGGTGGGCGGTATGACGCGCATGCCGGCAGTGCAGGAACGGGCGCGCAAGATTTTCGGCAAAGATCCGCATAAGGGTGTGAATCCGGATGAAGTCGTTGCAGTCGGCGCCGCGATTCAGGGTGCGGTGTTGAAAGGCGAGGTCAAAGACGTGCTGTTGTTGGACGTCACCCCGCTGTCTCTCGGCATCGAAACCTTGGGTGGCGTGTTTACTCGCCTCATCGAGAAGAATACCACGATTCCCACCAAGAAGAGCCAAGTCTTCTCCACCGCCGCGGATAATCAGACCGCAGTCACCATTCGCGTGTTCCAAGGCGAACGCGAGATGGCGGCGGATAACAAACTGTTAGGGCAGTTTGACCTGGTGGGCATTCCACCGGCGGCGCGGGGAATTCCGCAAATTGAGGTGACCTTTGATATCGACGCGAACGGGATCGTGCATGTCAACGCCAAAGATCTTGGCACGAACAAGGAGCAGTCGATTCGCATCACCGCCTCAAGTGGTCTTTCTGAAGGAGAAATTAAGCAGATGGTGAAAGACGCCGAGGCGCACGCGGAAGAAGATAAAAAGAAGCGCGAACGTATTGAAGTGAAGAACCAGTTGGATTCGTTGGTGTACTCCACCGAGAAGTCTTTGAAAGACCATCGTGGCGATATTGATGAGGAAACGGCGAAGAATATTGAAGCCGCGATGGAAAAGGCCAAGAAAACCATCGAGGGTGAAGACATTACCGCTATGAGAACGGCGATGGAAGAACTGACGCAAGTGTCGCACAAGCTCGCTGAAGCCATGTATGCCAAGGTTGCCAAAGAACAACACGCGGATGGTCATGGGGCGGAGGCTGGAAGCGATCAAACTGGTCAAACCGGCAAAGCTGGCGACGGCAAAGATAACGTTGTGGATGCGGATTTTGAAGAAGTAAAGTGACGCAGAGAAACTCAGCATGAGTAGGCGCGAAGCCCCCAGTCTTCTTGCGGTTGGAAGAGTGGGGGCTTTTCGTTGTATAAGGGATGGACGCGAGGTATGGCAACGAAATCCGATTACTATGAACTGTTGGGCGTAAAGCGTGATGCTGGCGAAGAGGAACTCAAAAAAGCCTATCGGAAAGCTGCATTGCGTTACCATCCCGATCGCAATCCTGGCGACAAAGCTGCCGAGGAGAAATTCAAAGAACTCTCCGAGGCCTACTCCGTGCTCAGCGATCAGAGCAAGCGCGTGCAGTATGATCGATATGGTCACGCGGCGTTTGAACAAGGCGGGGTCGGTGGTGGTTTTGGTGGCTTTGATTTTTCCGGCAACTTTGAAGATATTTTTGGTGATATCTTCGGCGATATTTTTGGTGGTGGTGGTGGACGTGGCGGTCGACGCCGTACGCGTCGTGGCGAAGATCTCAGCTACAATTTAGAAATCTCTTTTGAAGAGGCGGCGTTTGGAACGGAGAAGACCCTCACCATTCCGCGCATGGCCGTTTGCGAGACCTGTCAAGGCAAAGGCGCGAAGCCGGGCACGACGCCGAAAACGTGCTCTACGTGCCGTGGCAGCGGACAGGTGCGTTTTCAACAGGGGTTTTTTACCATCGCACGCACGTGCAGCCAGTGCGGCGGTCAAGGGACGATGATTACCGATCCGTGCGGGACGTGCCGTGGTACGGGAGCCACTAGGAAAACTTCGACCCTCCAAGTAAAAATTCCCCCCGGCGTGGATACCGGTGCACGACTGAAGCTGCGCAATGAAGGTGAGGCGAGTCTTACGGGTGGGCCGCCGGGCGACCTGTACGTTCTTCTGCGAGTCCGGGAACATCCGCTCTTTTCTCGGCAAGACAACGATGTGATTTGTGAAGTGCCGGTCAGTTTTCCTCAGGCCGCGTTGGGCGTCGAAATTGAAGTCCCCACATTAGAAGGAAAGCTGAAAATGAAAGTGCCGGCAGGGACGCAAGCCGGCAGTGTGTTCCGTTTACGCGGAAAAGGCGTGATGGATTTGCACGGTGGCGGCCGCGGCGATCAACTCGTTCGCGTGACGGTTGAGACGCCGCGCAAATTGACGGAAAAACAACGAGAACTTTTAGAAGAGTTTGCTCGCCTGGATGGGGCAGAGGTGCATCCCCTGAGCAAGGGTTTCTTCGAGAAAGTCAAAGAACTCTTTGGGTAAAAACGCGGAGACAGGATGAAACTCCGTGAGATGGGAGAGTTCCCTTTTCTCCATCGCCTCCGCCGTCGGATTCCCTCCAACTCCCGCGTGTTGCTGGGGATTGGGGATGATTGCGCGGCGCTCTCTCTCCCCGGAACGACGGTTATCACCACTGACGCCATGATTGAAAATGTCCACTTTCGTCGCGATTGGACGGGCTTCTCAATGGTCGGAGAAAAAGCCTTTGCTACGAATGCCAGTGATATCGCGGCAATGGGCGCAGAACCTACATTTGCCTTGCTGAGCATCGGGGCGCCGCAAGAATGTGAAGTCGAAGATCTCGACAACTTTTTTGACGGATTTCTTCAAGCGGCGGAGACGTATCGTGTCGCATTGATTGGCGGGAACATGAGCGCCGCGCCCTGCTTCATGATTTCCGTGACCATGCTTGGTCAGGCCTCGCATCGAGTGGTGCAACGGGCCGGCGCCCAACCTGGAGACGATGTCTATATCACGGGCACCCCGGGAGATGCGGCTGTAGGGTTACGCATGTTGCAAGAAGGCCGAGATGATGCTCCAGCCCGCGCCGTGAAAGCGCGCTTTTTGACGCCAACCGCGCGAGTGGAGGTCGGGCGAGAACTCGCTGCTCGGAACCTTGGCACTGCGATGATCGACGTGAGCGACGGCGTATTACAAGACTTGGGACATCTCTGCGCAGCAGGCCACGTTGGCGCTCTCATTGAAGCCCCGGCGCTGCCATTGTCCTCGGCCTATCGCACCTTGATTGGCGAGTACGAGTGGAGTCTCGCTCTCACTGGGGGTGAAGATTATGAATTGCTCTTTTCTGCGCCTGTGGCTTGTCGCGCGGCAGTAGCAGCGCTGGCCCAACAGTGCGATTGTGCGATCACCCGCATCGGGCGCATCGCGCCGCAGGCGGAAGGTCTTCGGGTCACCGGACTAGATGGAGCCCCCTACTTGATTCCACGCGCGGGCTACGATCATTTTCGCGAGATGTAATGAGGAGCGATAGCATGGATCGTGCTCGACTTGTTGATTTACTTACCCAAGTGCAACGCGGCGAGGCGACCGTTGAGCAAGCGCTCGACGCGCTGAAAATGTTGCCTTTCGAGGACTTGGGTTTTGCCCGAGTTGACCACCATCGTGCGCTACGCAAAGGGTTTCCTGAAGTGATTCTCGGACAAGGGAAAACGGCGCGACAGATTGCGAGTATCGCGCAACGGCTGGCTGCGCATGGGCAACAGGCTGTGATCACACGGCTGGACGAACACAAAATGCAAGAAGTGCGCGCCTCCGTGCCGACGCTGCGGTATTATCCAGAGGGTCGTATCGGTGCTTTGGGAGTCCCGCCTGTTCCTCCAGTAGGCCAAGGAGCCATCCTTGTCGTTTCCGCCGGCACGGCTGACCTGCCTGTGGCCGAAGAAGCGGGTGTGACTGCTGAGCTGCTCGGCAACCGCGTCGAACGTTTGTATGATGTCGGCGTTGCTGGGTTACATCGTCTCCTCGGAAATCTAGAAAAATTACACGAAGCCTCCGTGCTGATCGTGGTGGCTGGCATGGAAGGCGCCTTGCCGAGCGTCATTGGCGGCTTAGTGGATCGACCCGTGATCGCCGTGCCCACGAGCATTGGCTATGGCGCTAGTTTCAATGGATTAGCGGCGCTCTTGGCCATGCTCAATTCCTGCGCTGCTGGTATTACGGTGGTCAATATTGACAACGGCTTCGGCGCCGCCGCAGCGGCGACGCTGATGAATCGTCTCTCGTGCCCACGAAACGCAAATCCTCCGGCCTGACGCAGGGGCGCGCCAAGCGGGCTCTGCAAGTCGGCTCGCTGACGACCTCGGTCGGCGGCAGCTATCTCTGGCACGCGCTCAAAAGCCCGTTTCAATCCGCTGACGCACAAGAACAAGACCTGCTTGATCTACATCTGAAAAATGCCTTGCGCATTGTGGAGAGTTCGCAGGAGCTGCGCGGCGCGTTTATGAAGCTCGTACAAATGCTGAGCATGCGCACCGATATTCTTCCTTCCGAAGTCGTCGGTATTCTTTCGGTAGTGCAGTCTTCCGTACCGCCGATGGACTACAATTTGATCCGCGAGCAAGTCAAAAAGGAACTGGGCAAATATCCAGAGCAATTGTTTAGAAGTTTCTTCCATGAGGCTTTCGCTGCAGCCTCGCTCGGTCAGGTGCATCAGGCTCGGTTGAAAAGCGGCGAGGAGGTTGTTGTCAAAGTCCAGTATCCCGGCGTGGACGCCACGGTGAGGCAAGACCTCAAGAATATGAAGGCCTTGTTGCACGTGTGTACTTTAATTACGCGCGACGTCTTACGCCAGAAGTTCGACGCCAGCGAACTGTATCAGGAGATGGAAGAGCGGCTGTACGAAGAACTGGACTATGTCCACGAAGCAAAAAACATGGCGCTCTTCCAGCGTCTGTTTGCCGATGACGATGAGATGATCATTCCGCGCGTGTACCCGGACTTTTCTTCTCGCCGCGTGCTAACGATGGAATTTATTGACGGCTACAAACTACAAGACATCGCCGCACCGGGGGTAGATAAGGAATTACAGGATTGGGTCGTCCTCAAATATTTCCAAATCACGTGGCGGCAAATCTGCGAGTTTGGCGTCCTGCATACTGACCCGCACCCAGGCAATTATTTAGTGACGTACCATCCGAAGCTGGCGATGCTCGATTTCGGCAGTGTCCGCATTTTCCCTGAAGAGATTCGCAAAGGCTATCTTGATTTAGCCCGCGCCATTCTCAATCGCGACGAAAAAACTATGGCGCGCTGTTTTGTCATGCTTGGTTATCTGGAGCCAAATCAAGACCCTGCTCCGCTCGCGCGCGTGATGTACATTATGTTCGAGGGGCTGGTGACGGATCATGATTTCGACCCGCGTAATTTTGATTCCGTCGCCAAAACCGTGGAGATCGCCTCGATCGGCATAGAGAATCGCATCTTCAATGCCCCAGGGCATCGGCTCTTTTTGTTGCGCGCTTTGCTTGGATTGGATGGCTATATCCATCAGTTCGGCACGATCACCAATTGGCATCGGCTCTTTCGCAAATGCCTTGACGCTATCAAGAAATAGACTTCTTGTTTTCCCTGAGCGGCAACCGGCGCAAGCGCAACGAATTGGCGATCACCGATACCGAGCTCAACGCCATTGCCAGCGCCGCGAACATGGGATGCAGCAAGACGTGAAATGTCGGATACAGCACGCCGGCGGCGATGGGGATGCCGATAACATTGTAGACAAACGCCCAAAACAGATTCTGACGGATCACCTGAATCGTGCGCTGCGAGAGATTGATGGCGGCGGCTACCGTGCGCACCTCGCCGCGCATTAAGGTGATGTCCGCCGCTTCTATCGCTACATCTGTCCCTGTTCCTAGTGCGATGCCCACATCCGCTTGGACAAGGGCTGGGGCGTCATTGATGCCGTCGCCAACCATGCCGACCCTGTGTCCTTCTTCTTGCAAGCGTGCGATCTTCGTTGCTTTGTCTTCCGGCAACACCTCGGCGAAAACCTGCGCTATTCCTGCTTGTCGTGCGATAGCGGCGGCGGTCTGCGCGTTGTCTCCAGTCAGCATCGCGACCTCTAACCCTAGACCACGCAACGTCATAACTGCTTCCGCAGCATGTGGTTTCAAGACGTCGGCCACGGCGATCAAACCAGTGGGCTGTCCGTCAACAATGACAAACATCGGCGTTTTCCCAGCGCTTGCGAGAGTGTTGGCTTGCGTCGTTAGAGGCGCCGCATCAATCGCATAGGTAGTGAGAAGCCGCTGGTTGCCGAGGAGGACCGCTTTGCCGTCGATCTTTGCTGCGACTCCTTGTCCAGGAAGGGCGCGAAAATCCTCTACCTCGCCGAACTCTAAGTCCAACTCTCCAGCTTTTCGTACGATAGCCTCTCCCAGTGGATGCTCACTCTGCCACTCGAGACTGGCGGCGAGGCGCAATAGTTCGGCTTCCGTGGCTTGGAACTTGGAGCTTGGAGCTGGGAGTGGAAGAACGTCTGTCACTTCCGGTTTCCCCGTCGTCAAGGTTCCAGTTTTGTCAAAGACCACAGCCGTGAGTTGATACACACGCTCAAGTATTTCGCCACCTTTGATCAGAATGCCTTGCTCGGCTCCGCGCCCCGTGCCGACCATGATTGCTGTAGGAGTGGCCAGCCCCAGAGCACACGGACATGCAATAATTAATACTGCGACGAAATTCATTAACGCGAAATTGAGTCGGGGCTCGGGGCCAAAAGTGCACCAAGCGATGAAAGTAAGGATCGCAATCGCGATTACAGTTGGGACAAAATAACTGGCGATGATATCCGCCAAGCGCTGAATCGGCGCCTTGGAGCCTTGGGCTTGGCGGACGAGTTGGACGATGCGAGCCAGCGCTGTGCCTTCCCCTACTTGTGTCGCTTGAAAGGTAAAAGCGCCGGTTCGGTTGATCGTGGCGCCGATGACTGTGTCTCCGGGCTGTTTTTCCACAGGCAGGCTCTCTCCGGTTAACATGGACTCGTCTACCGCCGAAGCTCCGTTGACAAGAACGCCGTCCACGGGAATCTTTTCCCCGGGGC
The DNA here is from genome assembly GCA_964441775.1 of uncultured Enterobacteriaceae bacterium. GTDB lineage: Bacteria > Desulfobacterota > Binatia > Bin18 > Bin18 > SYOC01. Next base: position 175,623 of record CAYTVL010000002.1, read on the forward strand.
GGACAGCGATCACATCGCCGACTTGCACTTGTTCGACTGCTATTTCCTTTTCTTGATTGTTGACAACAAGACGCGCGGTTTTTGGCTGCAATCCGATCAAACGGCGAATCGCTTCGGTAGTGCGCCCCTTAGCCCGGCTCTCCATGAAGCGACCAAGCAGGATGAGCGCGATGATGGTCGCGGCAGAATCAAAGTAGAGCTGTGACGCATGAGCAGTTGAAGTGAAAAATTCCGGGACAAAAACCGCAGCGACACTGTAGAAATACGCGGCTGAAGTACCGACGGCGACCAGGGTGTTCATGTCGCTCGCGCCATGCCGCGCCGCCGTCCACGCCGCTCGGTGAAATTGCCACCCGCACCAAAACTGCACGGGCGTCGTCAGCAACAGCAACACGAGAGGGTGAGAAAGAACCGGAATCGCAACCACATGTGGCATCGAGCCCGCCATAACCAGTACGGCAATGATCCCGCTGATGATGAGTTTTAACCGCAACTCGTTAAGTTCATCGTGCTCGGGTTGGTGGGCGGTTGCGCCCGTAGGTGTCCGATCAACAACCTCGTAGCCGGTCGCCGTAATTGCTTGCTGAAGTTCGTCCTGGCTGGTTTGGTCGGGACGATAGAATACGAAAGCCTCTTCACTGGCGAGATTGACGTTTGCACGCTCCACGCCAGGAACCCGCTGCAGAGCCTGTTCAATTTTATTGACGCACGAGGCGCAGTGCATGCCGTGGATACCAATGAGGACGTGAGCCGGGGCCGTGGGCTGAGTAGATTGAGGATGTCCGTGCGCCGTTGTCTCTGGTTGCATAGTTGTTCTCTTGGTCCAAGCTAGCCTAGTCCCAACAACAGTGATACGAGAGACCAGGTAGGTATCTACTCATTGAGCGAGATCCCATTTTGCAATCTGCTGAACAGTGAAAACATTTTCGCATGACGATGTTTCCGCCTACTGTGTACGTTTGATGGAGCGGTCAAGTTTACCCCTCATTTTGTGAGTCATTCAAGGAGTCCAGCAGAGAGAAAGAAAATGCTGAATTGTAAGACCTGACCCTTTGCTTTTTTCGCTATGCTGATGAAGCGGCTTGACGCCCAGCGCCTCGACTTTTATGTAAGGAACAATGAGGCGTACAACAGCCATGCTATTATCGATGGATCTCTAGACGGAGACTGATATGGCGTCGAAACATTTACTGGAGGCATTGCCGTCAGAAACTACCCGCTCGTCCTTTGCTGTAGTCGCCCTAGTCACCTCAGCGGGCGGCTTAGAAGCCTCGAGCGCTATCCTGCGCACTTTGCCGTCTGACTGGCCTACGGCTGTGCTGGTGGCTATGCACCTCAGTGGTCAGGGAAGCGCCTTGGTGGAGATCCTTAGTCGACACAGTTCCCTTCCCATCGTCTGGGCTGAGGATGGCGGTGCCCTCAGCCCAGGATGCATCCAGCTCTGCCCGCCCGGCAAGCGCCTAGAGGTCTTGCCCGATGGGACGTGCGCACTCAGTCCTGTTGAGCGAGTGGGGCGCGACAAACCCCTGGACTTCTTCTTGGAGTCGTTAGCCGACAGCTTTGGGGCACGAGTACTCGCGGTCGTGCTCACTGGCATGGGAAACGACGGCGCTGTGGGCGCACGCGCTGTGAAACAAGCGGGCGGTGTGGTCCTTGTACAGAGTGAAGACACCGCTGAACGGCCCTCTATGCCCCGCGCAGCGATTGAAAGCGGGGCAGCCGACCTCGTGTTACCACTCTCTGAGCTTGGCTCGGTGATCGTGCGGGTCGTGGGGGGTGGAAAATTACCCCGGCCCTGCTCGGAGGTCGAAGCGGCCGAGGCGCTCTTCGCTGGAGGCGGTGAGTTAGGCGCGCTCATGCGGGAAAAGGATTGGTCCACCACGCCACTTGGCCCCGTACTTAAGTGGCCTCGGGCTTTGAAGACGGCTGTACGCATTGCGTTGACTTCCCGCCATTCCATGGGCGTCTGGTGGGGCAAGGAGCTGATCTATCTTTACAACGATGCGCACAAGGCGACGCTGCGCGACAAACATCCACAGGCGCTCGGCTCGCCCGCTGCGTCTGTGTGGCGCGAAGTCTGGGACAAGCTGGGCCCCCGCGCCGTCACCACGCTGGCCGGGGTCACCGGCACCTTTGACGAAGCCTTCTTCCTCCTTATGGAACGCAATGGCTATCTGGAGGAAACTTACTATACCTTCTCCTACAGCCCAGTGCCTAACGACGACGACGGCCCCGGCGGTCTGCTCTTCGCGAACACGGAGGATACGCCGCGCATCATTAGCGAGCGGCAAATCGCCTTGCTACGCGAGGTGGCGGCGCACACGGTGGATGCGCGGACGGTCGCGGATGCCTGCACCCTGAGTGCGGAGAGCCTGGCGACGAATCCGCACGATGTGCCTTTTGCCGTGCTCTATCTGTTGGACCCGGAGCGGCGGCGTATGGTGATGGCCAGTGCCGTGAACCTGGAGCATGGTCACCCCGCTACGCCGGAAGTCGTCGGTCTTGATGACGCTTCACTATGGCCCTTTGCTGAGGCGCTGCGCACCAACGCCCCCTGCCTGCTTCGAGAATTGTCCCCGACATTGGGGGTGCTCCCGACTGGCGCATGGGATCGACCACCGAAACAGGCCGTGGTATTGCCGGTGGCGTCGTCTGGGCGGATGGGGCGGGCGGGGATCCTCATCGTAGGGCTCAGTCCCTACCGACTCTTTGACGATAGCTACCGGGGCTTCTTAGAATTAGTAGCCGGGCAAATTGCGGCTGCATTGGCCAACGCTCACGCCTACGAGGAGGAGCGCAAGCGCGCTGAAGCGTTAGCCGAGCTCGATCGCGCTAAGACGGTCTTCTTCTCCAACATCAGCCACGAATTTCGCACGCCCCTCACGCTCCTGCTGGCCCCGCTGGAAGAATGGCTGCGCCGCCGTGATGAGTTGCCGCCCACGCTAGCGTCGGAGATCGATGTGGCCCTGCGCAACGCCCGTCGCCTGCTCAATTTGGTGAATACGCTGCTGGATTTCTCACGCGTCGAAGCCGGTCGGCTGCGCGCTCACTTCGCGCCGACCGATCTGGCTGCGCTCACGACTGACCTCGCTAGCCTCTTTCGCAGCGCAGTAGAGCGAGCGGGATTGCGACTGCGGATAGACTGCCCACCGTTGCCTGAGCCCGTCTGGGTGGATCACGAGATGTGGGAGAAAATCGTCTCGAATCTCCTCTCCAACGCCTTGAAATTTACCTTTGAGGGCGAGATTGACGTAACGCTGCGCGTGTTGCTCAAGCACGTGGAGCTGGTGGTGCGAGACACGGGGGTCGGCATTCCTCAGGCGGAGATTCCTCACCTTTTCAAACGTTTTCACCGGGTGCAGGGAATGCGGGCGCGCACGTATGAAGGGAGCGGGATCGGGCTGGCGCTCGTGCACGAACTCGTACGCCAGCATTACGGGCGCATCCGGGTGCAGAGCAAGGAGAACGAAGGCGCGACCTTCACGGTCTGGCTCCCGCTTGGCGTACGCCAGACCGTCGAGACGGAGCCAATCCCAGACATGGGACGCGGCGCGATTGCGGTGGCCGCCACGATGGCCGAGGAGGCTGCCCACTGGAACGGAGCGGACGAAGAAACGACGTCCCCGCCCGCCGTCATTCAGAACCCACTGGAGCTGCCGCCCAATGTCCCGCTCCAGATGCGAGCCAAGGGAGCACGTGTCCTGGTGGTGGATGATAACGCTGATATGCGCGTCTATTTGCAGCGCCTGCTCACCGCGTACTGGCAGGTGAGCACGGCCAAAGACGGGGCCGAAGCGCTCACGCAGATGACCAGCGTCTGTCCGGATCTTATCCTCGCAGACGTGATGATGCCCAACTTGGACGGCTTCGAGTTGGTGCGCCGACTGAGGCAGGATGAGGCATTCAAACACATTCCTATTATCCTAGTCACCGCACGCGCTGGTGAAGAGGCCGCGATCGAGGGGTTGCTGGCCGGTGCTCACGACTATCTCGCCAAGCCGTTTTCCGCGCGGGAACTGGTGGCCTGTGTCGGGGCGCAATTGGAACTGGCGCGTTTGCGCATGGACGCCGCCCGTCGGGAACAGGCGTTGCGCCAGGCTGTGGAAGCGGCGCATGCACAGCTTTTCAACACGCTGGAAAGCATTACCGACGGTTTCTATACGCTGGATCGGGAGTATCGCTTCACCTATGTCAATCAACGCGCCAAGGACCTGTGGCGCGGCGCTCGCCCAGAGGTGCTGGGCAGGCGGATCTGGGACGAGTTTCCCGACGCGCAAGAGCTGATTTTTGGCGAGCAAATCAGTAGAGCGATGGAAGAGCAGATCTCCGTGCATTTCGAGGGCTACTATCCACCGTGGCAGGCCTGGCTGGAGGTGTACATCTACCCGTCCGGCGAGGGCATCGCCGTCTTTTTTCATGATATCACGGACCGCAAGCGCGCCGAGGCGGCGGTGCGCGAGGACGAAGCCTGTCGATGCGGCCAGCGCCTGGCGTTGGAGGCGGCGCTCAACGGGGAGCCGTTGCAAAAGTCGCTCGGCACGCTGGTGCACACCGCGACCTACAGCCTGAGCATGGGCACGCAAGCGGCCTTCTATCTGGCTAACGGCGAGGGCACTTCGCTGCACCATGTGGTCGGCATGTCCGAGGCCTATGCCGAGGCGATCAACGGGTTCAGGATCGGTCCGGAGTCGCTGGCCTGCGGCCTCGCGACGTACACCGGGCAGCCGGTCCTCACGACCGACGTCACACAGGAAACGCGCTGGCAGCCGTGGTTATGGCTTGCCGAACGCTTCGGCTACCGGAGCTGCTGGAGCTTTCCGATCTATGCCTCAAGCGGGCAGTTCGTCGGCTCCTTCGCCGTGTACTCACCGCAGCCGCGCGCGCCGACGAAGCGGGACTTGGATCTGGCGTCGCTGCTCAGCCACACGGCATCGATCATCCTCTCGCAATATAAGGAAGCGGAGGCGCGCACGCAGGCTGAGCAAGCGCTGCGCGAAGCTGACGCACGGTTTCGCACGATGGCTGACGCCGCGCCGATGCTGATGTGGGAAACCGACGCGAGCGGCACGACGTTTATCAACCAGCAGTACTGCGAGTTTTTCGGCGTCGATTTCGAGACCGCGCGCCAGAGGGGGTGGATGGAGTATCTGCACCCGGACGATGCCGCCGGGTGCGTCGCTGCGTACCAGGAGGCGGTCGCGCGGCGCGCACCGTTCACGTACGAGTGCCGTATGCGCCGCGCCGACGGCGAGTATTGCTGGCTGCTCAGCACGGGACAGCCGCTCAGGAGAGACCGCTTCGTCGGGGTTGCCGCCGACATCACCGAGAAGAAACGCGCCCAAGAAGCCTTCCGCGTCTCGGAGGAGAGAGACCGCGAGCGGGTAGAGTCCATTGACTAGGGCTTCTACACTCTCATCGGCCAGCTCTATCACCTCTGCTCTGCAAACACTTGATAGCCCTCCGCACGAAGGGTGGTGAGCACTGCAGTGATATGCGGCGGCCCCAGTGTTTCCAATGTCAAAGTGATTTCTGACTCGCCGATTTCCGCGCGGCTGAATCCGCGCGTATGGACAATCTCTTGAATATTTGCTCCTTGCTCGGCGATAAGAGTGCTGACACGGGCTAATGCTCCAGGACGATCGGGCACGATCAAGCTAATGCGAGCTAGGCGTCCTTCTTGCACCAACCCTTTTTCGATCACCCGAGCGACCACATTCACATCGATGTTGCCGCCGGACAATAGCAGTACGGCTGTTTGTCCTTGCAAGTTCAATGGACGATTCAACAAGGCCGCCAGGGTCGAGGCCGCTGCTCCTTCCACCACGGTTTTTTCATTTTCCAAGAGCAATAAAATGGCAAGAGCGAGCTCAGCTTCACTAACAGTGACAATTTCATCGACATACCGTTGCACGAGCGGCAGGGTGAGGTCGCCCACGCGCCGCACGGCAATCCCATCGGCCAAGGTAGTTGCCGGCGGCAGCGTCACCGGGCTGCCCGCCATTAACGCCGCTTTCATGCCCGCCACCCGTTCAGTTTGAATGCCCAGGACACGACCCTTGAAACCGCGCTCCTTCAGCGCAACTGCGACACCGCCGATCAAGCCGCCTCCGCCCACCGGGACAAGCACGGCGTCGAGATGCGGGACCTGTTCGAAAATTTCTAGGCCGATCGTGCCTTGTCCGGCGATGATCGCCGGATCATTGAACGCCGGAATGAACACGCTGCCGCGTTCCTCCTGCAAGCGTTGGGCTATAGCGAGCGCCTCGTCAAAGTCGCTGCCTGAAAGAATCACCTCGGCCCCGTAGCGGCGCGCCCACGAAACTTTGATCAACGGGGCAAAGCGGGGCATGACGATTGTTGCCGGGGCGCCAAGGCGTTGCGCGTGGAAAGCCACGGCCAGTCCATGATTACCCGCACTGGCGGCAATCACGCCGCGTTGCCGTTCTTCCTCACTAAGCGAAAGCAGCTTATTTAAGGCGCCGCGTTCTTTAAAGGAGCCCGTCATTTGCAGATTGTCAAGTTTGAAAAAGACCTGCGCCCCGGTGAGCTGACTCGTCGTTGCGGAATAGGCGCAAGGAGACTCATACAGCACCCCCCCAATCCGCGTGCGTGCTGCTTGGATGTCAGCGAGTGTGATCATGATGTGTTGTTTGTAGCGAACCTGTAGGAGGATGCCAACGGGAGACGGCAGTTAAGAAAATCGCGAACGAAACAGGCGTTGCCGGCGGGTGGCGTTTGCTAGAGAGCGAAACAAGAGCCCACGAAAAATCATCAGCGCAAACAAAATGAAGGCGCTAAGAATGGGGGAGAGTAGATTGATGAATGAACCTGAGAAAGCTCCCCCCAAGGTTGTTGGAAAAGTGAGGCGGCCAAACTGAAGCGGTCCAAGGAGAATGGGGATAGGAAGGATGAACAGAGAAAACAGGGCGAGGGCGATAAATGGGAAAAACCATTCCACCCCGCTGGTGCGCAGAAAATCCACGCATTCCTGCACCATGCTGAAGCCCTCAGTGCGCCCTTGGTAAATAATTTCCGGGATGGGGTTCAGAACGATTAACAAAATTAACTCAATGAGGGAAGAGAGCAACATCGCGGTGGTGTCGCCTGGTGGGGTGAGCAGCGCCAATACATATTGCACAATAAAAAGCAAAAAGAGAATGTTAATGACCGAACCAAAATAGGGACGCCAGCTCTCTATGAGTTCTCGTGGATGCCTGCGGCTGCCATTCACCACGCCGGCAATAAAGTACAGATACGAACTCACGCACATCGCCAAGGCCAAGCCAGTGATGAATCCACCCAGGAAGCCCAGCCGCATGGCAAACGTGGCGACGAGAAAGAAGAGAGGCGCATAAAGGAAAGGCAGCAGGGCGACCCACCACGAACGACGCCCCTTCTCCCACGTCTCTTTTGCCGCCTGCTGATACAGACGGAGCGTCGAAGTGATGAGTACGCCCCAATCCATGCTTACTCCGGAAGAGTGCTGAGTGCTGAGTACTGGGTGCTGAGTGTAGAATGGGGAGAATTCAAGAGAGGCTCCATCCCTATCAGTATGACCGTCCCCAACGGTCTCGAAACGTCACAGCTTCCACGGACTGCCGTGAGACGGGGCCGAACTTACCCATTGGATATCCAATCGGGAGAATGGCGAAGGTTTCTGCGTTGTCCGGTAATCCCAACACTTCGTTGACTTCTTTCTCATGCAGTAGATGACGCGTCGTAAGCGTTGAGCCTAGCCCCAGCGCACGCGCGGTTAACAACATGTTTTGAATGGCGGGGTAAATGGAGGCGCCGGACATTTTGGGTAGCCCGATCGCTTTCGCCATGTCGCCGACTAAGCAGCCGACAATCAAGACCGGGGCTTCATGAAAATGTTCGGTGAGATAGACCACCGCGTCTAACATGCGATTCTTCTGCGCTTCGGTTTTTCCTGGCGGAGGCGGCGCGGCGCGATAGCGAGGTAGTATCTGATCGAGCGCTTTCTTATAGCGAAGCTGAATCTGCTTTTTGATGTCAACATCTTTGACCACGATAAAACGCCAATGCTGTACGTCGCCGCCGCTTGGGGCGCACAGACCAGCGGCAATGATTTTATGAATCAGTTCATCCGGCACCGGGTCGGGTTTCAAGCGGCGCATCGCCCGCATGTTGTGGATGGCTTCGAATACGCCTAGTTCCTCGGCCATAGCTGCGTCCTCCTTTTTCTTCTTGTGGATAGGCTACACGGCTTCCTGCTGAAGACGACTATGGTGGCGGCTGTACGCAAAGTAAATGGCCATACCGATCGCCATCCACACGACGAGACGAATCCACGTATCGAGCGGTAAGCTCACCATTTGTGAGAAACATGTGAGAATGCCCAAGATCGGCACGGCAGGCACGCCGGGGCAACGGAAGGGCCGGTGCGCCTCCGGTTGCGTGCGCCGCAACACGATCACCCCCGCGCATACAATCACAAAGGCTAAGAGAGTGCCAATGCTGACGAGTTCGCCAACAATATCAATGGGCAGGACGCCGGCGAGAAACGCGGCAACGAAGCCCGTAACGGTGATCGTGATATGAGGTGTGCGGAAGCGAGGATGCACCTGCGCAAAGAATTGGGGTAGGAGGCCGTCCCGTGACATGGACCAAAAAATGCGCGGCTGACTGAGGAGCATCACCAAGATAACAGAGCTGAGGCCGCCGATAGCGCCGACTTTGACGATGGGCGCCAGCCACAGCATGCCGGTAGCGTCAACACCGACCGCGACTGGGTCGGGCACGTTCAAGCGGGGATACGGCACGATGCCAGTGAGGACAAGCGCCACAATGATATAGAGAATCGTACAGATTCCCAGGCTGCCGAGAATCCCAATCGGCATGTCCCGCTGAGGGCTGCGAGCTTCTTGCGCCGCCGTGGAGACGGCGTCGAACCCGATATACGCAAAGAAGATGACGCCCGCCCCACGCAAAATCCCGCTAACGCCGAATTCGCCGAAGGAGCCGGTGTTAGGAGGAATGAACGGGCTCCAGTTGCTCGTGTGGACATAGCCAACCCCAGCGACAATAAAGAGTGTGAGAATGGAAATTTTGACAATGACAATAATGTTGTTGACGAACGCGGACTCTTTCACGCCGATGATCAGTAGGGCGGTGATGGCGAAGATCACAAGAGCTGCGGGAAGGTTGAACAGCGCCATTACCTGAGTCCCGTCTGCAAGTTGGATGGTTTTACCCGGTGCGGCAGAAAGGGTAGGGGGGAAGGTAATGCCGAAGTCGCGGAGAAAACTGACGACATAACCAGACCAGCCGATAGCGACGGTGACCGCCCCGAAAAGATACTCAAGGATCAAATCCCAGCCAATGACCCAGGCAAAAAACTCGCCCAATGTGGCATACGCATAGGTGTAGGCGCTACCGGCAATGGGAATCATTGAGGCCATTTCTGCGTAGCACAGCCCGGCAAAAGCGCAGGCCACGCCAGAAAGGATAAAAGAGAGCACGATGGCCGGCCCCGCGTGCTGCGCCGCCGCGTGCCCCGTGAGGACGAAGATCCCGGCGCCGATGATGGCTCCGATGCCAAGAGCCGCCAACTCAAAGGGGCCTAGCGCTCGGCGGAGTCCTTCCCCATCTTCGGCTTCTCGCTGTAGGAGTTCGACCGGCTTGGTGGTGAAAATGTCATTTTGCATGGTCCCTGCTCGCGGATACAAAGAGGGCGGAACCTCGTCCGCCCTCTTCTCTTGTGTCTCGACATGATAACGGACTGTGACTATTTCTTTAGTTGTTGAATCGCGGTGTTCGCATCCCAATAGTCATGTTGCGAGGAAATCTTGCCGCCTCGCAAAGCGAGAATCGACACGCCTTTTACCGTCGTTTGCTTCCCTGCGGCGGGAACGCCAAGGAAGTCGCTTGCGTGTTTTGCCTGCCAGGTCCACTCCACAGCGCCCCCTTCCGAACCACCGGTGTAGGCTGTGACGGTAAACACGTGCTCACCAGCATTCGGAGTCGTGAAGGCGGAAAAGAATTTCTTGAGATTGGCCAGCCCGCTCTCCTTATGCGCGAAGGTGATATCTTCAAACTGGACATCCTCGGCATAGAAATTCCCCATCTTCTCTAGCCCTGCGGCGCTGCTGATAGAGCCGAACCACTCTTTGGCCCAGGTAAGATTCATAGAACACCTCCTTAGTAATAAATTCTTGTCTATTCTGGATCGTAGCGTACGAGCACTCGTGAACCATCCGCGAGGGCGTCACGAAACTTCTTTTCGTAAGAATTCCAGTCGCTCCCGTATTTCTTAGCGTAACTCTCGAAGAGGACTTTGTTGACCTCAGGATCCTTGACGATCGACCCTTTTGCCGTGAAGGAAGGGCCGTCGGGTTTGCCCACGAAAATTTTCGCTGTGGCTTTTCCTGCTTTGATGCGTTTGACGCGGTGCGTCGTTGGCGGGGAGCACACCCACACCGCGCCATTATGCACCATGAACCAAATTTCTGCAGCCTTGCTCAGCTCGCCACTTTTGCGAGTGCTGGCCACATAAATGTACTTGCTCGATTCGAGCGCTTTCTGCAGTTCAGGTGAAAGCGAACCGCCATGTACTGGCGTCGTGAATCCCCCAGCACAGAACAACAACACTGCCAGAAATCCCGCCAAGCGAGGCATAACACACCCCTTGTCCAACGCACGCGTTATTTCTTCTCGCCGGATACCACCGTCACCGACTTGATGACGACTGGTTCGTTCGGCACATCTGAACGCCCGGTTTGCACTTTTTCAATTTTGTTGACGACATCCATCCCTTCGACAACTTTGCCGAACACGGCATAGCCCACACCGTCCTGGGCGCTGGCTTTGTCCAGGAAACTGTTATTCTTGACATTGATGAAAAACTGGGACGTGGCGCTGTCCGGCACGGAGGTGCGCGCCATTGCCAGCGTGTAGGTCTCATTCTTGAGCCCGTTGCTGGACTCGTTCTTAATTGGCGGCTTGGTCTGCTTTTGTTGCAGGTCCGGCGTCATGCCGCCGCCTTGAATCATGAACCCGGCGATCACGCGATGAAAGATGGTGCCGTCGTAAAATTTGTCGTTGACATAGGAAAGGAAATTTTTCACCGTTTCGGGGGCGTCTTGATCGTACAGCTCGATTTTGATGTCGCCGAGCGACGTGGACATGAGAATCACAGGACCTCCTTTGGTTTTCGGTTCATTCCCAGCATGTGAACAGGCTGGAAGGGTTAATAGACACACGGCCAGCAGACTGCTGACTACGCTTGATGCTCCACGCATCGGCTGCACCTCTTTCGCTTCAGAATTTTTTATGTCTCCACCGTGAGCTGTTTTAACCTACGTGGTCTACCAAAGAAAGACCCTGACGGTGGTGTAGGAAGAATGGGAGCATGGGCGCATGGGAGAATCGGAGAACAAGGCTTCTTTGCTGTTCTAGAGTATCTAGCTCCATTCCCCGTTTCTCCGGTTCAGGTGAGGCTTTCCAAATATTCTATCACCTCATTCACTGACACAACGTCGCCGTATTTGGCGCCGATGTCGAAAACATTCGCCTCGTGCGGTTCTTGGGCGCGATCGCCAATCGCTTCCAGCGGCACGATCGGGCGAAAGCCATGATTAAGCGCGTCCATGACTGTCGCCCGCACACACCCGCTGGTCGTGCAGCCTGTCACAATCAGTGTGTCCACGCCCTTCATCGTCAAGGTTGAACCGAGGTAGGTGCCGAAGAAGCCTGAAGCGTATTTTTTGACAATGACGAGATCCTCCGGCTTGCGGTCGAGACGTGGATCAAGGTCAACCAGTTCGCTGCCGAGCGTGAGCAATCGCAGCGACGGTACTTTTTCCGGCCAGAGCCCGGCGTCGTCTTGGCGATGTGGATCGTAGCCCACCACCGTAAAAATGATCGGGATATTTTTTTGCCGCGCGATAGCGAGCAGGCGGTTCGTGGCCGCCACCTCAGCATCCAGGTTGCCAGCCAACGGCGAGAGTTCCGGCTTGGTGAAGCCGATTTGAAAATCAATCACGACAATCGCCGGTCGTTTGCCGTAGCCCAATTTATGGCCGAGCTGTGCGCGCTCGTAGATGGCGTGTTTGTCTTGCGTTTGCGCCATACCTGCTCCTTTTCCCCTGCTGAAAAAGCTGATAGCTGAGAGCTGAACGTTGACTGCTCACAATTAAGGAGGAATCGATATGGCCGTCAATAGTGACCTGACCGAAGCCCAAGTCCGCGAGTTCTTCGAGACGTTGAGTAACTGGGGAAAGTGGGGACCCACCGATCAGCTTGGCGCGTTAAACTACATCACGCCAGAGAAACGCCAGCGCGCTGGCGCGGAAGTGCGTGATGGACATTCAGTGACCCTTTCGTTGCCGTTAGCGACGCGGCCCGCACCGGACAACCCCACGCCGGTGACCCACCTCATGGTGCAAACCGGGGCGCGGGGCGAGAGTGGCGGTTTGGTGGATGCGCCCTACAGCGCTGACTATTTTGCCATTGCTCCACATGGTCTGGCCAATACGCATCTTGACGCTCTTTGCCACGTGTTCAACGCGGGCAAGATGTACAATGGCTATCCGGCTAGCGACGTGAGCAGCCAAGGGGCGCGTAACGGCGCGATTGACGCTTTGAAAGATGGCATCGTTTCACGCGGCGTCTTGATCGACGCGCCCCGAGTGTTGGGGCGTGAATGGCTTGAACCAGGCGAAGCCATCTCGCCTGCTGATCTTGAAGCCGCCGAGAAAGCTGGCAAGTTTCGCGTGGAAGAAGGCGACATTCTTTTCCTCCGCACTGGGCGGCACGTGCGACAGAAAGCGAAAGGTCCGTGGAATTCGTTCAAAGAAGGACTAGCTGGTCTCGGCGCGGCCTGTTTACCGTGGCTCCACGAACGAAAGGTCGCCTTGCTTGGCTGTGACGGCGTGAGCGACGTGATCCCCAGCGGGTATCCCAAAGTGACGATGCCGATTCACACCGTGGCCATCGTGACGATGGGCATTCATCTGATTGACAACTGTAACCTTGACGACGTAGCCGCCACCTGCGCCACCCGTTCGCGGTGGACGTTCCTGTGCGCCATTGCTCCGTTGGTCCTCATCCGGGGCACGGCCTCGCCGGTGAATCCATTGGCGATATTTTAGGATAAGGCGAAAAGAGTAAAAGCATTTGGCGTGGCAACGCCACGCCGAGTTGGTTAAACTGGGTGGATATTTATTTCTGTAAGGAGATGAAGAATGGACACCCGCATCAGCGTGGATCCGAAAATTTGCAGCGGTAAGCCATGTATCCGAGGAACCCGGATCATGGTGAAGAATATCCTCGGCATGATTGCTGGAGGATACACGATTGAGAGAATACTCGAAGCTTATCCTGAATTGACGCGAGAGGATGTCGTCGACGCTCTTGATTACGTGAGCCAAGTCATTGACGAGGAAAAGGTTATTCAACGTGTCTGATGGGCTTACTGTTTTACCTAATCAAAAAATACCGCAGACGTTTTCTCCTCGACAATCCCATGCTTTCGTGTCCCCCAAATACCGAAGGGATATTGATGGGCTCCGCGCCATAGCCGTGCTGCTAGTGGTCGGCTACCATGCTTTTCCCGACTTGGTTCCGGGTGGTTTCGTCGGTGTCGATGTGTTTTTTGTCATCTCTGGTTTCTTGATCTCGACGCTTATTTTTGACAATTTGAACAAAGGCGTCTTCAGTTTCCGAGAGTTCTATGCCAGACGCATCAGGCGGATTTTTCCTGCCCTTATCCTGGTGCTCATCGCTTGTCATCTGCTCGGTTGGTTCACCCTACTGGAGGACGAATACCAGCAACTTGGCAAACATATCGCGGGTGGCGCAGGTTTTGTGTCGAACTTCGTGCTTTGGCAGGAGTCCGGTTATTTCGATACCGTGGCGGAACTGAAACCGCTGCTGCACTTGTGGTCGCTTGGTATTGAAGAACAATTCTATATCGTATGGCCGTTCCTGCTCTACGCAACATGGAAGAGAAAATTTAGTCCGTTGTCGCTGGCGCTCCTGATCGTCTTTTTCTCTTTTTTGCTGAACTTCAACAAAGTTAATAAAGACGCCGTTGCGACTTTCTATTCGCCCGGCACGCGATTTTGGGAGCCGCTTTTAGGCAGCGCCCTTGCTTACTTGCTCCTCTTCAAAAACAATTTTCTCCAAAACCTCACCCGACGGATAGCCGCAGTATCGGAGCGCGTCATTCAGTTTCCTCTGCTCTTAAAAAAAGGGGCGACTCTGCGTGAGGAGAGCATGGCCTTGCTTGGTCTACTGCTCATTTTTTTCGCGGCCTTTAGATTACATAAGGTGCTTCTGTTTCCTGGGGGGTGGGCTCTTCTGCCTACCGTCGGCGCGTTTCTCTCAATTTCCGCCGGTCCTGATACGTGGTTAAATCGTAAAGTGTTGTCTCAGGATGCACTGGTGTTTATTGGGCTGATTAGCTTCCCTCTGTATTTATGGCACTGGCCTTTACTTTCCTTTGCACGCATCATTGAATCTGGAACGCCTGCCCCGGCAATCCGCCTCCTCGCTATTCTCCTGAGTATAGTGTTGGCCTGGTTGACCTATGCGTTTCTTGAGAAACCAGTGCGATTCGGCACACACGCCAATGTCAAAACCTTCATTCTTTGCTTTCTTATGTTCGGCGTTGCTTCAGCAGGTAGTCTTGCATGGAAAGACGTCCTTTCTCCTTATTCAATAGCTTTTGGGCTGGAGAAGATCATCAAAGCTGCGGGCGAGTGGGAATATCCCGGGCCCAATTTACAGCCATTTCAGTTTCAGGGACGAGACTTTTTGCTCCGACAAAGCCATACCAATGTGAAGACCTTATATTTTGGTGATAGCAATATCGAGCAATATGGGCCGAGAATAGATCAATTGATTACTGACAATATGGATAAAGCGAAGTCCGCCGTTTTTGCTACGGGGGGAGGATGTCCGCCTATCCCCAAAGTGAAGGACAAGAACCATCCTCTTTGTGTCGATTTTGTTGAAAAAGTGATTTCATACGCCGGGAGCCCGGAGGTCGCGACTATCGTTGTCAGTGCGCTCTGGTTCGGATACTTATCCAACAACTTTAACGGTATCGCTACCTCCTATTATTACGAAGATGATGGGGCTTCGAGCGAACTAGGAGTTGAGACCGAAGGATCGGAACGCGCCTATAAGGCCCTTGAACTCATGTTTTCTGAGTTCTCCAGATTGGGGAAACAAGTGTATCTCGTGCTCAATATACCGACTGGACCAGAAATTGACCCTAAAGTGATGGTGCAACGATCGCTACTGCCGTTGGGCTTCAAGGTAAACACCACTGGCATGCAAAAATCTGTTTTTCTTGGAAAGGCGAATGGTTTTATTCATAGGCGGCTGATCAACGTTGCCGCCAATAGTGGGGCAAAAGTGATTGACCCGTTAGATTACCTGTGCACGGGGAATCTATGTCCATCGTTGACAGAAGAAGGAGAGCCTATTTATAAAGATGCCGCCCATATTCGTCCATTTTTTTCACGGGAAAGAATCACATTTCTAGATGAGACAATTTTAACAGAGTAGTCTAAGGAGGAATCTTTATGGAGTATCGACCATTTGGACAAACTGGCATTCAAATTTCTGCGATTGGCATTGGCTGCTGGGAGATCGGCGGTGGCTACGGCAGCATCGAAGAGTCCGAGTTCATCCAAGCGGTGAACCGCGCCCTTGATCTGGGCATCAACAGTTTTGATACGGCGGAAGCGTACGGCTTTGGCGCGTCGGAGAAGTCGTTGGCCAAGGCGTTGGGCTCGCGTCGCAAAGAAGCGGTGATCACGACGAAGTTCGGCATTGGCTACAAGGAAGCGCCAAATTTTCGCGATAGTAGCCGTCAGCGGATTATGGCCTCAATCGAGAAGAGCCTGAGCAATCTCGGCACGGATTATGTCGATGTCTATATGGTGCACTGGCCGGATGTGAACACGCCTTTTGAGGACACCGTGACAGCGCTTGGCGACGTGGTCAAGCAAGGCAAGGCGCGCGCCGTGGGCATCTCGAATTTTCGCTTGAGTCAGATTGAAACCAGCATGGCCGCGCGTCGTGTCGATGTGGTGCAGTACTGCTGGAATATGTTTGACCGCCGCATGCAGAAGGAAATTTTTCCTTACTGCGCGAAGAATGGCGTCGGTGTGATGGCCTACGGTTCGCTTGCCTATGGGCTGCTCACCGGGGCATTTACCGAAGATACTAATTTTGAGTCGGACGACTGGCGGGCGCGGCGTGGCCGCATGGGCGGGATCAATTTATTTCAACATCTGTTCGGCCCCGATTACTTTCCCAAGAACATCCGTGCGGTGTCCGAGCTGAAAGCGATGGCTGCCCGTTACGGAAAGAGCTTACCGCAGTTTGCCTTGCGGTGGACCTTGTCAAATCCAGTGGTGAGCACGGCGTTGGTGGGCTGCCGCAATGTTGCTGAAGTTAACGACAACGTGGGCGCGCTGGGGTGGTCGATCTCAGATGCCGACATGAAAGAGATCGACGCCATCTTTGCGCGGAACGGAGTCGATACCGCACCGGAGGTGTGGTTGGAACGTGACTAATTTTTATCGGGTCATTGTATGATCGGGTCATTGAGTCATTTATTAATTCCGCACTCCTTTTTCAAATGATTCAATGATTCAATCTCTCAATGGCTCAGTTCTTCCAGGAGCGCCTTCGCTTCTTGCAAGTCCTTCGTATCAAAGCCCTCAGTAAACCAGTTGTAAATGTCAGCAAGCATTTGCCGGGCTTCAGCCCTTTTGCCCTGCTGCTGCCATAAACGAACCAAGCTCATCACCGCGCGCAGCTCCAGTGACTTCGCCTGCTGCTTGCGGGCGACCTCGATAGCTTTCTCAAAACACGCTTCAGCCTCTGCGACTTTTGACTTATGACCTTCGACTTGTAACTGCAGCGTTAGCTCCCCTTTGAGCCGATACAGCTCCGCCTCGTGTATCCTCTCCTCATTCTTCTCCACGAGCGTCAGTGCCTCAGCCAGCGCCTGCAGCCCTTCTTCTGCCTGCCCCATCCCCTCATACGCCTCGGCCAGTAAGGCAAGAAAATACGGCTGCATTAATTCATTCCCTATGCCCCGCCAGGCGGCTAGGCCTTGGCGCATCCGTGTAATTCCCTCTTCCCTTTGCCCCTGCTCGGCCAGCGCCCAGCCCTGCAGCGCTGTCCCCGCGGGCAAGAAGAACGGAAACCCCTGCTCATTACACAGCGCAATCGCTGCCTCCGCCCGCTCTTGGCACGCCTGTTCCTCTCGGCGGGCTCGATGAAGTACAGCAGCAAGGCCGAGGGCAAAAGCCAAGGTATAAGGGTGAGCACGCTCGTGAGCGAGGGTCAGCGCGTCGTGGATGCGCTGTAGGGCCTGGTCCGGAAAGCCCAGATGCCATAGAGCCAGGGCCGTATAATCGCGGCTCGCCACTCCCGGGTCTTGGCCGTACAGCAGGGCATGGGACTGGTGCTGCTGAGGGTCGTAGAGAGCAATGGTCTGCTCGAAGTGTGCGCGGGCCGAGGCAAACTCGCCCCGCCAGATCAAGGTATCGCCGAGCGCAAAATGCGCCTGCAGGAGGAGCCCGGGGTCTCGGACGCTCTGTGCCAAGCTGAGGAGTTGCTCGGCCAACTCGCGCTCTGTCTGGTACTCCGCCCGCAAATGATAAAATCCAAACAGTCCCCACAGCATCGGGAAGAGTTGCGGCGTTTCCCCCAGCTGCTGGCACAGCTCCCGCGCCCGGGCGTAGGCTTGTCCCATTTCTGTAGCCCCAAAGCCCCTGGCTCCTATCAGCGCCACGCCCAGCATGATTTGGAGCATGAGCTCTTGCTGGGTGCGCTCAGAGGTATCCGGTAGGGCTTTGAGCACCTCCAGCCCTTTGGTGAGATGGCTGATCGCTTCCTCATTTGCTGAGCGCGCGATTGCGCGTTGACCTGCCTGCTGCCAGTACGGAATAGCGTGTTCGCTGAGCCCCGCCTCAGTGTAGTGGTGAGCCAGCAGTTCCGGTTGGGTCTCTTTTGTGTTGGAGAATTGCTCTTCCAATACCTGGGCAATCTGCTGGTGCAGTTGCTGGCGTCGACTCTTCAGCAATGATTGATAGGCTGTATCCTGAATCAGCGCATGCTTGAAGAGATAGTGGGCCTGTGGCAGCAGCCCACGCTGGTAGAGCAGCTCCGCTTCCACTAACTGCTTCAAGCCGTGCTGTAACGTCTCTTCGTCTAACGGGGAGACGGCGTGGAGCAGTTCATAGCTAAACTCCCGCCCCAGGGTCGCGCCCAGTTGGGCGATCTCTCGGACGGTGGCCAAGCGGTCCAGCCGAGCCATCAAGGAGTCCTGTAACGTGCTCGGAATCGCCAACGGTGGGATGAGCGCACCGCCGTGCGCCCCGACATACCGGTTCCCTTCTTCTCGTAACAGCCCTGACTCCACGACGGTCTTCGTCAACTCTTCGACAAAGAGGGGCACGCCGTCCGTCTTAGCCACGATTTGCTGCACTACTTCAGCCGGCAGGGCTTTGCCGCCCGTCACTCGCTCAACCATCGTCTCGACCTGGCTGCGCCCTAAGCGGCTCAGCGTCAGTTGGCTAAGGTGCGAGCGGTTCCTCCAGGGGGGAGTGAACTCAGGGCGGAACGTCAATAGGACGTACAGACGCGCGGTTGGAACTTGGTCCACTACCAGGTTCAACACTTCTAATGTGGACGGATCCGCCCAGTGGAGATCTTCCCAGGGACAGTACACAGTAGCGTTCTCCGCCTCCTCCACCAGCCACGCCACTAAGGACTATGGGACAAAACTCCAACACTGGGCGTAAGGGCAGGGGGTCATTGCGAGCGCAGCGAAGCAATCTTGGCCCAGTTATTTCGGCACTTGCGAGATTGCTTCGTCGTCTGCGACTCCTCGCAATGACAGGCTCTTCGACCTTCGTTTTTAGGTTTTGTCTCACAGTCCTAAGGCCGCCTGCGTCTTCTCCTTCTGCTTTTGCGGACTCCCGCTCAGCGGCGGTGAGTCCTCGGGATGTGGGAGCGACAGTAAAGCCGCTATCAAGGGCACGGTGTCCGCCTGCGGGAAGCGATAGTGGCTCAGGGTGTGCTGGAGTTTCTCCAGCTTGACGGTAGGCGTATCCTCGCGGGCAAATTGGAGCAGACGGTGCAGGTGGTCGATGATCGGATGCAGTGCACTGTTCTGGTGATAGGGCGAGCAGCGAAACTCAATGCGGGTCACTCCAGCGGGCGCCAGCTGCTCTTTGAACTCCTGCAGCAGCCGAGATTTGCCAATGCCAGGCTCGCCACTGAGCAGCACCACCTGGCCGGTGCCCTGCTGGGCCTGCTCCCAGCGCTGCTGCAACAACGCGAGTTCCTCTGTGCGGCCCACCAGCGGCGTTAACCCTCGCCTCACCGCTGCTTCAAACCGGCTCTGGACCTCACTTTCCCGCACCACCCGGTACACGGTCAGCGGCGTGGAGAGGCCTTTTAGCGTGTGTGGCCCCAGCTCCTGGCACTCAAACAAGCCCGCCACCAAACGCTGGGTCGCTGCACTGAGCACAACGGTGTCGGGCTGGGCTAAGTCTTGCAGTCGGGCGGCAATGTTGGGCGTCTCGCCCACGATCGCCAGCGGTTCGGGCCGGTCACTGACCCCCATCTCCCCGGCCACCACCAGGCCCGTGTGAATGCCAATGCGCACCTGTAAGGGACGGGGGAGCTGGATGGTCGGGAAGGACAGGTGCTGCATGGCCTCGACGATGCCCAACCCTACGCGCACCGCCCGGGGGGCATCGTCTTCATGGGCCGTGGGATAGCCGAAGTACACCAGCAGCCCATCGCCGATATACTTGGCGAGATAGCCCTCAAAGCGACGGATCACCGAGGCGCAGCGCCGTTGATACTCTCGCTCCACCTCGCGCAGCTCTTCGGGGTCGAGTTGTGCAGAGAGAGCAGTAGAGCCCACCAAGTCACAGAACATCACGGTGAGTTGCCGCCGCTCGGCCGTGTCCCGGCTGAGGTCTCGCGGCGGGCGACTCGCGTCAGCGGGGGCGCTTTGCTCCTGCTGCGCTTCCCCGAGGTCTCGCTTTTCTGTGTCTTTTCCTCTGACCTGGCCGATCCAGACCAGCACCTCTCCGCCTTCGTCTGCCGCCACGCCCTCGGCTTTGATGAGTTCGCCCTTGAGGTCCTCCACATACTCATCATCCAGCGCGAAGCGGCGTTTCAAAGCCCCATAGGTCACCCGGCCACGCTGTTGCAGCAGCGCGCGGACGTGGTCCAATACTTCATCAAAAGTCATGGTAAATCTCCACGATGACCTGACCTCTTGTTCTTTGTCATTACTCATGACTTATAACCGGCTGCGCATCCCCCCATCGACCCAGATGATCTGCCCGGTGATGAAGCCCGTCGTGTCGGAGGCGAGGTAGACAGCCGCAGCGGCGATTTCGTCGGGCTGCGCGAGTCGCTTCTGAGGAATGTAACGTATGAGTTGTTGCTGCGCGTCGGTGTTTTCTAAAATGCTGGCGCCTTCGGTCCACCCCGCGCCAATGACGTTGACGGTGACGCCCTTGCGCGCCCATTCGAGTGCGAGCGCACGGGTGAGGTTCAGCACCCCGCCTTGCGCCGCGCAGTAAGCGCTGCCGTTGGCCATGCCTCGCTCACTCAAGAGAGAGACAATGTGAATCATTCGTCCGCTGCCTTGTGCAAGCATGGGGCCTGCCGCCGCACGGCACGCGAGGTAGGGTCCTGTCAGATTGACGTTGAGCACGCGCTGCCATTCGTCAAAAGCAACGTCTCTCACTGGCTTCGCAAACGGCAGGTCATGCGCGTTCACGAGAATGTCGAGCCGCCCCAACTCCGAGACCGTGCGTTGCACTAGGCCTTCGACTGCGCCAGCGTCATCCGCCTCTAGCGCCTGAGCGAAGCCTGCACGTCCTAGGGCGCGAATGTCCGCGAGACATAAATTGATCGCAGCGGTTTCCTCGGAGTTGGACAGTGTAGTAGCCACAGCGACATTCGCCCCAGCTTCGGCGAGCGCGCGCGCCGTGGCGCGTCCAATCGTGTTGGAAGCGCCGATTACGAGCGCGGTTTTTCCTTGAAGATGAAAACTTCCCGTGCTCATGACTGCCCTCCGTGTAACGGAATGAGCGGTGCAAAGCTGGTTGGCACTTCCCCGCCTGCGAGCCCGCCGCCTTCCAGGGCGATCATTTCGCCGTTCATGTAGTTCGACGCCTCGGAAGCAAGAAAGACGCACGCGGGGCCCAGCTCTTCGTCTTTTCCGACGCGACCGACTGGAATGTATTTCCCGCCTTGCCAGAACTGCATCATCGCAGGGTCGTCATGTGGGAAGATGCCAGGGAGGATCAAATTCGTTTGGATATTCTTATCTGCATAATTAAAGGCCATCGCGCGAGTGAAATTAATCATCCCGGCTTTGCCGGTGGCGTACATGTAGTTATGTTTCATCGCGCGCACGCCGACACCGGAAGTGACATTGATAATTTTACCGCCGCCTTGCCGTAAGAAGTGCGGCAGCACGGCCCGACAGCAATAAAAGGCGCTGGAAATGTTGAGGTCGATGCCTTTACGCCACTGTTCGTCGGTAATCGCTTCAACCGGTTTGTTCCAGCCAGATGAGGCTCCCCCGGCATTGTTGACCAGGACGTCGATGCGGCCAAACTCAGCAATGACGGAATCCACCATTGTGTTCACTGACGCGGAGTTCGTGACGTCGGTGGAGAGCGCTACACAGCGACGACCTTTCGCCCGCACCAGAGCCGCCGTTTCATCGATTTGGGCTTGTGTCCGCGCCGCGGCGACAATGTCCGCGCCAGCGTCGGCTAACGCCAGCGCCATTTCCCGTCCAAGTCCGCGCCCCGCGCCGGTGACGATAATTACCTTGCCGTCCAATCTCAGCGTATCGAGAATCCCCATGAGTTTCCTCGCTCTTCCTTTTTTGTGAGCAGAATTATCCTCCTGGGGAGCAGAGCTGTCAATTTTCTGCTACAGTTTATTCTCGAGAACTTAGTACTCCGTCCAGAGAATTTTGAGGGGTTTAGGCTCATCATGCCAGCATAGGCTGGCATCCAGGGAGATGCGTACTGGCTTCTGGTTCTGCCTCCTGGATTCCCGCTTGCGCGACAATGACGCCGCCGCTGTCTATCCATAAAATTCAAAGTGACAGACGTCTAGGAAACTGAAACTAAGGAGGGGAAACGATGGACGATGATGTACGGAGCCTGTTGCCCAAACTGGACCTGACGCGGCGGGAGTTTGTAGTGACGGCGTTAGCGGCGGGCTTTGCGCTCGCGGTCCGTCCGGTGTCCGCGCAAACAATTTCCACGGATGCAACAGGTTTAGAAGCTGGAGAAGTGAAGATTCCTACTGCCGATGGTCAGATCCCTGCATATCAGGCCATGCCTGCTAGCGGTGGTCCGTTCCCGGTCGTGTTAGTGGTGCAAGAAATTTTTGGCGTGCATGAACACATTAAAGATATCTGTCGTCGTTTTGCGAAACTTGGCTACTTTGCCGTCGCGCCTGAACTCTATGCTCGGCAAGGGGACGTGTCGAAAATGACCGACATTCAAGAGATTGTCTCGACTGTGGTGGCGAAAGTTCCCGACGCGCAGGTCATATCCGATCTTGATGCCGCTGTGGCGTGGGCCGAGAAGTCGGGCAAGGGTGAGGTAGGGAAACTCGGCATTACCGGCTTTTGCTGGGGAGGACGGATCGTGTGGCTCTATGCAGCCCACAGCTCGCGTCTCAAAGCTGGCGTCGCCTGGTATGGACGGTTAGTCGGCGACACGTCGGCGCTGACGCCCAAGAATCCAATTGACATTGTTGCCGACCTCAAGGCTCCAGTGCTGGGCCTCTATGGTGCTGCTGATCAAGGGATTCCCACTGATACAGTGAAGACGATGCAGGACGCGCTGCACGCCGCCGGCAACCCGTCGCAGATTGTACTGTATCCAGATACGCCGCATGGGTTCAATGCGGATTATCGCTCAAGTTATCGGAAGGAGGCTGCGCAGGACGGTTGGAAACGGTTGCAAGCCTGGTTTAAGCAATACGGCGTCGCGTGAAACTTGAGTCACGCCGGGAAATGCCGATCTTTTGACTATTATGCGAATGCTCGTTACTGGTGGGGCGGGGTTCATCGGCGCGAATTTTTTCCAGCTCTTCGTTCCTCGCCACCCTGAATATACGTTTATCAATCTCGATAAATTAACCTACGCAGCCAACCTTTCCAGCTTGAAAGAAGTGGCGGGTTTGCCGAACTACACGTTCGTGCAAGCCGATATCGCGGACGTGCAAGCCCTGCTGGAGGTCTTCCGACGTTATGAGCCCGATGTGGTCGTTCATTTTGCGGCGGAGAGTCATGTGGATCGCAGCATTCTCGGCCCTGCTGCGTTCATCCAGACGAATATTGTCGGAACTTTTAATTTGCTGGAGGCGTGCCGGGCGACTTGGAGCCCGGTGACGCGCGGCCAGTTCCATCACGTGAGCACGGACGAGGTCTTCGGCTCTCTGAGTGAAGATGGATGCTTTACCGAAGAGACTCGATACGACCCCAGCAGCCCCTACTCGGCATCAAAGGCGGCGAGCGATCATCTCGTTCGATCGTATCATCGCACCTTTGATCTGCCCATCACCATGACGAATTGCTCGAATAATTACGGCCCGCGTCAGTTTCCCGAGAAACTCATTCCCTTGATGTTGTTAAACGCGCTGGAAGGGAAACCACTACCCGTGTATGGCGATGGACGCAACGTGCGCGACTGGCTGTACGTTGAAGATCATTGCGAAGCCATTTGGATGGTGTTGCAGAAGGGGCGCGCAGGCGAAACCTACAACGTGGGCGGCAATTGCCAAAAGAGCAATCTTGAAGTGGTGCGCCTACTCTGCCAGGTCGTGGCGGAAGAGACTGGCCGTTCGGTGGAGGACTTGGAAAAACTGATCACTTTTGTCCCGGACCGCCCCGGACACGACTTCCGTTACGCCATCGACGCTACGCGCATTCGTTCCGAATTGGGCTGGACGCCGCAAGAAACTTTTGACTCGGGGCTGCGGAAGACCGTGCGCTGGTATCTGAAGAATGCCGCTTGGGTGGAGGGGGTGCGCACTGGAGCCTATCGCCGTTGGCTGACCGCGAATTATGAGGCGCGTGACCATCTGTTGCCGAAGCGCAAGGAGGGAGGGGGCGCGTGATCAAAAAAGGCATCATCCTTGCCGGCGGTTCTGGCTCGCGGCTGTTTCCGCTGACGTATGCGGTCAGTAAACAACTGATGCCGGTCTACGATAAACCCCTCATCTATTATCCCCTGACAACCTTGATGTTGGCCGGCATTACCGAAATTCTCGTTATCACGACTCCTCATGACCAACCGTTATTCCAACTGCTATTGCAGGACGGCGCGCAGTGGGGGCTAGAGATTTCCTACGCCGTGCAACCGACTCCTGACGGTTTGGCTCAGGCCTTTCTAATTGGCAAAGAGTTTATTGGGCAAGATGGCTGCGTGCTGATTTTGGGGGACAACATTTTTTACGGCCAGGGCTTGTCGCAACAACTCCGCCAGGCGGCCTCTCACACGCGGGGTGCGACCGTGTTTGCTTATCGAGTGACGGACCCTGAACGTTACGGAGTAGTCGAGTTTAACGCTGAGGGAGGCGCGATTGGTATTGAGGAGAAGCCCCGCGCGCCGCGTTCTTCTTATGCAGTGACTGGGTTGTATTTTTACGACAACCAGGTGGTGAGTATTGCGGAGAGCTTGTGTCCGTCAGCGCGTGGCGAACTCGAAATTACTGATGTGAATACTCGGTATCTGGAGCAAGAGCAGTTGCGCGTCGAGAGACTTGGTCGGGGCTTTGCCTGGCTTGATACCGGAACCCCCACGTCACTCTTGCAGGCGGCGAATTTCATCGAGACGATTGAGCAACGCCAAGGATTAAAAGTCGCCTGTCCCGAAGAGATCGCCTACCGGCTGGGGTTGATCGATGCTGAAGGACTTTCCAAGCTAGCGGAGCCGCTACGAAAGAGCGGGTATGGTCAGTACCTGTTGAACCTGCTCCGCAATCGAGACGTGCATGAAGGTTTCTGAGACCACCTTACCGGGGGTGCTGTTGATCGAGCCCCAGGTGTTCGCCGACGCCAGAGGACGCTTTATGGAAACCTGGCGACAAGATCGCTACCGCGCTCACGGGCTGCCGACAGAGTTCGTCCAGGATAATTTTTCTCTTTCGGTACAAGGAACGTTGCGGGGACTCCATTTTCAATATCCGCACGCACAAGGAAAATTGATTCACGTGTTGCACGGCGAAATTTTCGATGTGGCGGTCGATATTCGTGTGGGGTCCCCGACCTTCGGTCAATGGATTGGCATGACCTTGACGGGAGAGCGGCCTCAGCAGGTATACATTGCAGAAGGATTTGCGCATGGATTCTGCGTAACAAGCGAATCTGCGGTGGTCATGTACAAATGCACGGATGTTTACCACCCGCAGAGTGAGAGCGGCATTGTGTGGAACGATGTTGATCTCGACATTCCATGGCCTGTGGTCGCTCCCAAACTGTCCCCCAAAGACACGCAACTTCCTCGTTTGCAAGATATCTCCCGCTCACGTCTCCCAGTCTACAAAAAATAGACTGTCGGCGAGAAGATGAGCTGCTCTCCCACCTCCTATGACCCTGTCCCCGCCACCACAGCCCAGGCGGTGCGTAAAAGGATTTTGAAATCAAGCCACAATGACCAGTTGTCAATGTATTCAAGATCCATTCTGACCCAGTCGTCAAAGTTGCTAATTTTATTGCGGCCGCGCACTTGCCACAGACAGGTCATGCCAGGCTGGATGCTGAGTTTCCGCTTGTGCCAAAACTCGTAGCGATCGAGTTCGTGACGAAAGGCCGGTCGTGGGCCGACCAGGCTCATGTCCCCTTTTAATACGCTCCAGAGCTGGGGAAGTTCATTGAGACTGTACTTGCGGAGAAAGCGACCGAGAGGAGTGACCCGGGGATCTTTCTTCATTTTGAAAACCGGGCCCGTCATTTCGTTGTGATGTTGCAAGTTCGCTTTTTGGTCATCTGCGTCAGCCATCATGGTCGTGAATTTGTACCCGGTAAACTCGGCGCCATTGCGACCAACGACGCGCCAGCGGTACAACACCGGCAAGTGCGGCGTCGTCAATTTAATCGCGATGGCGATCAGCGCAAACAGTGGTGAGAGTAAGAGCAGTAGGATGAAGGAAACAACGAAGTCGAAAAGGCGCTTGAAAAATATGGCTTCGGAGTCCCAGTGTGGCGGCGCCAGCACAACCGCTGGAAGATGGAGCGGTTCAAGCAGATACAGCGTCTGTAGTGTCCGACGTTCTGTTAAGAGGGCTTCGGGGACAATGCGGAGTAGCACGCCTAAGGCGTCACAGTCCTGAATCACCTGCGCAATCCAATCGCCTCCAGCGACAGGGTGGATGGCCAGAACTTCATGGATCGGTTGGTGGATGAGGAGATCACCTAATTGTTCAACCTCGCCGAGAAGAGGAATGGTTGAGAGCTGCGAAAGAGGTCGATCCGCTGGAAGGCGCAAGTAACCAAACAAGCGGTAATCGTTGGAAGGGAGAGAAAGACTCTCGGTAAAATATTTCACCATCCAGTCGATCGCCGATGGTGAACCGACGAGCGCGATGTTTTTGGCGTAGTAGCCTGCGGCGCGGCGACGAAAAGCATAGAAGCGCAAGGCGATGCGGTAAACAATCAGGCCGATGCTGCTCAAAATAGCAAAAGAAAAAACGAACAATCGACTCCAGTAGGGGTCCTTGAGAGCGAAGAGCACCAAGGCGACCAAGCTCAACCCTGCGGCCGGGGCTACCAGTCCTCCAAAAAGAATGCGCGTGTACGACTGATTCAGCGGCGGGATGTGGTTCTTCAGCACGCCCAACACAAGAATGGTCGTCGGGGAGACAACGAGGAGAATCCAAAGCAACCCTGTGAAGGGAGGCAAGACGCCATTCCAGCCCTCTGGGAGCGAAAGCGCTTCAACCCAGGGAATGCCTCGTAACAACCCTCCTGGTGCGAGAAACACACTTAAACGCGGCACGAAAAGATACGCGATGAGGAACGCGAGGCAAAGGCTGAGGAGATCAAAGAACCAAAAGAAACGGCGAGGCACCATAGACTTTCCAATTGTAAATACATGAGGGCAGGAGGGGATGGTCCAGGGCTTTACCCTCTCATGTATCAGAGCGTTGACACGAGTGTGGCCTATAGAGACAACGAGATCAAGTCGAGCCAGGCGCCTTGACCGTGCGCGCCTTGAGGACCTGCCAGACAAACCAGGTGTTGACCACTAAATAGCGTTTCCAATAAGCGCGGAAGTCTTGCGAGAGGCGATACAGCCACTCCAGGCCCTTGCCTCTCATCCACTCTGGCGTGTCAGCTTTCAGGCCGGCCAACACATCAAAACTTCCCCCTACGCCGATACTGACCGGAACCCCGAGCGTCTGGCGATGGGTGTGAATCCATATTTCTTGTTTGGGCGAACCCATTGCCACAAACAAGACATCTGGTTTCGTGCGCTGGATGTCAGTAATGACGTGGGCCTCGGTCTCTGGAGTCGTCAGATAACCATGATGAAAACCGGCCAGGGAAAGTCGCGGATAATCGCTCTGGAGCTTCTGCGCCAGCGTATGGACGACCTCTGGCTGCGCGCCTAAGAGATAGGGGCGGAGTCCCTTTTGCGCCGCGTAGGGTATGAAGGCTTGGGCTAGCGTCAGGCCGCCAACATGTTCTAGGGGAGGAAGGCCAAGCTGACGCGCGCCCCACACGACTGCCCACTCGGGAATAATAAGGTCTGCAGTGAGAACAATCTCACGCAATCGCTCATCCCGCGCCATGAGAAAGAGTTTGTTAGCGTTGACAACGGCGATCTGCCGTGGTTGTCGGTGCGCGACTGCGCTCGCCATCCAATCGAGCGCTTGCGACATCGTCAAGCGATCAACTGGACAGTCTAGGAAGAGGAGGCGCTCAGGAGATTGGCTGCTCTCCACGCGGCGCCTCGATTAAGAGTTCGGTCAGGCCTCGCTGCATCC
The DNA here is from genome assembly GCA_964441775.1 of uncultured Enterobacteriaceae bacterium. Taxonomy (GTDB): domain Bacteria; phylum Desulfobacterota; class Binatia; order Bin18; family Bin18; genus SYOC01. Next base: position 203,664 of record CAYTVL010000002.1, read on the forward strand.
AGGCTTGCGTCCAGCGCATATAGGGAATGCGGATGCGGTAGGCAGGCAGGACCATGTAGTCAAAGTAGCCAGCCGGATTTTGCAAATGGTTGATGCCCCAGAGGGCGACGCGTAGCGCCAGGTCCCGGGCCTCAGGGTCTCGATCAGCGAAATCCAAGAAGGTGAGGATGGCTTGCGCGACACAGTGCGCGTCGAGAGGGTAGGTTTTTTCCAGATAGAACTTGGGCGCGCCATCCGGTAAGAACATGCGCTGTTTCCACAATATATAACCTCGATGTAAGTGCTCATCAAATTCTGTCGTTTCCAGACAGGCGGCCACATGTTTCAACGCCATTAACACATAGCCAGTGTGGAAATTATCCACCCATCCTTCATCCGGACCGTCGCCGTAGGGCCAGGTCCCATCCGGACGTTGACGGCGTGCGGTGTAGCGGGCTGCGGCAAGCGCCGCCTGCGCCAGTTCCGATTCCGTAGTGCAAGCGAAAACTTCGGCTAAAAGCCAGGCTCCGAGCATGTTTGCATTGTGGACACAACGATAGTCGAGGGGAGTGTAGCTCAAACACATTTCATCTGCTGCTGGACGGGTAGTGTGGAGGTCGTACAGCATGAAGTCGCAGGCGCTCCGCGCTGTGGCCAAAGCCTCACGCTGCTGCTCTGAAAAGTTGCAAGAGGAGGGTGAAGTCGCTACATCGACAAACGCCAAGCCAATGAATCCCGTGTTCACTACAGTGGGAGTGCCTGCAGGAGCGAAGAAGCTACGGTTCGGCCAGTCAAAATTGTACCCCCAACAGGGGCCGTGATAGCCTGGAGAAACATGGGTGCGCAGCCAATCAAAGAAAAAACGGACATGGGCCAGGTCCTCCGCTTGGCCCATCGAGCAGTATTTCCTCCAGTATGACGCCAGAAAGAGTCCCATGCCTTTGGGATTGTAATCTTTGGCAACCTGGAAGAGTGGGCGAAAATTGATCGGACTGTATTTGAACAAATGCACCCACAGTTGCCCCAACCGCCGCCTGTTGGCAGTGAGACGTTTGAGCAGAGCGCTATTGAGTGCGTCAAAAGGGTCCCAGCCCTTGAATCCTTCCTGCTCAATCCAGCGGTCGAGTCGCTCAGCCGCAGCCTGCACCTGGTCTTTCATGGAAGCTTGACTTGCACTGGTTGCCCCGTAGCGAGGGCGTCCACAATAGCAAAGGTGGCGGCAGTGGTGACGAGCAATTGTTCAAAGGGAATGGGCGAAGGTGCGCCCTGTTTGACCGCTTCAACCAACGCCAGCATTTCTGCTCGATGTCCCTTGTCTAACGCTGATTTCTTCACTTGGCGTTTCCCGTTCGAAACCAGGGTTAATCGACGAAAATCATCGAGCACGACCGCTCGTCCGCCCCCAAGCACCTCTAGCCGCTCTTTTTCCAAGCCTGGATCGCCGTTGGCGGCATAGGTGATTGTCCCCGCGCTGCCGTTAGCAAAGCGTAACATGACCGTAAGATTGTCTCGGCTGTAGCGCCCTCCATCTGGTAACGCATACGCATAGACCTCAACCGGGGTGCGCCCCACGATATACATGAGCAGATCGACGAAGTGACAGACTTCTCCCACAATGCGCCCGCCACCCTCTTCGGCATCCTGTGTCCAGTGGCTTCGTGGCACATACCCGGCATTGACGCGGTAATGCAGTAAGAGGGGCTCTCTCGTGCTGGAAACAAACTCACGGAGTGCGCCTACGAGAGGGGCGAAGCGGCGGTTGAATCCTACCAGGAGAAAGGGCGCAGTCCGCGCTTGCGTTGCGTGTTGATACGCTGTTGCGACTTGCGCGAGCTGATCAGGTGAGAGCGCCAGGGGTTTTTCTACAAAAACCGCTTTGCCCGCCGCCAGGGCGCGTGCGGTAAGGTCAGCATGGTTATTGTGACGAGAAGCAATGAGCACCAATTGCACGGTAGGGTCGTTCAGCGCCGGTTCTATTTCAGAGGTGCATTGGGTAAAGCCGTTTCGTTCGGCAACTGAACGCGCACTTAAACCACTCGACGTGACAACCGTGTGGAGGTGAATGGCTGGATGGCGACTGAGATGAGGCAAAAGCATAGATTGGGCGAAATTGCCGGCGCCAATAAGAGCCAGGCCAATCTTTCCCGCACCGTTCTGTACTGGATGCACCTGAATGGAAACCTCAGGAGAGAAACTTGTTGCTTCTGTCTGCGGCACGCCATAGTCGAGAAGCACGCCCAGATGGGGCTCTCGGGTTTTTCCTTCAATCAGCGTATAGGCTTGTTCCGCCTCGGACAAAGTAAAGCGGTGTGTGATCAGTGGCTTAACGTCGATTTTGCGCTGGGCCAAGAGGTCCAGGAAAGCCGCCATATTCCGGCCTTCTGTCCAGCGCACGTAGCCGATGGGATAGTCATGCCCCTTTTCTTCATGCTCCGGGTCGTACCGACCTGGACCGTAAGAACGAGACAAGCGCACGTCCAATTCTTTTTCGTAAAACGGTGAGCGAGGAACGTCCATGCCGACCGCGCCGACGACAACAACGCGCCCCCGATCACGAGAGAGTTTTCCTGCTAACACAATCGGTTCATTTGACGATGTCGCCGCCGTCAAAATGACCGCATCCAGTCCCGCCGGGCTGAAGCGGGAGGCCAACAGCTCGATCTGAGGATCTGCCGGCGTGGTCGTGGCGTCTGCGCCGAGCTGTTGGGCCAACGCACAGCGAGCCTCGTTAATGTCCAACCCGATTACTCGACATCCTGCCGCTTTCAGCAATTGGACAGTCAGCAAACCCAACAGCCCTAACCCGATCACTCCCGCCGTTTCGCCCAAAGTCGGAGAAGCCTGGCGCACTCCCTGTAAGGCAATGGCTCCGATCGTGGCAAAGGCGGCTTCTTCCAAGCTCACGCCGTCAGGAACCCGTGCACACAGATTGTGAGGAATGTAGGCGACTTCCGCATGGTTTGCATAATTCGCGCCCGCGCAGCCCACCCTGTCGCCGACTGTCAGTCCAGTAACACGCGAGCCGACCGCTAGTACCACGCCAGCCGACGAGTAGCCTAACGGACTCAGGGCGTCCAATTTGCTGATCACTTTTTGATAGGTCGCCGCTAATCCCAACTGGCGGGCCGTGGCGATCACCTGCCGGACTTGGTCCGGTCGAGCCCACGCTTTCCCCAGCAAGGTTTTCTTCGCCACTTCAACTTTCGCCCGCTCGGTGCCGGCGCTGATGACTGAGAACGCAGTGCGCACCAGCAGCCCTTCGGGATGAAGCCCTGGAGGAGGGACATCCACAACTTTCAACTGACCACTTCGCTGGATTTGCGTGACTTGTTTCATGAGTTCAGCTTAGTTCCGGATTTGGTTTCCAGCTTGGTTCCATAAATGAAGAGATACCACCCCAACTTAGCAGCGAGAAACCGTTCAACTTTGTAAGAAATAATGGGGAACGTATTGTGAATAGGCAAGTGGGCGACCGCAAAGCGGAGGTTACTGAAGTAGGGGCTGAACATGCGAGTGATTTCCGCCTTTGTGTACGAGTATGCGATGGGACATTCCGGACCATCCGTACAATGATGAGGGAAATGCTTCGTGGAAAAGTAGCGAGCTCCTATCTTCTTATAATTTTGATAGTGCAGTTCCAGATTGCCTGTGCGTTGCTGGTCCGACAAAAAGGGCCGCCGCAGTATATACGCCAGCACTTGCAGCCGGAGATAGCCTAAAATTCTGACGTAATAGTTGAAGCTGCGTCGATGATACAGCATGATGAGAATCTCGCCGTTGGGTTTCAAGACGCGGTGAATCTCTTGCAAAGTGTTGGAGAGATTTTGCGTGTGATGCAGCACTCCATGTGAGTACACGAGGTCGAAGGTCTGATCGCCGAAGTCCGTCATGTGCTCTGCATTTTGCAGTAAAAAGGAACCGGACAGTCCCAGCGCCTCGAAATGCAGCCGCGTTGCTTCCACGGCGGTGGGGGTCAAATCGATGCCGGTATAAATCGCCCCGTTCTGCGCAAAGCGGGAGCCGTCGGCGCCGAGTCCACAGCCGACCTCTAAGACGTGTTTCCCACGGTATTGAGCAAAGGGAACCAGGTCGCTGAGATGCCACTCGGATTGATAACGAAATTCATCGTAGCGGCGAAAAAACTCGGTAGTCGCAAACGGGGCATTGATAAAATGCGCCCCGCACGGGTGCGTGTTCCAAAACGTCTGTACCGCTTCAAGGTTTGGTGAGAGAGCCATCCTTTTCCCTTTCGCAAACGAACACGGAGTTATGAGTGGGGGTGATCACCGGACGATCAATGAACAGTCGCATCCACATTTCAAGAGTGAGCAGCGCCCAGATGCGATAGGCATGATCTTCTCTGCGTTTGCGATCATTTTCAATCAAGCGTCGGATCGTAACCGGATCAAAGTAGCCACGGGCTCGGATTGTTTCCGGCGACAACAGGTCGTCAACTAAGTTAACAAGATCGGTTTCGAGCCAGCGACGGATGGGGGCTCCGAATCCAGCTTTCCGGCGTTTCAGGATTGCTGGTGGAAGCAGGTCAGCAACGGCGCGGCGGAGGAGATATTTGCTAGTGAGTCCACGTATTTTCAAATGGGGAGGAACCCCGGCCATGAATTCAACCAGTTCGTTATCGAGAAACGGCACCCGCATTTCGACTGAGGCCGCCATCGTCAGTTTATCGCCGTAGGTCAAATTCAATTCCGGCAAGAATGTTTTCAGATCGACATGTAACATCCGGTTCACGAAGTCAGTGTCTGACGCCTCTGCGAAATACTGGGAATGACGCCGCCCACTATCGAAGGCGACGAATTGTTGTCGCACGTCGGGGTGATAGAGCGACAGTTGTTGCTCTGCCGAGTAATAGGAGCGATTGAAGAGATAACGCTCCTCGGGCGACATATCAACGCCGGCCAGCACTTTGCTGAAGTAGCGGTGAAAGGCCATCACTAACCCTGGATGAATACCCGGAATATGGTCCGCGAGCCACGGCAGCGAGGAAAGTCCGGGCTGCAAGATTCCTGAACGAACCTTCTGTGGAAGCCGGGCGAGGGCTTGAGCGAAACGTTCGACAAGATGGACCCTATACCCGGCAAAAACTTCATCGGCTCCTTGTCCAGACAACAGGACGGTAACTTGAGGGCGGGCGGCTTCAGCAATGAGGAGGGTCGTAATTGCTGCTGGGTCCGCTACTGGCTCGTCGAGATGCCACAGGACACGGGGGAGAAGATCAACCACGTTCGGATCGACTTGCAGTCGATGGAAGCGCGCCCCAAAATGCTGAGCGACTAATTCCGCATAGTGCTCATCAGCGCCTGCCGCCTGCTCCAGGCGTGCGTCTTCATTGCGAAAGGCGATCGTGTATGCTTCTGCCGGCGTCTGCGTAATCTGGCTCATCAAGCCCAGCAAAATGCTGGAATCCAACCCTCCAGAAAGGAAGAGCCCAACCGGGACATCAGCAATCAAGTGACGTTGTACGGCGCGCTCAAGAATCGCGCGGAGTTCTCGAGCGTATTCTTCTGTTGAAGCCTGGGAGGTTTCCGTCCAGCGTAGTTGCCAGTAGGGACGCACTTCAGAGCGACCGTCGCGCCAGCGTAGATAATGGCCCGGCGGTAATTTGTAGATGTTTTTGAACATCGTGCCCGGGCCTGGCGTCCACAGATGGGCGAGAAAATAATGTAGGGCTTCAGGGTCAATCTCGCGGCGCACTCGGGGATCAAGCAGGAGAGATTTAATCTCCGAAGCGAAGAGGAGGCTCCCATTGATCTCGGTGTAGTACAGTGGTTTGATGCCCAAGCGGTCGCGCACTAACCACAACTCCCGCTGACGGGCGTCCCAGAGCGCGAAAGCGAACATGCCATTCAACTGCTGGAAGGCGTCGCTTCCTTCGTCCTCGTACAGGCGAAGAATCGTTTCCGTGTCCGTGCCTGAGCGGAACTGATGACCTCGGGCCTCTAAGAGGCGGCGCAATTCGGGGAAATTGTAGACTTCTCCGTTGTAGGTGATCCGGATCGTGCCCTCGGCGTTGGACATCGGCATGTGTCCCGCCGGAGAAAGATCAATGATGCTCAGCCGTCGATTACCGAGCCCCACCGTTCGGTCTGGAGAGAGATAGATTCCTCCATCATCCGGCCCCCGGTGCGTGATGACCGCCGTCATCCGTTCGAGCAAGTCTTTATCGGCAAACCCGGCTGTTCCGCAGATGCCACACAAGGCACACCTCATTGCAGGTCATAAAACGTATTTACCTCATCAATTGGTCCTGACGCCGTGTACACTTTCCGGAGTTGTGATCCACGTCTTATACCCGCCTTGATCTATGGCGCGTTTGACCTCTGTCAGGCGCTGTGGATTATCATAACGGGGGGAAAACCAGTCAAAGGTATCCAGGACACTCCATTCTTGCTTCTGCTGCTGACTCAACCCGTCAACATCATCTCGATTCGCTAGCGGCACGAGCCGTTCGCATAAAATTTTTCCCACATACGGAATGGCTCGAATGGCTCGGCTTACAGGTAAAAGCTTGGGTACGTACCAGGAGACGAACCGGTACAACTGCTGAGGCGGAATTCTTTTCAGCAGCGGGCGCAGCAGATACTTGGGGTGCAAAAAAGTTTTCCAGGTGCGGGCATAAAACCAGAACCCGATTTCTCCTTCCGGTCCAGGAAAGTCGAGAAGCACAGTCACGGCTTGTAACGGGGCCGGGGTGTGCTGGATCACTCCTAGAGAGTAGACAAAATCAAAAATATGCTTTTTGAACGGCGGATGATACATGTCGGCCTGTACGACAGCAATGTTAGGATAACGACCAAGATTCTCCTGACAGGCGTCCACCGCTTCTGACAAATCAAAGGCAATGACGCGACTGCCATACTTGGCGCACACATCAGCAAAACGTCCCGATCCACAGCCGGCGTCCAAAACGAGTTTATTTTGTAAGCGCTCTGATTGAAAGCCGGTTTCTGCGAAAAACCGCTGCTCGGAGTGCGGTGTCGAGCGAGTGTCGAGCTGGGTTGTTCGGTGCAGTCGCCACTCCAGGCCGAAGTTCTCAGCGTAGTGATGGGCGACGAACCGCGCCACGCCGCGCATGACTGGATACTGCTGTCGACAAGAAGTGCAGACAAGCGTCCCCTCAATAACATCTTCTTCGGGATGCTCTCCGAGAAGCTGTAAGTCGCTTCCACAAGCTGGACAGGCTAAATAGGGGAGGAGCCACTGTCTCATAGGTGCTGCACGCCTCTGCTATGCTTTGCTCTGTTCATCGAAAGGCAACTGAACACGTTTCCCTCTTTGCTTGTTCTCTCTTATGAGAACGATTGCTGACGAATGAATTGACGTTCCCATAGTTCAAGATTTAATAATGTATACAAGCGGCGCTGGTGATCCTTACCTTCGTGCAGATGTTCGCGCACCAGCTTTTCGACGATATCTCTGCGAAAGTGGCGCGCCACAAAGGAATCCTGACTGAGCAAACAGCCCTCTAGCAGATGCCGCAGCTCGTGCTGGAGCCACTGTTTGAGGGGTGGAAGAAACCCTTGTTTACTGCGGGTGAGAATCGGGGACGGGAGAAGTTGTTGAAGCGCCTGTTTGAAAATATATTTGCCTTCGCGACCGTGCAATTTGTACTCAAGCGGAATGCGGGCGCAGAATTCAACAAATTCGCGGTCCAGAAGCGGAGGGCGCGCTTCCAGAGCCCAGGCCATGGAGGCGCGGTCAACTTTTACCAGCAGTTGTTCCGGGAGACGAAGGGTAAAACTAAAATATAATTCGCGATCCAATCCGGTACATTGTTGAGCCGAATGCCAAAGAGTTTGGAGCGGCTGAAAAGTGGAAGCAGATGGAGCACTCCCATTCGAGACCCACTGGGTCAGCGCCGCAAAAGGAAACACCTCTTGCAGGGCCAGGTTTCGCTGCCAATCGCGTTCCCCTAAAATGCGCAGACTTTTGCGCACCCGATAGGGAACGCTCGACTCACTGTGAAACGGAGACAATAATGCGGCGCAGGCGAGTAAGCCGGACCGCACGAACTCCGGCAGCCAGAGCGATTCAGCCCAACTATAGGAAAGATGTCGCCAGGTGTACCCAGCAAAATCTTCATCGCCGCCATCGCCGTTGAGGGCGACCGTGACATGCCGCCGGGCAACCTCGGACATAAAATAGGTCGGAATAGCTGACTCTTCAGCGTATGGCTCTTCGTAGTGGCGAATAATCGCCGGCAGATGGTCCGGTTTGATTTCGACGGTCAGTTCTGTGTGATCACAGCCGAAGTGCTGGGCGACCAAGCGGGCATAAGGCGATTCATCACGGTCGCTACCGGCAAAGCTGACGGAAAAGGTTTTCACCGGACGGGACGAGAGCCGGCTCATCAAGGCCACAATGGCGCTTGAATCTACACCGCCGCTCAAGAACGCTCCTAACGGCACGTCGCTAATCATGCGCAACCGCGTCGCTTCTTCCAGTTTTTGCAGAATGAGAGGCTGCAACTCTTGCGCGGGGATCTGAAGTTTTGGCGTAAAATTCGGCGTCCAGTAGGGCTGAATTTCACGCACGCCATGTGCATCGGCCCATACATAGTGCCCAGCTTGCAGTTTGTAGATGCCTTCGAAGGCCGTAAGCGGAGCCGGGATATAACCGAGGACAAGATACAGGTGCACGGCGGTAAAATTCACTTGGCGTGAGATGCAGTGATCCTGCAAGAGAGATTGCAGTGTGGACGCGAACAGCACGCCATCGTCTGTGACGGTGTAAAAGAGCGGCTTTTCGCCGATGGGATCACGCGCCAGTAACAATCGCTGTCGCCGACCATCCCACAGGCCAAAGGCGAACATGCCGCGCAATTTATTGAGGTACGGGACAATGCCTTCAGGTCCGTGCTCCTCATAGAGGTGCAGCAGCACTTCAGTGTCACTATAAGTGTGGAAGGTATGCCTCCCCGTCGTTTCGAGGAAAGAGCGCAGGTCCTGGAAGTTGTAAATCTCTCCGTTGAAAGTAATCCAGATCGTTTCATCCTCATTCGCCATCGGCTGATTAGCGCGAGCGTCAAGATCAATAATGCTCAGCCGACGATGAGAGAACCCTATCCCGGCGCGAGCATCAAGCCAGACCCCCTGGGCGTCCGGCCCCCGATGCTCCATTTGGTCCGCCATGCGCCGGAGCAGTGAGGTGGCTGCTTCCGTATCTTCCGGGGCTCGGTGCCATAATTTACCGGCTATGCCGCACATTTTTCTTCAGTTCCTTGTCAGCGGATTGTCGTTGACATTGTCAATGGGTGTTGAGAGGGGAGGGACTAGGAAGCGGATGCAAGCAGTCTTTCAAGATTTGACCGAGCCCCGCATTGATGGTATGCGGCGAGAAGAGACTTTCGACTGCCTGACGATTGGTCTGTCCCATTTGTCGGCGTTTCTCCGGTTGCTCCGCCATCTTGATCAGCGCCTCGGAGAGAGCTTGGACATCGCCTGGCGCGACAAATACGCCATTTCTTTCTTCTTGAAGAATTTCGGCAAGCGCTCCTACGGGAGTTGTGACAAGAGGCAAACTTGCCGCCATTGCTTCTAACACCGACATGGGAAACCCTTCCGAATACGAGGGCAGGACGAAGACGTCCGCAGCGCGAAAGGCGTTGAGTTTTTCTTCTCCAGAGATCAGTCCTAGATAGTGCACCCGTTGACCGTAGCGCTGCTGCAAGTTTTTCCACAAGGTTTGCATCTCTGTTCCATCAAAATGCAATTGACGTCCACACTCGTCAACGAGAATATTATTTTCAGCGATCAGCCATTCTCCAGCACATGCAAACGTGGCTTCCGGAATCGCCTCCAACACTGCCGAGATGGCTTTGAGTAGATCGAAAAATCCTTTGGCTGGCGCCAGATGTCCGAGGAAGAAGACGGTAAACGTCTGCTCGTGTTTGGTCCGCGCGGAAGGATCTATCGTCAAGAATTCTGGAGTGACGGCGTTGTATAAAACGTAGATATGCTGGTCTGGAAGAATGTTTACAAACTGTGAGCGCAAACGCTGAGCGAGGACGATAACGCCGGAGAGCTGTTGCACAACTCTCGCAATGAAGCGTTGCCAGATTGGGGTGGCTTGGCGATAGAACTGCGCAAAATTTCCTCCACGCATATGAGCGACCACTTGCGCACGCAACGCCCGAGCACTCAAGATAATCATGGCGTCACGGAGAAACCCGGTCTTATTTTGCGAGAGGTACAAATAGACAATCTGTGGTCGATGGCGAAACAGGGCAACGAGGAGTTGCAGCCAAAGCTGAAAAGCCATCCACAAGAGACGAAGAGAGACCGCGCCTTTGGCTTGATTACTGGCATGCACATTCGTGCGCAAATGGTAGAGTTGAAAGTCCTCACCGAGTCCGAGAGAGAGCAGCATGTGTCCGTTCATTTCTGGTCCTGCGAACGGAGGAGGGGTCGGAACAGCGAGAAGCACGGAGATAGGGTGTGGATATCTCATGTTGGTGGTGACGCTGGGGAATGCTATGGTTGCCAATGTAAAAAGGAAAGGTCAAGCAGGCGCTTCGGAATTGTTCGCCAGAACTTGTTGGTCCGGTAAAGAAGTGAGGGCGTGTCGTTCTTCTCGCTCCATGCCCCAAGCCAGAGCGACCAACGTCCAGGTGAGCCCCGCGAGCCGCGTGTGTTCCAAGTAATTGTCTATCGCACTAATCAGCAGGAGTGTACCTAAGGTCATCGCCGCCGCTAACGCTACTGCTCGCGTCTCCGGCCATTGGGCCCCGCGCGCACTGCGCATCAGCCGCCACCAGGTGTATGCGTAGATACTCATGAGTGCCGTGAACCCGACAACGCCAGTTTCCGCAAGCAAGGAAATGTAACTCGTGAACGGCCAATCCACCGTGCCAGATCCGAGTTGAATGTCTGGTTTGAGCAGTAACGGGATGACAATCTGTTCGGCAAGAGGGGTCATATACGTAGGAGGAATGACGCTATACGTGACGTCATCTGCGCCTCCCCGGTACGGAAGCGCGGCGAAGGTGCGAAAAGCACGGCTCGTGAACGTGCCCGGGCCGACTCCCACAATAGCGCCCCACGGGTGGCTACTCCATACGGTGGGCAAAGCCATAGTGACCTGCGCCTTGCCCAGTTTGCTGGGCTCGAAATAAGTAAAAAGATCAAAATAATCTGATTCCGGCAAAGGGACGAACAAGGTGATAAAAGCAACGAGAGCGAGGGCTCCTGTAGCGAGACGGATTGTCCGGAGCACGTCCTTCATTCTATGAAGTCCTTGACTGAACAACGTGATCCCGACCGCTAGCGGGTAGAGAACCCACATGGCCTTAAACCCGGCGAGAAAAAAAAAGGGCGTCAGCCCGAGTGCGAGCATCTTCTGGGCCAAAGACGCGGTTCCGTGTATCCATTTGCTGAAGATGAGTGACAAAATCAAAGCAAGGAAAAATGCGGTCTGATTTGCATTTGTCCCGAACGTAAAGACGAGTGCATCTGAATTGTCGGCAAGCTCCCGGACTTGAGACAGGCCCAGCCCCAGACCGAGAAGAGCCGTCCCCCAAAAAATTCGTTCGACCCCACGGACGAGCGGCGCGCCTAAATTGAGATTATAGATTGCTAGTGCAAACAAGATCGGAGTGAGATACCCGGCAACGTACAGCAGACTGGCTGCAGGTAAGAGTTGTGGGAGATTGAGGAGAGACGAAGCAATCCAGGTGAGTCCAAAAATCAGGAGAAACCATTCCAGCCGCATCGTGGCAATGCTGCCGGTGCTAGCGAGGCGATAAACAAACGCCCAGATGATCAGCAATGGAAAAAGGAGAAAATCAACGGCATTGAACATGCGTGGCAGCACGCCCCACGTTTCGGTGAACAGACGGATCACCAAAATAAGGAGCAGGAGGGCGTAAATTGTCCATCGTCCCACTGTTTTCACAGCATCAGCCCGTTTGGATTAGAATCCATCGTTCGTGACTGTTTTGATCAACGATTGTACCCGGTGATCATAGGTGTGTTCCGCTCTGATGTACTCGTAGGTGTCTTGCACCATCCTGTCGCGATAACTATCGTCCGCAAAGCGGTCCAGCGCTTCATCGATATTTGAGAAGCCTTTTTTGATACCAATATAATGGCGGTCGGTCTTCAAAATGCCATTGTAATGACCTTCGAGAAGAAGTTGACACGTTTTTGTTCCAATTGGCTCCAGATGTCGGGAAGAGATCGCCTTGCCCGAGATATGTTCCGGTAAATTCTGAAAACAGTGCGTGAACATTTCTTCAAAAGAGGCCGTTGGGTGCATGGTCAGATAAGTCTTCGCGTTGCCGAGGATCTGTCCTCGTCTATCCAAATAATAGCTTCCTGATTCGGCGCCGATAATGCCTTTGCAGTTCTGGAGAAACTGCGCCCATTCCGAACGAATCAGGCGGCTCGTCGGGCCAGTGCGTATGTCACACGTCAGGCGATTCGATACACCGTTCATGAAATGCGTGAGCAAATGGGTTCTTTCTTGATCGCCGATAAAATATGGATACAGGTCTCCTCTGAAGCCGATGTCAATGGTCCGTTGTTGCGTTTGTGCAGGCGACTGATAGACGCTCGGATTCAGGGCGTGGGGCAGAGCGAGCACTCGGGAGTGAAGACATTCGGCATAGAGCCACTGCGCCGTATCGATGGGGAGCTGGCTACACACATAATCAACTTTAGTAGACTGAAGAAACCCAAACTTTTCGGCCATAAGGTCGTATTCATTGCCAATGAACATGACCAGCTTGCCCCGCCGCTTTTGAAACCAAGAGATGGTCTTGAGCAAGAGGGACATACTGTCGCCCGCTGCAGAGTGCAAGATGATGATGAGGGGATACGTAGCAATCGCATGTCGATAGCGTCGGTACTCGAAGAGGTTGGTGATATTGCAAATCTCAACATCTAATTCTGGTGCTCTGCTCAGCGCGTCGCGCCAGTCAAAAATGTAAGAGAGCCCTTCATAGCGCTGACCGAACAGCTTCCGCACCCAGCGATAGCGGCGGAGCCACAAGGGGAGATTCCGATTGATTTTGACGCCGAGTAGACCCCGTAAAGTCGTATCGGCAATGATCGCTTTCCAACCCGCTCCGTCGGAATCAATCACCAGAGTTTTGATGCGCTCTTTCATACGGACATGTGCGCAGCATGTTTCGCAATACAGGAGTCGATCAGCGGCAACTGTTGTCGTGTCCAGGCTACCGTCTGTCGTAATCCCTCGTGAAGTTCCACGCGACAGGCGAAGTCCAGTGCTCGTTTGGCTTTTTCAATGCTGCCAAAACGCTTTCCGGAGTGATCCCAAGTGCGCTTCGGTCCTAGTTCGATCCCTACGAGATTCCCCGCGAGTTCGTTAATCCTGGTCGCCAGCTCTCGGATGGAGCACTCCACTCCACTCGCTAAGTTGTACACTTCTCCGGGCGCGCCTCGCGTTGCGCATAGGATGAGCCCACGGACGATGTCCTCGACATAGATGAAATCGCGGGTGGCGACTCCTCCGTTTTCTACGATGAGCGGCATATGTTTGAGAGCTCGGTAAATAAACGTCGGGGTTACATTACGCCACACGGTCGCCGGCGTGCCGCGCCATTTGCCAGCGCCCAGGATTTCACCCGGGCCGTACACATTCTGAAAACGCGCCTTCACGACTGGCAGGCCGTGCTGTTGAAAGTAGTAGTTGGAGTACAACTCGCCAATGATTTTGGAAATTTGATACGGGCTGTCTAAATACAGAGAAACCGGCGCGTCTTCCGTCGTTGCGTGAGCGTCATCGAACGTCTTTTCGGCAACCGTACACCCTGCCGAAGAATAGACGACCTTACGGATCTTCTTAAAGTGTTTCAGCCGCTCGTATAGTTTGAGGGTCGTGAGGGTGTTGTTTTCATGGTCGGCCAGCGGGTCGTGAATGGAACTTTGGTTGCCGTGATAGGTAGCGAGGTGAAAAATGTAGTCGAGATTATTTTCAAGGCGCGACAAGACGGCGTCGTCTGTAATCGAGCCTTCGATGAACCTTACCTCCGACGTATCGGGAATGTTCGCTCGTTCTGCGGACAAGAGATTGTCGACGATCACGATTGTTCGTGGATGCTCTGCGAGCAGCGTCTTGACCAGGTTACTGCCAACGAACCCGGCCCCGCCAACGACGAGAATAGTGCAATTGGTGAAATCGCCACTCATACGTCTGCTGCCCACAGTCTCAGGAATTTTTGGCGCCTAGGCCTTTGAGGTGCGTATAGGTTTGGGTAATGCCGTACTGCTTGTACCAGTCAATCGCCGCGCGTACTCCGGTAACGAGCGGCGTTTTTGCTTTCCAACCGAAGTCCTGATTGGTTTTTGCTGGATCGAGCAAGATGGTGTAGGCATCGTCCGGGTGACGGGGACGGACCTCGATATCTCGTGTCAGCGAGATCCCCAAAGCTTTCAGCGTTGCGTCAAATAATTCTTTGATAGACACATCGCCTCCAGACGACACATGGTACGCGCCTCGATTCCCCTGACCGTCTAAGGCGAGCAGTACGACTTGAACCAGATCGTCTACAAAAATGAAATCTCGCCGCGTATCCATGACGAAACACGGCTGCTCCGTCGTCAAGCGATGGTAAAAAGTCGGCAGCGGACCACTGAGATTTCGTGGACCATAGGCATTGGCCAAACGAAACGAAATATAATCGAGTCCACTTAATTGAATATAGTGCTCTCCCGCTGTCTTACTAATGGCGTAGCTACTGCCTTCCGGAAGGATCGGGTGCGCCAGCGTGATAGGCTGCTCTAACGGGCGCAGCCCATAACAGAGGGCAGTCTGGAAATAGATCAAACGTTTGACGCCGTGTTGCTTCGCCGCTTGGGCCACATTGGCGGTTCCTAATGCATTGGTGGTGGCGTCTTCCGCCCAGTTCTCTGGGTCCTTGTAGGAGGCTGCGGCGTGCACAACCGTATCGGGACGAAAGTCCGCGAACAGGCTCCGGACCAACGTGGCGTCGGCAATGGACCCTTCAACGATGTTGAGGCGAGGATCGGGGGTGAGGTTATCGCGGCGACCAGTGGAGTAGTTGTCAATCACTAACACTTGCTCTCCGCGCGCGAGCAAACGGTCGGTCAGATGTGAGCCAATAAAACCGGCTCCCCCTGTAATCAATACCTTCATTCCTTCTCTCCTAACGGGCTGCACGCAGTAGGTGCTGATATTTCTGTTCTTGATCGTGAAATTCTTGCTGCCACAGTTCGAGACACAGCAAGCCCCAGACTTTACGGCCAAACTTCGGTTCTTTTACCAACCCGTCGAGCACTTTCCGGTTATTGGTGAGAGCCCGATTTTGCGCGGCGGTTGACGAGAAAATATCGAAGACGAACTCTCGCGCTTCTCCCTTGAGCCATTCCACCAAGGGGGTCGGAAATCCCATCTTATCTTCTCGTTCGGTAATGAGCGGGGGCAGCAGAGGCCGCATGGCGTCCTTGAGCACCTGCTTCATGGTCCCATCTTTGAATTTGATATTAGAGGGCATCGTCGCGGCAAACTCCACGAGCGGGTGATCAAGCAAAGGGACGCGGGACTCGATCCCGTGCGCCATGCTGACTCGATCTTCTACATGCAGTAGCGCTGGCAGCAGGGTTTTGAAGTCAAAGTGTGTCATGAGGTCGAAGTACGATTCCTTGCGCACGTTATCACCGTTAAAGATGCTGCAAAAGGTCTCGAACGGAGAATAGGCGTTCAGTAACTCCCAATTGATTTCGTCCTCTAAAAGCGGAGCCCGATTCACGAGACGGAAGTAGCGCCGATCCATGCTCTCAAACAGTCCCTCTCGCCAAAACTCTTGCAGCAAAGGTTTGTAGTTCCGCAGCGCCTTCAAGTTCGGAATGATCGATTCGTACGTGACGACGAAGTTGCCGCTATGCATGGTCCCTTCGATCGCCGCTTTAATACATTGCTCAAAATAGGCGATGAGGTAGCGAGTGTATCCGCCAAAAATTTCGTCGCCGCCTTGACCGCCGAGGACGACTTTACGATGTTTACTCGCCAGGTGAGAGACCATGTATTGGGGGAATGATCCCGGACCAGCGATCGGTTGATCCAAATGGTAGATTACTTTGCGAATGTTATTGATGAAGTCAACAGCAGTAATGTCTATCTCATAGAGAGGAAAACCTCGCCACTCCGCTAAAGCGCGAGCATAATGACTTTCATCGTAGTCCGGACCAAGGGAAAACTTGCCAGTGAAGGCGACAAAGTCTCCATTCACCTGCCGGCCTGCTAAGGAGGCGACACTGCTTGAATCCAACCCTCCACTCAAATAGGCCCCGAGCGGAACATCGCTGCGCAGATGGAGACGAACGGATTCTTCCAGGAGGGCTTGGAGCTTTTCCTCGAAGTATTTCGCCGTGTGGTCAAAATCGAGGTCGTAGTACACTTCCCAATACCGGCTGAGGTGCAAGGAACCGCTTGTGATCGTGAGACTGTGTCCAGGCAACAGTTCGTCGACTCCGGAAAAAAGCGTCTTGCCAGCGAGGCAAAATTGGAACGCGAGATAATCTTTAAATCCCTCAAGATTGGTTTCAATCCTGTCAACAAAGGGTAACAGAGCTTTGATTTCCGAAGCAAAATACAACACGTTGCCGACCAGCGTGTAATAAAAAGGTTTAATGCCAAAGCGATCGCGTGCGCAAAAGAGCGTCTGGTGTGCTTCATCCCACAAGGCGAAGGCGAACATGCCTCGCAAATGTGTGACGCACTCTGTGCCCCACTTCTGGTACGCCTGCAGGATCACTTCAGTGTCGGAGGTCGTGCGGAAGTTCTCTTTCCCTAATTCCTCGCGCAACTCGACATAGTTGTAGATTTCTCCATTGTACGTAATCCAATTTCCAGCCTGATCCTGCATGGGCTGCGCGCCGGTCGCGAGATCAATGATGCTGAGACGCCTGTGCGCGAAGCCAACATGGCGATGAGGATGGCGCCATATCCCCTCGCCATCTGGGCCTCGATGCCACTGCAGTTGATTGAGGACGTGAAGATGTTGCTCTAGTTGCTGAAGAGGAGAGCCGGAGAGATGGAGAATGCCTCCTATGCCGCACATAACCTTATTGCTTTCTGACCGCTACGTTGATTTCCAGAGGGTAGTAAAACGTTGAATGAATAGCCTTATACACGGGGAGAGACATCCGTTTCACAAGATTGAGGAGTCGAGCGAAGATGGCGATCGCTTTCGGAAACGGCTCTGGAAACTTGAGCCTCCAAGGAACCAGACCGGTCAGGGATGTTCCAAGAAATTCGCAGTGAAATATTTTCTCAAACAACAAGCGAAGCGAATGTTCGTCGAAGTTCCGGACGTGAATATATTTGTACGGACAGGCCGGGTCAACATACAGACTGAGGTCTTCTCGATAGGGCACGCGGACGAGGAGGACCCCTCCTTTTTTCAACACAGAGAGAATCTTCGTAATGGCTAGATCAAGATTCAGCACGTGCTCTAGAACATCCGTACACACGACGACGTCAAAAAAATCTTCCTTAAAGGGCATGTCTTCGACTAACGCATAACAGACTTCGATGCCTTTTGTTTGAGCAATTGTCAAATAGTTCAGGCTGATATCCAAGCCATATTTTTGCAGGGAGGGCAAAGTGGAGAGCAGCCGTCCGGTGCCCACGCCCACATCGAGAATTTTGTCGCCAGGGTGCGCATATTTCTGGATGAGCGCAAGCGTTGACTGTTCTAACTCCACCCACAACTCCTCTGGAATCCAGGGATTCTCTCCCGTTTTGTCGTGGGCCTCGAGATGATCTGCAGAAATGCGTTGGTAATTATCAGTATAGTCGTTAAACTCGGAAAAAACGGGAATAGGGCCGAAAAAGCTCAACGGCGCCCTGACAAACGCATCACTATCCACGATGAAGCTCCTGTGTGTAACGGCGCTCAACTAAAACAAAAAGATTTCGCGTGTGCGAACGCCGTCCATATTTGTTCTTTCTCAACTTTGTTAAGAAAGGCATACAGAATGAAGGGTAAAACGCAAGTGGCAAGGAGAGAAACTGTCATTGCTGTTGTGAAAGAATCATTTCGTTGCCATAACATGACGCTTGCAATTGTGAAATAGACTAAACAGAAACCGACAAGACGACGCCACTCATAGCGAACCTCGATATACCGGTCTTTTCGATATCGATTCCAAGCGTACATCAACCCGGCGGTAGCCACATAACCGAAGAATAAAGTCAAAGCCGCGCCCAGCAATCCGAAGCGAGGAATGAGTAATGCGTTCAACACAAGGGCGGCAAACGCAGCGGCAGCTTGAATAAAACTGACATACTTCACTTCCTTGGCAAAATAGATACCTGGAAGGAGCAAAAGAAAGACGCCGTTCAAGAGCTGCGCGCCAGCGGACAACCCGACGACCTTGTACGCTTCATGAAAGCTTGGTTGCGTCAGGAAGACAACGACAGGCCGCGCCCAAATAAAAAAGAGTAAACTGAGAGCGCCAAACCCCACGACATAGTAGGTCATAATGCGACCGAAGAGAAAGCACGCTTCTGCTTTCTTATCAGAGAAAGACAAGAAATAGGGCATCCACGCGCTTTGCAAGCCCGAAACTGCAATCCCCATCGCTGAGCCAAGGTTGAGCCCTATGGTGTAAATACCGACTGCATCTAAACTGCTATACCACTGTAAAAAATACTTATTCCCCTGCTGCAAAATGAAAAGGAACGCAAAAGAAGGAATGAAAGGAAGACCGAGCTGTAATAATTTGAGCCCGAGCGCCTGATTCACCCGAAAATGCAATGCTGAGGCGACTGGAAGCAAAAAAAGTCCGAAACTCATTACACGTCCAAGCATTTCTCCTTCAACCATTCCTTGCATCCCTCTATTGAAGATCACGACGAGA
The DNA here is from genome assembly GCA_964441775.1 of uncultured Enterobacteriaceae bacterium. GTDB lineage: Bacteria > Desulfobacterota > Binatia > Bin18 > Bin18 > SYOC01. The sequence goes on from CAYTVL010000002.1 coordinate 222,506, forward strand.
ACAACGCTGAGACTGAGGGAGAGAAAGGTTGAAATGACGGTTAAGGCTACAAAAATTTTCGCCCTTTCTTCAAATTGCAGGTATTGGTAGAAGGGGCTGACAAGAATGTTGAAGCTGATACTGATCAAAGACAGCAGAATGACATAGTGATAACTCGGAGTGTTAAATATCACTTGACTAAGTATACCGCTAAATATTATCCCGAAAGTTGCGAGAAAAAGGGTGCTGGCCACGAGCAGCAGAAAAGTCGTCCAGATGGTCGCGGCTTTATGTTCTTGACTGCGCTCCTCGAAATAATACACGCCCGTCGCCGCCCCAAGTCCAAGGGAAAAGATCGGTGTCGCCACGAAACTGATGGCCGCCAGGAGCGAGAGCACTCCATAATCACTGGGGGTGAGATAGGCAGTTAAAAGAGGAAGAAGGAGCAGATTGAGAAAACGATTCAGCCCTTGCCCCACTCCATAAATGAGGACTCCTTTCGCGAGTCGTGCGACTTGTCCCGCCATCCTCGGTCTTTATTGTCCTACTCTTTAGCGTCCCTTCTCCAAGAGGGTGACACAACGAGCAGCCGTATCACCCTCTCCGTACAGAGCCGGGTGGGTGGTTGGAGGCGTGAATGATCGGGCAGCGGTGAGGATGTGATCGGTGTTTGCTCCTGTTAACACGTTCCAACCTTCCTGAACCGTTTCAATCCACTCCGTTTCCTCACGTAAGGTCAGACAGGGGACTCGCAGCCAGTAGGCCTCTTTCTGGATGCCGCCGGAGTCTGTGAGGATCATGCGCGCCGCCTGCTCTAAGCGAACCATATCGAGATAACCCACCGGTGCGGTGAGGTGTACGTGCGGCGCTGGACTGTATGGCAGTATAGCCATGGCCTTCCGTGTCCGTGGATGTACAGGAAAGATGACTGTTTCGTCGAGTTGGTTCAAGGCGGCGAGGATACCGAGCAACCGCTGCGGATCATCAATGTTTTCCGCCCTGTGAATCGTGGCCAAAAGATAGCCGCCCTCAATTAAGTCAAGCTGTTTTAAGATCCGTGAGTGATCGCGGGCGCGCTCTGCCGCCATCGCCAGCGCATCGGCCATCACATCCCCCACGAGATGAACTCCACGCGTGATGCCCTCGGTCGCCAAATTGTCAACCGCCGTCTGACTGGGGCAGAGCAACAACTCGGAGAGATGATCCGCCATCACTCGGTTGATCTCTTCCGGCATCAAACGATTGAAACTCCGCAAACCGGATTCGACATGGGCCACCGGAATGTGAAGCTTCGCTGCGGCAAGCGCCCCGGCGAGGGTGGAGTTTGTATCGCCATAGACGAGGACCCAAGCCGGACGTTCTTTCAAAAAGATTTCTTCGAGACGCGCGAGCATGAGACCAGTCTGGACCCCATGAGAGCCAGAGCCTACTGCGAGGTTGATGTCGGGCTCTGGAATGCCCAGTTCTTCAAAAAACACCTGGGACATACCATAATCATAATGTTGACCAGTATGCACGAGCATTTCGATGTGCTTTTGGCGGAGCACACGACTCATCGGAGCCGCTTTGATAAATTGTGGCCGTGCGCCGACGACGGTGACTACTTTCACTGGCGAGCGCCTTGCTCACGATAAAAATCGGCAACGTGATGCACCACTAGCGCTTGCTGTTCTTGCGTGAGTTCCGGATAGATGGGGAGGGCCAAGGTCTGGGCTGCGGCGCCTTCGCTCGCTGGAAAGTCGCCTCGTTGATAACGTAACTCAGCGAAGCAATCTTGCTGATGTAAAGGCACTGGGTAGTAAATCTCCGTCCCAATGTCATGTTGCTTGAGGTGCGTCAGCAAAGCATCACGTTGAGCGCTGCGAATGATAAATTGGTTGTAGATGTGTCGCAGGTGCTTGCCTTCGACAGGTAAACCCACACCTCGATTGGGCTCTCCCTCGGGCGCACTGAGCCCTGCTTCCGTAAATAACTGGCGATACACGGCTGCATTGCGCTGTCGTGCTGAGGTCCACTCGTCCAAATAGTGTAACTTGACCCGCACCACGGCGGCTTGTAGGGCGTCCAGACGAAAATTGCCGCCCACGATTTTGTGGTAATATTTGGGGTGCGCCCCGTGACTGCGCAGCAGCTTCACTCGCTCTGCGAGGGTAGGGTCATTGGTGGTCACCATGCCCCCATCGCCGGCGCCTCCCAGGTTTTTTGAGGGAAAGAAGCTGAAACAACCAAGATGACCAAGCGAGCCCGCGCGGCGTCCTTGATACTCAGCGCCGATTGCCTGGGCGGCGTCTTCAATGACAAACAGGTTGTGACGACGGGCAACGGCGAGAATAGCATCCATCTCGGCCATCTGTCCGAAGAGATGAACCGGCACGACCGCGCGCGTACGCGGGGTCACGGCTGCTTCTAGCCGTGCTGGGTCGAGATTGTAGCTCAGCGGGTCGATATCCACGAAGACCGGTTTGGCGCCCAGGCGAGAAACGCAACCCGCCGTGGCAAAGAATGTATACGGCGTAGTAATGACCTCATCGCCGGGCTCAACGCCAATAGCCATCAATGCCACGAGGAGGGCGTCTGTTCCTGAAGATATGCCGATGCCGTAGCGACACTGCGAATAGGCTGCCACCTCTTGCTCCAGGGCTTCAACTTCCGGACCGAGGATAAAGTACTGGGACTCAAACACGCGGTCCACAGCCGCACGGATTTCTTCGCGAATCGTGGCGTACTGGGCTTTGAGGTCAAGTAATGGGACTTTCACTAGAGGATACCTTTTCATTGGCTTTGTGATAGGTTCGTCGGCAGGAGCGACAGGAGCCCAAGCCGTCTCCTTCAGGGAACTCGATGCGACTGCCGCACGAGCACATCCAACCGACGATTCTTCCTGGATTGCCAATGACTAAAGCAAAATCCGGCACGTCTTTTACGACGACCGCGCCTGCGCCGATGAAGGCATATGCTCCAATCGTTGTTCCGCAAATGACCGTACAGTTCGCGCCAAAGGTCGCGCCCCGCTTCGCAAGCGTGGGGAGGAATTCGTTCTTGCGTTCGATCTCGCTGCGTGGATTAATGACATTCGTAAACACCATAGACGGGCCACAAAAAACGCCATCTTCTAACGTGACGCCTTCGAACACTGACACATTATTCTGGAGCTTGACGTTCTGCCCGATCTTCACATCTTGGGCGACAAAAACATTTTGACCAACGCTACAGTTTTGCCCGATCTGCGCCCCGGGCATGATGTGACAGTAGTGCCACACCCGAGTGCCTTCTCCGATCTCTGCCCCTTCGTCAACCGTTGCCGTAGGATGGATGAAGATGTTCGGTGATTGAGCAGAAGAGGGGGGCGCGGTGATTGTGTTCATACTGGAAGGCTGGTTTCTTCCTGCTTCCAAGGCGTCTTGACACTGTTGCAACACCTGCAGGACGCGAAGCGCTTCCTCGCCATTGGTGCGCGGCTGCTGTCTGGTGGCTATACATTCCAGAAAATGTCCGCATTCTGCCTGCAACGGCTCCACGGGCTCGACTGGTACGGGCTCTGCCTCCTGTGGATTTGGTATGGGCAGATTATCCCGCCATTCAATCGTATGAGGATAGAGCAACAGCTTGTCTTGTGGATCAAGGTCGTTGAAGACCGCCATTTTGCGGTCTCCCACTACCACCAATCGTTGCTCTTTATATGGATGCAGCCAGGAAACAAAAACGTGAGCATTGACCCCGCTAGGAAAGGTGAGACAAGTGACGGTGACATCAGCGATTTGTTGATGCAGGTAGTACCCCCCCTGCGCTTGTACTTGTACAGGCGTTTCTCCGACTAACCCGAGAATGACCGAAATATCGTGTGGCGCAAAGGACCAGAGAATGTTTTCCTCCCGCCGGATGCGCCCCAGGTTGAGACGGTGCGAGTAAATATATTGTAAGCGGCCTAGCTCACCTTGGGCGATGAGTTGTTTCAGCGTGAGAATAGTGGGATGGTACCACAGGAGATGCCCCGCCATGAGGATACGCCCCCGTTGCTGGGCGAGTTGGACCAGCGACTGACCATCTTCTACGGTGAGCGCCAAGGGCTTCTCGACCAGGACATCTTTATCTGCAAGTAGGGCTTGTCGCACTAAAGACGCATGAGACGCGGCTGGAGTGGCGATGACGACTCCACGTATCGAAGGATTAGTGAGCACAGTAGCCACAGAAGACGTCGCATTGATCCCTGGATACTGAGCGTGGAGATGCTGGAGGGTCTGTTCGTTGCTGTCACAGATTGTGTGGAGTGCGCCGAGAGTGTGGAAGTTGCGCACCAGATTGCGGCCCCAATAGCCCGACCCAATCACAGCCACCCGTGGAGATTCAGAATACCTCATGACTATCTCGCTGCCGTTTCAAGTACGCTCTCAAAACAGTTGCTGAAAACACGCCTTTACACCGTTGTTACTGACGCCACCACATCGTGGACGAGAGCGATTAGCAGGGCAAGCAGTCCGCCTAAGAACGCCGCCAGTACTGACTTCATCACCAGGCCGCGAGATTGCGGGCTATCTGGCGGCACCGCCGCCGCGCCAAGCCGCACATCTTCGTCCTCTTGTTGCGCTTTCGCAAGCATGGCCTGGTTGTAGTTTTTCGCTAGATTCTCGTATAAGTTTCTTTGCTGGGCGACATCTTGTTTAAGCTGTCCAAGCTTCACGTCCTGTTCCCGGGTAATACTGTCTAATTCGGATTTTCGTTCGCGATCAAGCGCGGTTGATTCAAGGTTACGTTGCTCCTTGAGTTTGAATAAGCTAGCCTCACGCGTTCGTTGGAACTGCTCCAGAGTTGCTAGTACGCGCCGGAAGGTTTTTGTGTCCTCTACGTTCAAACCACTGACCTCAGATTCAAGCTGGGCCAGCCGAAAAACAAGCTCAGTATAGGCTGGGTTCCTTTCTTGAGTACGTAAACTCCGTCCCTGGAGCGTGTCGAGGTTCGTATCCCGACTCTTTTGTAAAGCTGTAGCTAACCACAAGGGATCATCCCCCATAGTTTTTTCTAACGTCAAATACTGTGGCGTTTGCAGCAGTTGGAGGCGTAGCACAATGATTTGCTGTAGTTTTTGTTGTAACGCCGCGTTTTGATGTGCGGAAGGTGGTGTTCCTGACGCACCTCGGGAGGCGCCAGCTTTTGCTTGGTCAGTGTCCAGGGATTGCGCTTCGGATTCGGTCAGCAAGCGCGCGGTTTCTCCTTGGTAGTTCGCAAGCTGATCAGCCGTTTCATTTTTGAATGCGGTAAGCTTCTGGTCCCAACGAGTTGCCGCCTCGTTGTAGCGTTTTTGGAAGGCATCTGCTGTGGTGGCTCGTTCGGTTTCCAACTGGAGCAAGCGTTCTCGAGCTTGCGGGTATTGGTCTTCAAGGAACCGTACTGTGGCGGCAGTGGAGCCTACCGTGATCTCCCGCAAGCGATCGAGAAACACCTGAGCCCACGTATTGGCAATGGCGGCCGCCTGTGCGGACATACGAGCCCGGAGGGCCACGGCCTGTATCATGGGCGCAAGCGAGGTGGTCTCGGACGTGCGAGAGACGAAGATACGAGTCTCTATTTCGTTTCCTACGCGAAACAAGTCTCTTGCATTAAGGACATTTTGTTCTATGAGGCGCTTCTTCGTTTCGGCCAAGACCGCGTCTGATTCGAGCAGTTTCTGATATCCTTGTACGGTCAACGTTGCCGGTTTAAGTTCGGAAGAGAACTTTGATGGCGAGACGACGAGAATGACTGAAGCCTCATAAGCGCGGGGAGAAAAAAAGAGCACGACGGCTGTCGTGATTCCAGCGATGAGCGCCGCGCCAGTAAGCAACCTGAAGTGGCGTTGAAAAAACCGCACGACCTGCGCGAGATTGATTTCGTCAACCTCGGTTTTGTGAGGGGGTCGTGGTTGGCCGTTGGCGAGAACGGCTGTGCTCGGCGCTGTGACGGGTTGGTCTAAACGAGCTGAAGATATTTCCATGAGAAAACTCTCTTAGAGAAGAAGGGGAGGAGACCTCAGAGAAAAACGACTTTACTGTATTTGTACATATAGCTCCGCCTTCTGAGTTACACCGCAGTACCTCAGTGAAGAAACTAAGGAACATTCTCCCCAGTGAGGAGTCTGCAGCTTTTTGTTGTGACGACAAAACAATTAGGGTTGCAGACTCTCAACTACCGATCAGGCTCGCACGTCGATCACGCACGCTCCAACCGCCAGCCTTCAATTTCGACCGCCACACTCCGTTGTAACAAGTCTACAGAGACGACCATTCGGCTCTTGCCTCGGTATTCTTGGATAACCCCCTCTACTCCAGAAAGAGGGCCGTCCTTGATTTGCACTCGTTCTCCAATATGCAAGTACGGGAGCGTTGCGAATGCCAGCCCGGAATCAAGCAGTTTCTGTATCGCTTCAACTTGTTTATCAGGAATCGGGGTAGAAACTAGAGGATCTTCCCCTAAGATGGTCACCACCCCGGGGGTTTGTAGCACCAAGAGGCGCCTCTCGGGGATACTGGCGACACGAAGAAAAAGATATCCAGGAAAAAGTGGGCAATCAAGTATTTTTCTGCGGTCCGTTCTCCGACTCAGATGGGGCACGGTCGGTAGAAAGGTGCGCAACCCTTTCCTCTGCAAATTCTTCTCGACAGTGTATTCATGCCGACTTCGGGTCCAGACTGCGTACCAGGCCTCGCTCTCCACTTCCTCTTTTCCTTTTGACTTACCACCAAACACTGTATCCGCCGTCGTGTTTCGCACGACAAAAACACGTGAAGGGACGCTGAGGAAAGCGGAGGCGAATATACCCCCTCAAGCTGTCTTTGTCAAATATAGTGAGAGGTGAAAAGGCTATCGACTTGCTGCTCCGTCTCATGCTAGGAAGTGACGCGAAGCAGTGTGGAGGTAAAGATTTGCGCTATTTCTTGACGGGATGCGCTGGGTTTATCGGTAGTAATTTAGTAGATCGGCTTTTGTGTAATGGTCACGAAGTAGTCGGCTACGATAACCTCTCTACTGGCCAATCGGAATTCTTGATCGGAGCAAAAGACGCCACACGTTTCCGCTTCGTGCACGGCGACCTTCTCGATCTGACGTCTCTCACCCGGACAATGCAGGGAAGCGAATGCGTTTTTCATTTGGCGGCGAACGCGGATGTACGGTTCGGTACACAGCATCCCCGTAAAGATCTCGAACACAATACTATCGCCACCTCTAACGTTCTGGAGGCCATGCGCGCCAACGGGATCAAGCGTATCGCCTTTTCTTCAACGGGCTCAATCTACGGCGAGCCGGAAGTGTTTCCTACACCTGAGGACGCGCCCTTTCCGGTGCAAACCTCATTGTATGGAGCCTCGAAGCTTGCGGCTGAGGGCTTAATCGCCGCCTACTGTGAAGGGTTTGGCTTCCAAGGCTACATTTTTCGCTTCGTGTCGATCCTCGGTGAGCGGTACACGCATGGGCATGTTTTTGACTTCTACAAACAATTGCGTGAGCATCCGGATCGGCTGCAAGTGTTGGGGAATGGCAAACAGCGTAAGTCCTATCTGTATGTGCAAGATTGCCTCGACGCCATGCTGCTCGCTCTGGACAAAGCCCAGGAAAGGGTCAACATTCTCAATCTTGGGGTGGACGAGTACTGTGAAGTTAATGACTCCATTGGGTGGATTTGTGAAACGTTAGGCGCGACGCCGCAGCGAACCTACACTGGCGGAGAGCGAGGCTGGATTGGGGACAGCCCGTTCATCTTTCTCGATTGCTCACGCATACGCGCCTTGGGCTGGCGGCCTCGGCTAAGTATTCGCGAGGGCGTGATTCGCACCGTTCAGTATCTACGCGAGAATCCTTGGGTCTTCGAGAGGCGCGCATGAACATCGCAGTTGTGGGGTTGTGGCACCTCGGCATGGTCACTGCCGCGTGCCTCGCCTCGGTTGGATATGAGGTAGTTGGAATCGATGAGAATCCGGAAACGATTGCCGGCCTCCAAGTGGGACAGTTGCCCGTCTTCGAGCCAGGGGTGCAGGCATTAGTCCGTCAGGGAATGGAAAGCGGCCATCTTTCTTTTTCAACAGACCTCACTACCGTCTCACGTGCCGAGATTGTGTGGATCGCCTTCGATACGCCTGTGGATGAAGACGATCGGGCTGATGTTGCTTTTGTTGTCAAACGAATCTCGATGCTCTTTTCTCATCTGCGCGAGGATGCGCTGGTGCTCATTTCTTCGCAGCTTCCTGTGGGCACAACGCGCGAGTTAGAAGCAGCGTATCGCAGGTTGCGGCCTAACGGGACGACGACCTTTGCCTACTCTCCTGAAAATCTACGCTTAGGTAAGGCTATCGAGGTCTTTACGCGACCGGACCGCGTGGTTGTCGGCATACGGAACGAAGCTGATAAACGGCGGATTGGAACTCTCTTCAAGCCATTCACGGAACGCATCGAGTGGATGTCGATCGAATCTGCGGAAATGACCAAACATGCGCTCAACGCGTTCTTAGCCACGTCAGTCGCCTTTGCGAATGAATTGGCGGAGATTTGTGAACGGGTTGGCGCTGATGCCGGAGAAGTGGAACGAGGCTTAAAGACAGATAGTCGTATCGGGCCAAGGGCGTATCTCCGGCCAGGCAGCGCCTTTGCCGGTGGCACCCTTGGCCGCGACCTGTCGTTCCTTATCGAACGGGGACACCGAGAACAGCTTCCGGTGCACGTATTCAATGGGGTGCAGCACAGTAACGAGACGCATGCGCAGTGGCCACGACGGCGACTGCTTGATCTCTTTGGCAGTGTGGCCCATAGAACCATCGCGGTGTTAGGCTTGACGTACAAGCCGGGAACCGACACGCTGCGACGCTCAAGCGCAGTGGAGACCTGCGCTTGGCTGGTTGAGCAGGGAGCCCGGGTGGCTGCGTTCGACCCCGCAGTAAAAGCGTTACCAGCTGAGTTGCGGGCGGTGATTGATTTGCGCGCTTCTCTGGAAGCGGCCGTCCGAGGAGCGCAGGCGTTGCTGGTCGCCACGGAATGGCCAGAGTTCTCGAAGTTAACCGCAGATGATATCGTGGCGTGGATGCAAACTCCTCTTGTGCTTGACCCAGGACGATTCTTAACAGCGCAGGTGGGAGCGGACCGGCGGATTCGCTATCTCACCGTGGGGAAACCTGCATGAAGCTTGCTCAGCGGCGTGCATTGATCACCGGCGCGAGTCAAGGCTTTGGCTTCGCTGTCGCTCGTGCTTTCGTGCAAGAAGGCGCCGATGTGATGCTTTGTGCACGCAATGCTGAACAGTTGCAGCGAGCCCAACAAGAACTGTTTCCTCTCGCCTGGGAAAAAAGCAAAATCCTTGCAGTCCCAGCGGACATCTCGCAACCGGATGATGTCCAGGGTCTTATCCAGACGACACTGACTGAACTTGGCGGTGTAGAAATCCTGGTGTGTAACGCCGGCGTCTATGGGCCGAAGGGCGCGATCCAAGACGTCGATTGGAGTGAATGGTCGCAAGCGATCGCGATTAACTTGCTGGGAACTGTGCTGCCTTGTCGCGCCGTCTTGCCGCATTTTCAGCAACAACATTATGGCAAAATTGTGATCCTCTCAGGTGGCGGGGCAACCAAGCCGCTTCCCTATCTCAGTGCGTATGCCGCCTCGAAGGCTGCCGTAGTACGGTTCGGAGAAACCCTAGCGGAAGAGGTGCGACATCTGGGCATTGATGTCAACGCCGTGGCCCCTGGGGCGCTCAATACGCGCTTGCTGGATGAGATCTTAGCAGCCGGACCGGAGAAAGTGGGCCCAGTCTTTTACGAGCAATCGCTGAAACAGAAAGAGCAGGGCGGTACGCCGTTGGAACGCGGCGCCGCTCTTTGCGTCTTTCTTGGTTCTACAGCCAGTGATGGGATCACTGGAAAACTCATCAGTGCGGTGTGGGATCCCTGGGAACAATTGCCGGAACATCTTAATGACTTACAGGAGTCCGATATTTACACCCTCAGACGGATCGTGCCGCACGAACGTGGAAAAGAGTGGGGATGAGCGATGCGGGTTGCTATCATCGGCTGTGGTTTGATCGGGCAGAAGCGCGCTCGCGCTCTTGCCGGCTGTCGCCTTGTCGCTTGCGCCGACGCTGTCCGCGAAAAAGCTGAAGCCTTGGCCGCGCTCTCTCCCGGGGTGCAGCCATTAAGCAGTTGGCAAGCGGTTGTCGAGCGGCCTGATGTTGACATTGTTGTCATCGCTGCTACCCATGATGTCTTAGCTGAGATTACCAGCGCGGCCATCGCCGAGGGGAAACACGTGCTCGTGGAGAAACCGGCGGCTCGCCGCGCTGCGGAACTGGATGCGCTGATCCAAGCCGCGCACCGACACAATGTTCTCGTGCGCGTAGGATTTAATCATCGCTATCATCCTGCATTTCGCAAAGCATGGACTTTGTACAATGAAGGCGCCATTGACGACGTGCTCTACGTACGTGGGCGCTATGGGCACGGCGGACGTCTTGGCTATGAAAAGGAGTGGCGCGCTCAGCCCGCACTTTCCGGCGGCGGTGAATTGATCGATCAAGGCGTCCATCTTATTGATTTGGCGCGCTGGTTCCTAGGGGATTTCACCGAGGTCCAAGGATTCGCGCATACATATTATTGGAACATGCCGGTGGAGGATAACGGTTTCCTCTTGCTACGCACGGCGACGCAGCAAGCCGCGTTTCTCCACGCCAGTTGTACTGAGTGGAAAAACTTGTTTTCTTTTGAAATATTTGGACGGATGGGGAAATTAGAGATTGCTGGGTTAGGCGGCAGTTATGGAGTCGAGCGGTTAACGTATTATCGCATGCTTCCACAGATGGGCCCGCCGGAGACGACGAGCTGGGAATATCCAATGGCGGATACCTCCTGGGAGGTGGAATTTGCGGAATTCGCGGAAGACATCCACTTACAACGCCACCCAGCCGTGGGATTACGTGACGCTCGCGCAGCGTTGCAGATTGTCGAGCGCATATACGAGGTGTCTACTTCATGATTATTACTCGTAGTCCTCTTCGGATCTCTCTGGGTGGGGGCGGGACCGATCTGCCTTCTTACTATCACGACCATAGCGGCTTCGTGATTGCCGCCGCTATCGATAAATATGTCTACCTCACGCTCCACCAAACCTTCGTGCCGGAGTTGATCCTCAAATACTCCAAAATGGAGCGGGTGCAATCGGTTGACGAAGTGCAACATCCGCTCATCCGCGAAGCGCTGCACCTCACTAAAGTTGACGCTCCGTATCTGGAAATTACGAGCATGGCGGATATTCCTGCTGGAACTGGACTGGGCTCCTCCGGCAGCTTCACCACCGCGCTGCTCAAAGCGCTCCACGCGCTGAAAAAGAATCTCATCCATCCACAGCAATTGGCTGAGCAAGCCTGCCACATCGAAATTGACCTGCTGAAAGAGCCGGTAGGGAAACAAGACCAGTATATCGCCGCGTATGGCGGCCTAACCTGTTTTCGGTTTTTGCCAAACCACAGTGTGGAAGCGTGGCCGCTCAAGATTGCTGCGGATACGCTCTACAATTTGGAAGATAACTTATTGCTCTTTTTTACTGGATACTCGCGGTTGGCTTCCTCCGTTCTGAAGGAACAGGACGTGAAGAGCAAACACAATGACAAAGAGATGATTGCGAATTTGCATTTTATCAAGGAGTTGGGGCGCGAGAGCAAAGAAGCCCTGGAAGCGGGAGATCTGGACCGCTTTGCCGAACTCATGAACGTGCACTGGGAGCACAAGAAGCGGCGCTCGGCGAACATGAGCAACGATCGTATTGACGAATACTATCAACTGGCGCGGCAGAATGGAGCCCTGGGCGGAAAACTGATTGGTGCCGGCGGCGGCGGCTTCTTGATGTTCTACGCAGAAGATAAAGTGCGGTTGCGGCGAGCTATGCATGAAGCGGAACTGCAAGAAGTGCGGTTTCGTTTCGACTTCGAGGGCACGAAGGTTGTCGTGCAGTCATGAGTACAACAATGTTCCCAGTCGTCATTCTCGCCGGCGGGTTGGCGACGCGACTGCGCCCCTTAACGGAGACGATTCCGAAGGCCTTGATCGATGTGAATGGGGAGCCGTTCATCGCTCATCAATTACGGCTGTTGCGGGCGCATGGCATCGAGCGAGTGGTGGTATGTGCTGGGTATTTGGGTGAGATGATCCAGGAGTACGTAGGGACTGGGATCCGTTTCGGTTTGCACGTGGCGTTTGTGTTTGATGGACCGAAGCTGCTCGGCACTGCTGGTGCTATTAAGCAGGCTCTGCCTCTGCTTGGTCCGGAATTTTTTGTGCTGTATGGCGATTCGTATTTGCCGTGTGATTATCGCGCCGTGCAGACTGCCTTTACGCGCGCCCACAAACTCGCGTTGATGACGGTTTTTCGTAATCAGGGACAGTGGGACTCCAGTAATGTCGAGTACTGCGACGGTTGTATCATCGCCTACGATAAACAGCACCGCACCCCGCGCATGGACTACATCGATTATGGAGTAGGAGTGTTCAAGCAGGCGGCTTTTGAGCGATCGCTGCCTGATGAAGCGAGTGATCTTGCGGCTCTCTACCAGCAGTTGCTCAGAAATGGAGAACTTACGGCCCACGAAGTGCATGAGCGCTTTTACGAAATCGGTTCGTTCGCCGGCTTAGAAGAAACTCGGCAGTACATTGCTGCTCATGCCGGAGCGGGGAAAAGCAGAGAGATATGAATTTTACTCAGCAGTATCTTACAGAGGCAGGTCAGATCATTCAGCAACTCGATCACCGCGCGCTCGACCGCATTGTCGCCTTGCTCGCTGAAACTCGGGCGAATGGGGGACGGCTTTTTATTCTCGGTGTCGGGGGCAGTGCGGCTAATGCGTCGCATGCGGTGAACGACTTTCGCAAGATCGTGGGGCTCGAAGCGTATGCCCCGACTGACAACGTCTCTGAGTTGACCGCGCGTACGAATGACGAGGGCTGGGCGAGTGTCTTCGTCGAATGGCTGAAGGTGAGTCGTCTGCGAGCGAATGATTTAGTGTTGGTGTTTTCGGTTGGCGGCGGCAACGTGGAGAAAAACGTCAGTCCCAATTTGGTGACGGCGTTGCAATACGCACGGCAGATTGGGGCGCGCATTGCCGGTGTGGTCGGACGCGATGGCGGTTATACCGCGCAAGTGGCGGATGCCTGCGTGATTATTCCGACGGTCAATGTGACGCACGTCACTCCCCATACTGAAGCGTTTCAAGCTGTGGTCTGGCATCTCCTGGTGTCACACCCGGAGTTGAAAACGGCGGAGACGAAGTGGGAATCGGTGCGGTGACAGAAACGCCAAAGAGACGTGCGGTCTTTCTCGATCGAGATGGAGTGCTGAATGGCGCCATCGTGCGTCAGGGGAGACCGTACCCGCCTTCATCCATTGCTGAAGTTGAAATTCTCCCCGGAGTGCCCAGCGCATTGAGGGCGCTCCAAGAGGCAGGATTCCTCTTGATCGGCGCGACGAATCAGCCAGACGTGGGGCGCGGGGTCCAGAGCCAAAGAGTGGTTGAAACTATTAATACTGTCTTGCTGGCGACGCTACCGCTCTTGGAAATCTGCGTCTGTTATCATGACGACTCGGCGCAGTGCTCTTGTCGTAAGCCACAACCCGGCTTGTTGTTGCAAGCTGCTCAGCGTTATGGCATCGACCTGGAGGCCAGCTTTATGGTGGGAGACCGCTGGCGAGATGTGGAGGCTGGTCATCGCGCCGGTTGCCGGACGATCTTTATCGATTATCACTATGAGGAACCGTCGCCGAGGGTGTCGCCGGATCTGACGGCGCTCTCTTTGTTAGAAGCCGTGCCTTGGATTGTGGAACAGGACGGGGCATTGAAAGGAGGAGGAAGATGAGTCTGACGAATTTGCGGGTGAAAATCTTTGCTGACGGGGCTGACAAGGCTGGCATGCTGGACATGTACCGCAATCCTCTCATCAAAGGGTTTACGACTAACCCAACGTTAATGCGCAAGGCTGGCGTGGTGGATTACCATGCGTTTGCGCTTGATATCTTGCGTGCTCTGCCGAACCGTCCCATCTCCTTTGAGGTCTTCTCGGATGACTTCGCCGAGATGCGACAGCAGGCGCGCAAAATTGCCTACTGGGGAGACAATGTCTATGTCAAAATCCCGGTGACGAACACGAGAGGAGAGTCTTCAGTCGAACTCATCCATGATCTTACGCGGGCGGGGACCAAGCTCAATGTGACCGCGTTGTTAACGCTTGAGCAGGTGCGTGAGGTGAGCGCGGCTCTGGCGGGTGGGGCTCCGGCCTGTATCTCAGTATTTGCGGGACGCATTGCTGACACGGGGCGCGATCCCGTCCCCTTAATGGCGGCTGCGGTTGAGCTGCTGCGGCCATACCCCAACATCGAGCTGATTTGGGCGAGTCCACGAGAACTGCTAAACATTTTCCAGGCTGACGAGATCGGCTGTCATATTATCACCGTGACTAACGACATCTTGAAAAAGCTGGAGCTGGTGGGGAAAAATCTCCGCGACTATTCTCTCGACACGGTGAAGATGTTTCGTGAGGATGCCGTGAAAGCCGGTTACACGCTTTGACTGCGGCGAAGAGCGGCGTGGGACCCCCGCTTGCTGCGCCCACGAGCGAGAACCGTACGGAAAATCTCGTCCGGCAGACGCTGCTGACGGTTTTCTTTATTTCGTTGAGCTTACCGGTGGCGATCCAGCAAACCGCGCTCGCTCTGTTGCTGGCGTTTGTCGCCTATCTAGGCTGGTGGAACAAAGGGTTCTCTCAGACTCCGCTCGATCGACCGATCCTCGGTTTTTTTGCGGCGCTAGTGGTCTCCGCTCTATTTTGTCCCGCCGTGATCTCTTCTCTTGTCGGCATGCGCAGGCTCTGGTTAGTGGGCGCCTGCTTCGGTGTGTATTATTGTCTGGCTACTCCGCGTGAGGCCTGGCGATTGAGCGGGCTGGCCGTCTGCGTAGCTGCCCTCGTCGCCGTCTTTGGCATTGTGCAGTACTACACAGGTTTCGACCTCCCTCACTGGCTCAAAGGGGAAAAGCAAGCCGTGTATCAATTCTCGTACGAGCAAGGGGCGAGATTTCGCGCTGAAGGGCTGTTCCCCACAGGGATCACCTATGCGCATAACTTACTTTTTCCACTGACACTGGTGACGGTATGGCTTCTGGCTCCTCGCGTAGCGTGGCCAACGCGGTTGCGGCTGGGGCTTGGCTGGTTGGTGATGATGTTCGCCCTGGTGTTTACCCTCACGCGGGGAGTGTGGATTGCCTACCTTGCGATTTTGCTTCTGTTGGGAATGATCCGAGGAGGCCGAGTCGTTTTGACTATTGGCGCTTGTCTAACGCTGATTGGCCTTGTTTTAACTTTGTCAAATCCTCTCCTACAAGAACGGGTAAAGTACGGCTTTGAGCTCAAGGAGAACACGGGCCGCATCGTCGTCTGGCAAGCAAATATCGACATGATCAAGGAGCGACCTCTGCTCGGATGGGGCTACGGTAACTACAAGCAATTTCGTGATGAGTTCTACCGGAGGTATCCGGTCGATACGACTGCCCACGCTCACAACACGTACTTACAAATCTGGGTCGCCGGTGGAGTCGTGGGCTTAGCGGCCTTCCTCTTTCTCTTTTGGTCAATCCTCAAACTCGGGTGGCGTACTTATCGACGCCTGCCAGAGGAAGAGGGCCACCTGCGTATCCTTGCGCTCGGTGTCTTTTTAAGCATTCTTGGATTTCTGATTGGCGGGTTGACCCAATACAACTTTGGCGATGCCGAAGTCGTGCTAGTGATGTGGGCGATGGTGGGGGTGCTCATGCGCGTGCATGAGTGGGCGACGGAAGCGATGAATAGCGAAACAATGACATAACTCTTTTACAATCTCTTCATTTTTCCGCGAAGAGATATAAGTAGAGAAACTCAACCGTGCGCTGGTCGGGATTAACCTCAGGAAAATCATCCCCTGCACGAAAGGTAATCATGTTCGCTCCAGACACGACCCAGGTCGGATCAATGTGCACGACGTATTCACGCCAGCCTCTATTGTAGAGTAACAAGCGACCTGCCGGTTGTTGATTGACAAACACGTCGAGTGGATAACAGCGGAACGCTTTAGTTTGCCAGAATGGGTGCGCCGCCAGTCTGAGCGTATAGGCTTGAGCGGTGGAAAAAGGAACTTCTATACTCGCCTCACCGCGCCGTATCCAAGCCGTCGACTCATTGGTCTCGTGGCCCTTGCCGCCCCAGGCTCCATGAAACAGCACCGAGGAGAATGGCTCATTGAAGGACAAAGTAAACAGTGGTTCTCCCCTTGTGGTCAGCACGGACGGCAAGGCCAGACGGGTCGCGGGGAAGAAATAGAAAATTTGGTAGCAACCGAGTAGCCCCGCCCATACCAAGACATGGCGTCGGGAGAAGCTCAACATATCCGGGCGAGGCAAGGCCAAACACAGCCAGGCGCTGATCAGTAAAATAGTGCCCACTGCATCGCTCAGCCAATGATGCGCCATGTATAAGCGCTGCCAGGTGATCACGCTAACGAAGCCAGCGAGGACGAACGCCCCACCGAGTTTTGCCCAACCTGTCCAACGTTGCCGAACGAGCAAGAAGCCTAAGACGCCAGCGATGAGGACGGCGCCGGAGATGTGTCCGCTCGGGAAACTATTGCCTGTGGCCTGCAGAAGTAGCGCACTCGGTCGGGCGCGCTCGAAGGCGGTTTTTAGTAACTCGCTGAGGAATCCTCCCAGAGCGGCCACAAAGAAAGCGTGACGAGCCTCAGCCCAACGGCGCTCTACACAGAGCCAGGCGAGCGCCAAAAACCCTAAGGCTACAAACATAATGATGGGCCAGTGTTTGAGGAAGACGCCAAGATAGTCGAGCGTACAGGAGCGGTGCGCTTCCACCCAGTTATAAAAGGCGGTGTCGAGTGGTGTTAACGCAGAGAGAAAGACTAACTCAGTAAACGTCAGAATCAAGAAAAGGAGGGCGCCGTACCCCATGAGACGATGCAGTAAACCTGTTGTTCGTGGCAAGGTGAGAGATTCAATAAGTGAAAGAGAAGTGGTGCGCAAGGGGCGTAAAAAATCTTGGTTACAGCAATTGGATGCCCTGGGCCGTGAAGGCGATTTTGATCCGTCGACGCAGCTCGCGGGCGATACGCCATTGTTTTGCTGGCGCGGTTCTCACTCGCAGGGTGAGTTTCATGCGGGACTCAGAAAAATCATCGATGCCGAGCACTTCGACTTCCCCAAGCAGGTCAGCGGCAAAATCGGGGTCCTCCCCTAGCATCTTCCCGACTTCGTTGAGACTGGCGATTGCCACCTCTATATCTGCCTGCAAAGAAATGCCGACGGAGACCACCGCGTAGGAAAACTCTTTTGTCTGATTTGTCACCCCGGTGATCGTGCCGTTTGGGATAACGTGCACACTGCCGTCGAAGTCCCGTAAGGTAATGATCCGCAGGGAGATCTGTTCAACTTGCCCCGCTTTATCGCCAATTTTTACAAAATCACCAACTCGAATTTGATCTTCCAATAACAGAAAGAAACCAGAGATCACATCTCGCACGAGATTTTGCGCGCCAAAACCAATAGCGAGGCCACCAACCCCGGCGGCGGCGATGAGCGGAGCGACGTCGATACCGATTTCTCCGAAGATGAGGATGACCGTAACAATGCCCAACGTCGTCGTGGCGACGGTGCGGGCAATGTTGCTGAGAGTCTGCGCGCGTTTCTGTCTTTCCAGCGAGTGAGGAAGTCCGCTGAGAACCGGGCTCAAGCGTTCGGCTAGCAAACGGATCATGCGTAACAGCACCCCGGCTGTCGCTAAAATGATGACGACTCGTATCCCTGAAGAGACGAGCCGATCAGCGAAAAGATCAACTTTGGAGAAGAATGCGAAGGGAGCCAAGATCACTACCGATAGATTCGATAATCGAGCGTAGGGAAAATATTATCGCGCGCTTCAATTTCTCCGAGCCATTGTTCGTTCATCTCATCCGCGCAGAGCGCCTGATAGAGTCGGAGAAATCGTTGGAGATGCTGGGTAGTGCGTTGCGCGGCGTAGTGTTGCGCGGTTTGTTGCTGCATGAGAAACGCCCAATCGCTCGACTGCGCGAGCAGGAGTTCGCGCGCGGCTTGATTGAGCGCACGGTGCTGTAGCGCTGTGGGCAGGGAAAATCGCGCCGCAAGCTCGGTCATGTTGTCGGCAGCTTTGTGAAGATGACGGTAGATCCAGTCATTTTCACTCGACAACCACACCTCATTGTAGCCTCGATAGCCCCAGCTTGAAGCAGTCGGGGTCGCTACTTGATTGGTAGGATACCGATCCAAATAATCGGAAGGAGTAATCAACTGGAAGCTCTGTTGAGCGTCTGCCGTTTTGCGAATGACCGAGTTCAGCCACTGTGGTCCTTCAAACCACCAGTGGCCAAAGAGTTCCGCGTCATAGGGTGCGAGGACGAGTGGAGGACGATCCATCCCTCCGGCAAGCCATGCAATCTGCTTTTCCCGGTTGAAAATAAAGTTCCCGGCATGCTCAGCCGCGCGTTCACTGGCAAGTCGTGGATCGTAGGGAATTTTCTGATCGGTTTTCCCGGTAATGCGATAGTACTTGACGCCAACATTCACCCGCTCACCTGTTGGAGGTAGGTAGGGGCGAATGTACTCATAGTCGAGATCATAGCCGACGTCGCGATAGAAATCGCGATAGACAAAGTCTCCAGGATAACCTTCCACGGAACTCCACACTTGCTTGGAGGATTCCAGATCGCGCCCGAACGCCGCCACCCTACTCGGACAATACAGCGGTGCGTATACATTGTAGAATGGACGGGGCGTCGCGTACTGAATGGCGTGCGTGTCTACCAAGAAATACTGAATGCCGTGCTCTTTGAGAATCGTGTCCACGCCGGGATAGTAGGCGCATTCCGGGAGCCAAAACCCGCGCGGGTCGCGTCCGAGAAAACGACGATATTCATCCACGCCCACCCGAATTTGCGCACGCACCGCCTTCTCATTCACCTGCATGAGCGGCAGATAGCCGTGCGTAGCGGCGCAGCCGATAATTTCCAGCACTCCGAGTTCTTGAAACCGACGAAACGCTTGAATCAGATCCCGTCCATACTGCTCGACAAAAACCTCGCGCGAGTGTGAGAAGAGTTGTTCATACATCGCGGCGAGGCCAGAAAATGTTGGATCCGGTTGCGTGCGCGCCCGCTCTTTGCCCGCCAATTCAATGAGGCGCTCCAGACGGCGCAGATAACGTTCTTGTAACAGCGAGTCGCTCAACATGTTGAGCAGCGGCGGGGTGAGCGACATGGTGAGCCGGCAGGGAACATGATCGCGCACCAGTCCATCTAACATGTCGATTAGGGGGATATAGGTTTCGGTAATGGCTTCATACAGCCAGCTTTCTTCAAGAAATTCGTCGTATTCTGGATGGCGGACAAAGGGAAGATGGGTGTGGAGGACAAAGGAGAGAAAACCTTTCATTCGCGTTCCTTGTGCGTAGGAGGCAGAGCGGCAATCTTATGGCCTGCTCCCCATGAAAAAGGATGCTCCCTCGAAGACGAAGATGGCCATACCGCATTGTTATTTGGGGCAGGGTCATGAGCCGAGGCTTCATGAGCAAAAGCCGAACGGGGCATGTGACTCGTGAGCTGTGCGGTCGAGCGACGCTCAGGCGGCGTAAACCAACGGACGGTCCTGCTGAGAGAAACGGCGGAGCGCGGCGTTGTGACCACGTTAGAGCGGCCCAGCGACGCGAATTGTCCCGTGCCTGAGCGATAACCAATTTCCACGCAGTAGGCTGCTTCGGCTTGAGGAACTGCAAAATACCAATTAGTGGCGAACGGAGTAAGGTGGATATCCGTCACGTTCCACGCGTTCATGCCGTTAAATTCAAGATAGGTGATATCGAAGACCCGCAGGATGAGCTGAGGATCGTTGTCGGTAAGCTGACTTTGCCCAGTGCTTAGGTGCGCCCCGCTGAAATCCCAGTACGTGTACAGCCAGTACGGGTCTCGCGCCAGCAGCACAATGCGGTTGTCGCTATACGAGGCTGGCAACGCTTCCGGTTCCGCGATGGCGACACCAGGCTGCGGTCCTAAAAAGAACTTACTTTCAGCCGCGGCTTGTCCCTCGCTTGAGGACATGGAATCGTTTTGGTCCGCTACACATTTGGTGACTATTTCCTCCTGTACCGGCGCAAGCGTATACGAATCAAACGCTCTCCCAGAGGCGGACCCCACAGGTGGAGGAATCGTCATCTTCTTGCTGCGCGATTTTGCTTCTTGCTTTTTTTCGCTTGAGAGCTGAGAAGAGGCAGCTAGGACAGGAGAAGGGCGCGGTAGGGCTCGAGACGTTGACGGAAGCGTCTGCGCCAGTTGCTTTATCAAGGCCTCTTTGCTCAGGCGACTCACGCCTTTAAGGCCGTGGTCTTTCGCGATGGCCAGTAGGGCTTTCCTTGTGTGTTTGGCGAGGTCTTCTTTCTGCATCCCGTCCTTCCTTAATCCCACTACGTTCTTATCGCCACGTTACAGGAAATAAAAATTTATGACAGGCTCGATGATACGAGGGGAAACTCCGAAGTGTCAAGGATGCTGTATGTTTGCCCTGGTGAGGCTGTGTATTTTCTCTCTTGCTGAATGAAATGCTATGCTTTATAAAATACTGACAAGGGCAATACTGATACTAGTGAGTCACACGAAACTCTCCGCTCTTTAGATTGCACCACCATACTATGGACGGATCACTCTCATTCACAAAAGCTGAGGGAAGGCGGGTTGCCAACATGGACTGGAATGTTTTCTGGCTGCTCATGACGCTGACATTTGGGTCGGTAATGGGCGAAGCGTTCGCAGCCGATTCCACAACAACTGTGCAACAGCGCACTTGGAAAACCGTCAACGAGCTGTCGCCTCAAGAGTTACAGGAAGTCGATTTGGCGACAAATGCGCCACGTTCTTCCGCTACGCCATATATCCCGGCTGAAGCGTATCCGTTCACCGCGCCGTACACGGCTGAAGAAATGGGCTACCGTCTCATGGAGTTTACGCAACGACCGCGCTGGTCCTGTGTCTTTGCGAATCTGTGGGGGTCTATCACCCCGCAAGGCGTACTGATGAATCCAGGAAAATCGGTCACGTTTATGAATTACTCCGAACCGATCGGCGCCCAGGCGGAATTCGTGCGGAAACCTGGTGAAGAAATGTACCGCTATCTCAATCAAAACGTTTCTCCCCCGGACGCCGAAGGGTCGCAACGGATGACGATCCGTTATCGCACAGACCAAACGTTCACCAAAAAAGAAGAGTCGTTCATGTACACGCCCACCATTCGACGGGTGCGGCACCAACCTCCTAACCGCCGACAAGATAAATTTCCCAATCAAGCGCAAACGGCGGACGACTCGACAGGGCGCGACGCATGGGAATTTTCCTGGCGCTTGATCGGCGCTGACGTACTGCATCAGACCGTGCGATTTCCGGTGACGCGACCCACGATCGTGATCGGCAACCAGAACGACGGCAGGCTCCGCGAAGTCAACGCGTCGGACCTCAAATTGATGGGAGACGCTTATCCTCATTATACGTCTGACGGCGGCGTGGAGTGCTACGTGGTGGAGGCGAAGGCGCGTGATGAGTGGATTCCCAATTATTACGCGCCCCGCATTCTGTACTGGCTGGAAAAACATTCTTTTTATCCGCTGCGGATTGAGCAATATGGGCGTGACGGTAAGCTGGCGTTTATTGAAGTGCGGTTGACAACAATGTTCAATCCAGCGCTGGGCGAACGAGGATACGGCCCCATGCTGATTACGTACTGGGATATTGCGTCGGATACGTTGACGTACAATGTGCGGGACAATCATCGCCTCAAACAGTGGACGGCTGAAGAGCAGAAATTCTTTTTTAATCCTGATTTTATGCGGCGCCGGTGGTATCTCGACCTGACGGTGAAGAGCCAAATGGACGTGGCCGACCCCTCACAGTTCTATCTTCGTCCATCGTTGGAAGAACGTAAATTTCCCAACGAGCGCCCTCTGCAAATTCCTGCCGAGGTGGAGGCGCGCGTCCAGGCGCAGGATGCCGCTGGGCGTCTTGTATTTGAGATGAACGCTCCATCGCCGGTCGCCATTGCTGTTGACCAACCACAAGCGCCGGTGCGAGTCGATCAAGCGCACGCTTCTGGAAGCATCACTGCTAGTGAAGCCGCCGACACGTACGTGCAACGCCGTGGACAAGAAATTTCTACGACGTTGCGTTGAGCCAGTTGCGTTTCTCCGTGAAGTTCCGCCTCCTTTTGTGACGCTAGCCCGCTGATCTCTCCAACAAGAAAATTTTTCTCTTGGGGCAGACCAGCGGGGGGTTTTACTGTTTTTGTGCGCCTACACGAGACGAGCTATACTGCCAAACGGGACGCGATAGAGCCACAAGTTAAGCCCAAAAAGGAAGAAAGAAGCCATGAATTTCGATCTGCCTGCTGGCTTTCCTCGAAATGAATTTCAAGAATTTGGAAAGCTTGCGGCCTCGTTGTTTCCATCGGCCCTGAGCGACGAAGACCTCGATGATTCGCTTCAGAGACGATTGCATTTTCAAGGCTCGTGGCTGGCTGTCTGCTATCGCTACAGGGCGTGCGTTGAGCAGAACGCAGCGTTCAAGACCGCATTCGATAAGGCCATGAGCAGCGATCTTTGGTGTGAGTGGTCGGTGGACGAGGACCACAATTACGAACTCGAACAGTGCCTTTATAGCTTCTTTATGAATGCCCTATCGGTATTGGAGAGCTTCGGGTTTGGCCTGTACTTCATCGGAGCTACGATAGATGCGCAGAACTTTCTAAAGATTAGTAAGCCGAAGACCATAACGCTTGAGACCACTCATACTGCATTTAAGGCTGCATTTCCAAATAGCTCAGTAACTGCCTATCTGACAACAATGGCTCAGGACCCTGGTTTCACTAGGATACACACGATCAGGAACCTATTAGCGCATCGACTCACGGGAAGGCGAAATATTCGTAGCGTTGGCTCCATCCATCCAGGCGGAACATATACTGAGAGAAGAGAGGACCTTTGGTACATACCTGGTCTAAACGAAGAGGTATACTTCGATAAGCAGCTCATGCAGCGCCATCTCGACGATGTCACGCGACTTCTAACAGCATTGACTTCTGCATCTCTTGAATTCGTGAAGTCGCAGCGGAAATCACCCTAGCAGCGCCTCAAACATCCGAACGAGGAAGGGCTTAACGATACACTGCTCGGTGGACTGGCTCCAGCGCTGACGCGCTTCCGCCAGCCGGTGAGCGTCACGTTAGGCTTCCCACACGCTAAAGGAACGTTGCCTTCTCTCACCGCCCTGTTTACCATGCCCAGGTGGCGACATCGCAAATTGTTATTGATACCAACGTCCTCGTAGCTGGACTGCGCTCAAGACGCGGAAGCGCATTTCGGTTGTTGACCTTGGTGAGCACAGGGCAGTTTGCTATTCACCTCTCCGTCCCCCTCGTCTTGGAATACGAAGAGGTGTTGCTGCGAGAATTGCCCCGCCTCCAAGTGACCAGAGAGGCGGTCGAGGATCTCATAGACTTCCATTGTTCCGTAGCGACGTGCCACCCGATC
The DNA here is from genome assembly GCA_964441775.1 of uncultured Enterobacteriaceae bacterium. GTDB lineage: Bacteria > Desulfobacterota > Binatia > Bin18 > Bin18 > SYOC01. The sequence continues at coordinate 246,091 of CAYTVL010000002.1, forward strand.
TTTTTTCTGTGGCGACCCTTTTTGCCGGACCCAGGAGACGATATGATCTTGGAACTCGCAGTCAAGGCCGGGTGTGAGTTTATTGTGACCTACAATACACGGGACTTTACTGGAGTGGAACAGTTCGGCATACGCGTCATCGAGCCAGGAGCGTTCTTACAGCATATTGGAGTCTTGCCATGAGTATACTAAGTGTCCAACTGCCAAACTCCTTGCAGACCCACCTGCAGGAACTCGCGGAACGGGAAGGGATTTCCGTTGAGCAGTTCATTGCCTCGGCAGTGGCGGAGAAGATGGCCGCCCTGATGACCGAATCTTACCTGGCGGAGCGTGCGCAACGAGGGAGCCGAGCGAAGTATGAGGCCGCCTTAGCGCAAGTGCCAGATGTAGAACCGGAGGAGTATGACCGACTTCCGTCTTCGTAGTCCTGCTGGGAGGGAAAGCCTAACACTGCGCGCCTCCAGCGGACGCGGTCCCCGTGGCGGATAGTGCTAAACCTGAAAGCGGAGGAGTCTGACAGTAGCGTATACATGGGGCCCCAGACTACAAGTGAAAAAACAGCGCTAAGCGGAAACTGGTGCGCACTCCTCCGTCGGAGGAGAAGAGGGGCGTTCTCTGTTGGTCTTGCCTAGAAGAGTTTGCGCGCTATACCTTGGACATACAGGAGCTGGCTCCATGTACCTTTTCTATACGCATGGGACAGGGGGTTCGCTTCAGGCGCAGCCTGAGATAGAGGAAGTCTTTGCCCCTCTGGGATACACCGTTACCCGAATCGAAGTCCCCTACCATGGGAATCTGATCGAATTAGCCACTAAACTCACGACCATGACGTTCGGGGATCTGTGTTTGCTGATTCATGACACCGCGAACAGACTCATCGAGCAGGCCAAGCGCTTCGCCCCAGAGGACTATGTCGTGGTTGGCGATTCACTCGGGGGACTCATTTCTGTGGTGGCGGCCCAGCGCGATCCCCGTATCAGTCACTGCATTTTGCTGGCGTGCAGCGGTGACATTTGTAACGCCGCGCTGCACATCGACGAAGTGTTCCCGGGGTTGGGTTCTTTGAGCGGCATCTTAAATCCTGCAGCCGCCGGGGGGTACAAAGTACAGGCGCACAAAGCGATCGCAGGGCAGTCAGATTTCCAGCAGGAGTTTGAGCTCGTGAACACTTTCCATCCCGAACGGTTGGCCCGTCTCCGCCGCCTCCTTATCCTCGGCGATAAAGGAGACCCGGTGATGCGAGCAGGCGCCTGTCGGCACTTTGCAAAGGGGGTGAAAGACAGCACCGTCATCATGGCCTACGACGAAGGGCGCCACCACACGATTGGAAAAGATGCGCTCCGGAAATATGCAGTACCCTTCTTACAGAACAAACCGCTCACGGTGACAGACCGCATCCGTAAGCTCTTCTCGTCAGTGTGGAAGGTTCTTGGACAGCGTTTGCACAGCCGGAAGTCCCGGTAAGGCGGGCAAACGCGCAGCGTTACCCACCAAGTATAGAGCAAGGTCGTCTAGCCCCACACTGGAGTGGGACGCTCACTCCGTTCGCGTCCCTCAGGGTGCAACGTTCGCTGTCTCGCCATAGTCGAAAGGATAACGTAGTAAAGATAAGGTATGAGGGAATTTGAGTTCCTCGGCGAGATCAAAGACATTGAAACAATCGCCACAGGCCAGGAAGCATACATTCGACGCTATCTGGAACGCACGTACGGCAAAGGTCGCTGGCGCAAGAGAAAAGGCAGAGCCACCGTGTGACTTGCCCATAGAACAAGGGGGCGTTAAAGCGGTGTGCTGTGTCTGGACCATAGTTGGCCTAGCGCTACCAAGGGCCTGTTAAGACGTGAGGAGGAAAGGCAGGTGCAGCCATAGTGTTCGCTGGGTTGCGGGACGAAAAGAAGCGGCAAGAGGCTCTGCGCTTAAGTATCTTTTTCTTGGCGACCTCCAGTGGGGCGGGGCTCGTGGAGCTCTATCGGAGCGGCAGCCGGAGCAGCGCGCTCGGAGCCAGCCTGGTCACGGCGCTGATAGTTTTCCTAGCCCTCCTATCTGCCTCCTCCAAGCGAGTCGAAACAGTCATAAACGCCACGTTCTCTTGGTACTTCCAGTTCTCCTTATGGGCTTTGGCGACTGTCCTCCCTTCCACGCTGTTTCTCTGGTTCTCTCGGACCCTGGTGGATAAGTTTCCCCCTCTCCTTCAGTTATTTTTCTTGTTTTTGTGGACCAGTTTACTGGCTGTGGCTTTGTTACTCATGGCTACTGAAACGAATCGCGACCGCCTCTTCCGCTGGTTAGAGTGGATAGGCTGGCTTGCGCCCTTCGTTTATTGTTTTAATATTCTCCTGATCTCCGTGATTTTCTTCGGCACGGTGTGCTACCTGTTGGCGGCTCAGGGAACGCTTGAGTTTCGCAACCTCCAAGGCAACGTCCTGCGTGGCGCTGATCTGTCTGTCGATAAATTTTTGGATTTCTTCCTGTGGCATTTTTTTGATGCGGTGCCGTTGTTCAAGATAAACGAGACGTTGCTCTGGAAGCTCTCGCTGGCGTATGAAAGCGCGTGGGTGGGAGTGCTGGTGTTGCTCTTTAAGGTAGCTGTGATCGCTCCCACCATCACGGCGATTGGGAGTTACTGGAAACGGCAGCAGTTGCAAGACGATGAAGAAAAAGGGAAGCAGCTTACTCTTTGACTCGGTAGCCTTGCCCCATGAATGACAGATGACCCGTTTTTCGTAATCTGCTACAGTCCTTTCCATGAAAGTAGGTTTAGTTGGCTTTGCACGTGCTGGAAAAACTACCATCTTTAACGCCCTCACTGGTCTGAGCGCCGAGGTGGGGGGATTTGAGAAAAAGCGGGAAGCGGCGATTGCCGTCGTGAAGGTGCCGGACCCGCGCATTGATGCTCTCGCTGAGATTGTCCATCCGGAACGCAATAAATATGCGGAAGTGACGTTTTTGGATTTCCCGCCGCCGGAGGAACGGAAAACCGGCCTCGAAACCGAAGCGCTCGTGCAGATACGCGAAGTTGAGGCGCTGGCCCAAGTTGTGCGGGCGTTTGATGATCCGCTGTCTTCTACTTCGACTGATCCTCTGCGTGAGTTGCGAGAATTTCACTCCGAACTGGTCCTGGCCGATATGGCCGTAATTGAGAAACGCCTCGAGCGTTTGAAAAAAGAGAAAGGAAAAGAACGCGAACGAGAGTTGCTGGAGAAATGTCAAAGCGTTTTGGAAGAGGAGAAACCGCTGCGCAACGTGACATTTCTGCCGGAGGAGCACATGTTGCTCTCGGGGTTTGCCTTTCTCAGTCAGAAGCCGTTATTGATTGTTTACAATGTTGCAGAAGATGCGTTGCAGGCTCCGCTGCCGTCGGCGGTCATCGAGTACGCCAAGGCGGAAAACTTGTTGGTGATTCCCATCTGCGGCAAAGTCGAGATGGATATTGCCCAGCTCGACGAAGAAGAACGGGGCATGTTTCTCGCTGATTTGGGATTGACGGATTCCGCCAAAGATCGCTTCATTCAGCAGACCTATGCGCTGCTCAATCTCATGAGCTTTTTCACTGCCGGCCCGATGGAAGCCCGGGCGTGGACGATTACCCGCGGGATGACAGCGGTGAAGGCGGCGGGCAAGATTCATTCAGACATTGAACGCGGCTTCATTCGCGCGGAAGTCATCGCTTACGACGAGTACATCCGTTATCGCGGCGAGGCCGGATGTCGCGACGCCGGGAAGATGCGCCTGGAAGGCAAGGACTACATCATGCAGGATGGTGATGTCGTCCATTTTCGTTTCAAAGTGTAGCCGTGGGGTCCTGGGCATATTCCGTCTTGTAAATGTTGACAAAAGCGACGATGGTCGCCAGGACGACTGGCCCTAAAAAGATGCCGAGAAATCCATAGGCTTGCAAGCCGCCAAGAATGCCGAAGAAGAGAAACAACGTCGGCAATCTGGTGCGTCCGCCTATGATTAACGGCTTGATGATGTTATCCACCCCGCTGATAATGAGCGTCCCATAGATCATGAGCGCTATGCCTTTCGTCCAGGAACCGGCAAAGCCTAAGTAGAGTGCGCAAGGGAGCCAGACCACGGCGGAGCCGCCCAGCGGTTGCAGGGACAACAGCGCCGCCGCTGAGGCAAGAAAGAAGCTGAACGGCATATTCAGCGCCCGAAATCCTATCCAGGCGAGCACACCTTGAGCGACGGCGGTGGCGAGCATGCCCTGCACAACGGCGGAGACTGTCTCGTAGAAACGACGGAAGATTTCGTCCTTATGCTCGGGCTCCATAGGGATGAGGTCGCGCAGGGTTTTATACAATTCTTCGCCATCGCGGAACAGAAAAAAAAGGCTGAAACTCAGGATGAGAAAATCGAAGAGAAAGAGGAACAAGTTCCTGGCGATTTCGGTCGCTTTGCCGACGATAAACTGAGTGGTCGCATTCGCGCCTTGCAGAGCGAGCGAAGGCAGATCAATGTCAGAGGTGAGTAGCCCCGGTCCCCATTTTTTCCAGAGGCGGCCCAGAAAGGTATCCTGCAAATTCGTCAAGAAGTGTTGGAGTGCGCCGGATTGAGCAGCCTCTTGAACGTGTTGATAGAAGTCAATGACTTGCGAGGTCAATACGCTGGAAAAGAAAAATACGGGGACAGCCACGAGGAGAACGATCAATAACGTCATCAGCAAAGAGGCCAACGAGCGTCGCCCGGCCACGGCATTGAGAACGAAAGAGTAAAGCGGATAAAACGTAAGGACCAAAATGACCGTCCACACTAATGGGGCGAGGAAGCCGGACAAGAGCGAATACAGTTGCGCGAGGAGAAAAAGAAAGACGGCGAAGAAAAAAGCGGCGAAAAGTTGTTGGCGAGACATAGCGGCAAGGGATTGGATATTAGGGATTAGGGGCTGGAAAAAATTTGCATCCAATCTCCACGCGCCAGAGCAGCGACAAAATCCACGTCGCCTTCGAGAAAATCATACGCCGGCAGATCCGTCAGCTCGACCCAGGCGAGTGCTTGAAACTGGGTGTTGACAAGTGCACCACGGAATTCCGGGACGTGAAAAAATTGCAGGGCAACGGTGCGTCCGTTGGGATAGGTAAAGGTGGTGCGAGTGATTTCAGCGCCAATCGTAGCGTCGATGCCCAGCTCTTCGTGCAGCTCTCGCCACAGACCGGTTGCGCCGTCCTCGCCCTCGTGGACTTTGCCGCCAGGAAACTCCCACTTGCTGGGATGGAGGTCGTGCGGTCGGCGCTGACAGATGAGGATGCGTGAACCGCGAGTCAACACGCCGGCAGAAACGCGTATCGTTGCCATGGGAGTCCAGAGCTAATTGAGCTGAGCGGTCATGCGCGTGACCATCTGGCGAATGGCCGGGGCATCCTCTGCTTGTGGTGCCATTTGTAAGTATTGTCTGAAGTCGCGTGCTGCGGCTTGCAGGCTGCCGAGTCGCTGATGCACGGCGCCGCGGTCTCGGACCTCCGTCGCCAGAGTGGAGTCGGTGAGGAGAATCCACTCGATGACTTGGAGGACCCTCGTGAAATTTTGTTGTTGAAGATACACGCCTTTGAGGTTGCGCAGCATGCGGATAAGGATTTCTCGTTTACTGGCTGGAGTGAGAAGCTGAGGAATTTGCGAGAGGAACGGATTCCCATCGCCGTACATCTCACGGAGCTTTTGCGCTAGTTGTTCACGGCTCAGCCGCATTCCTCCGAGAAACGGATCGAGCACGATTTCTTCTCCCGGGCTCTCACACTTCACGAGAAAGTGGCCGGGAAATCCGACACCGACGAGGGGCAGCCCCAAGCGACGGCCCACTTCGAGGTAAATCACTGATAGTGTGATGGGGATGCCGGTCTTCCGGTCCAGCACTTCGTTGAGGAAACTATTGCGCGGATCGTAGTAGTCGGTGGTGTTCCCGGAGAGTTTCTCTTCGCGGAAAAGCAGCTCATTGAGCTGGTCAATGATAGTCGCCGTATCGGGGTCCTCGGGCAGCCGAGTGCGCACCGTGGCCGCGAGCGCTTCTAGGCGGTGCAGAGAGGCCATGACATCAACATCCGGTTGGGCGTCCTGGGCGATCAGGAGCGCAGCTTCTGCAAGATCAAAATCTTCGTTCACGTTGCTCACCAACTGGGTGAACCGCTCTCGCGCCGAAAGGGGCATAAGCGTCTCCTCATTATCTTGTGCTTCTTGCTCGTTGTCCTATACTGCTGACAAAGCGAAGGATGTGCAAGGGTATAAGGGGATGGACAAGACGACAACCACTCTCTTATAATTTCCCCCTAGATCATTATGATCGTACCAAGTCGTAGTCCATTGCATCAACTCCTGCGGGTGACGGAAGAGCCCTGTCCTCTTGTTATTCTTCCGCACGATAATCCCGATCCTGACGCCTTAGCCAGCGCTGCGGCATTGCGGTTCATTGTTCAACAAGCACATGAAAACAAAGAGGTGGTCATTGCTCTTGGCGGTATCGTCGGGCGAGCGGAGAATCGCGCGATGCTGCGGTATCTCAACATTACCCTCGTGCCGGTCAACGAGATTGATTTCTCTGCCGACTCACAAGTAGCATTGGTTGACACGCAGCCGGGGCGCATGAACAACTCGCTCCCTGAGGGATATGCGCCGACGATCGTGATCGACCATCATCCTGCGTATGGGTCATACGAAAACGTCCCTTTCCTGGATCTGCACGAGGGATACGGGGCTACTTCCACGATCCTCAGCGAATATCTCAAAGAGTCCCACGTCGATGTTGAGAGTAAGATCGCCACGGCGCTGTTCTACGGCATCAATGCGGAGACGCAAGACCTGGGGCGTGAAGCGACGCCCAATGATGTGGCGGCGTGCCAGTTTTTGTATCCGTACACCAATAAACGTCGGCTTGCGAAAATTGAAAATGCGCGAGTGCCGCGTGAATACTTCAAAGTCTTTCGGGATGCGATTGAAGAAGCGGTGCTCTATGACAAGGTTGCAATCTCCGTGCTGCATGAAGTGCAATACCCGGATATGGTGGCCGAGGTGGCGGATTTTCTGCTCCGGCTTGATGAGGCGGAGTGGGCCATGGCGATCGGGGTCTATCGTGACAACATGCACGTTTCGCTGCGCACGACTAATCGCGAGGTCAATGCCGGGGAAATTCTGCAAAAAGTGTTAGGCAGCAAATCGGCTGGCGGACACGATATGATTGCCGGCGGACGCATCAAGGTGTCGGAGCGGGGCGTGGCTGCGGAAAAAGCCGCCGTGCGCATTAAAGATCGCTTGCTCAAAGCCCTTGGGGTTGACGCGTCCTCGGCCACAAGTTTGGTGAGATAAGCAGAAGTAGTCAATAGCCGGTAGCCAGTAGTCGGTATGGCAGAGCCAATGAAAAATTGAGAATGAAAAATGCAAAATGAAGAAGAAACAAAACATATCTTTGTCCGCAATTTTTAATTTTACATTTTTCATTGATTCCCCTGCTGACTACTCTCTCTGCCCTATCTATTTTCCTCCAAGTTGCACACAATGTCCCCCCTAGCACCTGCAAGTAAGGAGGGAACCTATGGCCTTAGCGCGTATTCCACGATACTCGGCGTCCGGAGCCAGTTTGATTTCGTTTGCACAACTGCCCGCTGGCGCGTCCTACGAAGTCGCGCCGCTCACCGCCGAGGATCGGGGCGAAGCCAAGGGCGTCTTGTACTCGAAGGGGGGAGAGAAAACAGTCGTGTGTTTGATGCATCCACGCGCCGATATGAGTCGACACTATGCCATCCCCTATCTGCTCGAAGCGGGCTATGCCGCGTTTGGACAAGAAGGACGTTGGCCGGGGAACGATATTGCTTGCATTCATGAAATGTTACTGCCGGATATTGCTGCTGGCGTGACCTTCCTGAAAGAAAAACGTGGATTCGAACGCGTGGTGTTTATCGGTAATAGCGGCGGTGGGTCACTGTATACCTTTTATCAAGCACAAGCTGTGACAGCTCCTCCTGGACGGCTCACGACTACGCCGGCGGGTGATTTGTATGATTTAAACCGCTTTACACTTTCTCCAGCCGACGGCATGGTGATCTTGGCTGCCCATTTGGGGGAAGGAAAATTTCTGCAAAAGGCGGTTGATCCCTCGGTGACCGATGAGAACGACCCGCTGTCGGGCGATCCCACGCTCGACATGTACAACCCGGCAAATGGCTTCAAAGCGCCGCCTACGCCCAGCAAATACAGCCAAGAGTTCATTCAGCACTATCGCGCCGCGCAAACCGCACGGGTGGCGCGCATCGACGCCATCGCACGTCGCTACATCGAAGAGCAGCGCTACTTTCAGGAGCTGATTCGTCAGCCGGAGTTTGATTCATGGCCGACAGAAAGGCAAATGTTCGCCAGCCGTCGTGCATTGGTGGGACGTTACATGGAGATTCACCGCACCGAGGCAAACCTCACCTATGCTGATCAATCACTGTGCCCCTCCTCGCGTGACTACGGCTCTTTGTGGTCCCCGCGACCGGATCTGTTTAACTATTTGGAACATGGCTTCGGCAAATACCAAACCCCACGCGCGTGGTTGAGCAACTGGTCGGGCCTCTCCTCTCGTGCTTCCGTATTGGACAACATGCCCAAGGTGACGATTCCTACACTGGTGGTGAACTACACCGGCGATCACGCCATTTACCCAGAGGAGTCCGAAGCCATTTATCAGCAATCACCCTCATCGGACAAACAATTTGTCCAAGTTGACGCCGACCACTTTGGCTATCCCCTGCCATCCAAGCCGAACCAAGGCGGACGCGACGGGTCCATGAAAGTGATCGTGCAATGGCTGCGCGATCGGTTCCCGGCGCGGTGAAAACAAGAACCGGAGAATCGGAGATGGGGAGAATCGGAGCGAGAAAAAAGATTCGTTACCTTTCCTCGATTCTCCGTTTCGCCGTTTCCCCGATTCTGCTTGTATGAAATCATGCGCTTCGGCATTAATTTCTTCCCCTCGATCGATCCCACTCTTCTCTCTGGTCAAGAGTATTACCGGCGGGCTCTGGCGCTGGCGGCGCGCGCCGATGAGTTAGGGTATCATCACATCCGCACCGTGGAGCATTACTTTCGTGGGTACGGCGGTTACTCGCCTAGCCCGATCGTGTTTCTCACCGCCGTGGCCCAGCGCACACAGCGGGTAAGGTTGGTGACTGGCGCTGTGCTGCCCGCTTTTAATCACCCCATCAAATTGGCGGCTGAGTTGGCGATGCTGGACTGTCTTTCCGATGGTCGCTTGGAAGCTGGATTTGCTCGTGCGTTCTTGCCTGAGGAATTTGACGCGTTTCAAGTGCCGATGGACGAGAGCCGGGCGCGCTTTGAGGAGGGCATTGCGGCGGTAAAGCAGTTATGGACTGAGCCCGAGGTCCGCTTCGAGGGACCGTTTCACCAGTTTGGTCCGCTCTCTTTGCTGCCCAAGCCCGTGCAGCAGCCGCATCCCCGCATCTGGGTGGCGGCCATTCAAACCGCCGAATCGTTTGTGTGGGCCGGAGAGCAGGGACACAGTCTCATGATCGTGCCTTACCTGAGCGCTTTTGAGTCTGTGGCGGCGAACCTACAGACGTATCGTGAAAGTTACGCTCGCGCTGGCCACGGTCCGCACGGCGGCAAAGTGCAGATGTCATTTCATCTGTATGTGACGGAAGATGGAGCCACTGCTCGTCGTGAAGCGAAGGGACCGATCGACGAATACATGCGCGTGTTCAAGGAGTCTGCTGCAGTGTGGAATACCCGCTCTTCCGCGGATTACAAAGGCTACGAACAACTCTTTACCATTTTAGAGGCGATGACCTACGATCGCGTGCTGGCAGAAGGGCGCGCGTTCATCGGTGATCCGGTTGAAGTGGAGCAACAAATCCGTGAGATCGTGGCCCGCTTTGGTTCAGTCGAGCCCAGCCTGCAAGTGATGTTCGGCGATATTTCAGAAGCCGCTGCGCGGCGCAGTTTGGAGTTGTTTGCTACGGAAGTGATGCCGCGACTGGCGGCTGTGGCGAGTGACCCGCAGGACAGTTCGTATTGAAATTATAGTTTTTGGAAGGAGAGAGTCATGGAGATTGGCAGGGTAGGAGCTTTTTGTTTTCTTGATGGGATGACGACGGGGGAGAGTGTAGCGTTCTGTCGCCGAGTTGAGCGGCTGGGATACAGAGTGTTGTGGGCCCCGGAAGCGTGGGGCCGTGACCCGTTTGCTCAAGGTGGGTATCTGCTCGCCAAAACAGATCGACTGATCTACGCCACCGGCATCGCCAACATCTGGGCGCGCGATCCTGTGGCAATGGCGGCTTCCGCTAAGACTTTAGCGGAAGCCGCAGAGGGGCGTTTCATTCTCGGGATCGGTGTAAGTCATCGCTCTCTGGTCGAGGAGGTGCGCAGTCACAAATACACCAAGCCCTATAGCTACATGAAGGAATACCTCCCGCTGATGAAGTCGGCCTTATATCGGGCCGTGGCTCCGAAGACAGAGCCGCCGTTGGTAATCGCTGCGTTGCATCCGAAGATGCTAGCGCTTGCCACTACCGAAGCACGGGGGACGCACACGGCCTTCTGCTTGCCAGAGCACACCAAGCGCGCGCGTAAAGTGATGGGCCCTGATGCGTGGGTGTGCCCCAGTGTCATGACAATTCTAGAGCGTGACGCCGTCAAAGCGCGAGCACGAGCACGGCAACATCTGAATTTCTATGCGAATCAAGAAAATTACCAACGCATCTTCCTCGCGCAGGGATTTTCGCGAGCAGACTTCGAGAATGGTTGTAGCGATCACTTGATCGACTCAGTCATTGCCTGGGGGAGTGAAGAGCACATCCGCGAGCGGATTGACGCGCACTTAGCCGCTGGAGCCAACCATGTCTGCTTAATGCCGCTACGCTGCGATGAACCCAACCTTCCTGACGAGAGGACGCTCGAAGCGCTTGCCCCGAGATGAGGAGTAAGCAAAAGTGGACACGTTTTCGCAAGCGTTTGAGTGCCTCATTTGATCCTGCAAGCGCCGGTGGCGGAGGCGACAGAATTTGTGTTAGGCTTGAATAAAGGGAAAATGCTGAAGACCGAGACCTTGAGGATTCGAAGCGCCCCAGAGACAACAGAACTAATAGAAGATACTTTCACCTTCGGAAAAATGAATCTCTTTGTCGAGGTTAGACTCCTCACTCTCAAATCTTTCTGCAGCAGGTTTGCCTTTGACGCGATCCCAAGGCCTCCTGCCAGAAGATTTCCCATACTCCCGTTGGCGGAAAAATCAGGTTACTAGGACATGACTAGCGTTAAGCAGCAAAAAGCGACACAGAGGATCAATACCCACGTAATTTCCCCAGTTTGTCTCTTCGATTGGGAAGCCCCCAATCAGCTTCGATGTCTCGGGTGTGACGATCATCGCCTATTGTTGCTTTTGCCTGAGCGGCGTGCGGCTATGCTTGCTTTCTTACTCACGCGGGGGCAGCTCTGCGGCCAGGCCAAGGAGGAAGCAGAGAGAGTATAGAGTGTGAATTCATCACTCTTGGCTTACAGCCATTCTTTTATGACCGGGTATGATGCAAGGCGCTCAAGTAACTCCTCTTGAGAATGAACTGAAAATTTGCGAAACACCGCGTGTAAATGATTCCGAGCTGTGTGGGGACTAATATACAGTGTCTTCGCTACCGTGCGGAGTCGGTGGTTCTCAAGTAATAATCGGAGAATTTCTCGTTCACGTCGGGATAAATGTCGAAGGGTATTCAACACCTCAGCCGGAACTCGACTCAGGAGAAAGTTCATGCCCTGCGCATTCCCATTCGTCTTGTGGATAGTCTCAAAATTGGGTTCTTGCTGAACGTCGAGCGCCCCGCGTCCCGTCTGTTCTTGAATAAGCAGAGTTGTCAACTCTTGAAGTGTTGTCAAACTATCTATAGCGTTGTTTAATAACTGCGCAAGCGATTCTGGAGATCGCTTTTGTGGCAGTCTATATTCCTGTAATTGATTTCTCTCTACTAAGGGATTCGTTTCTATTACCTCTACCTGTTGCGCCTGCCGTTCTGGCTTCCCTAGTTGCTGTAGCTTTGCGGGAGCAAGCGCGTTGCGCACTTCAGCCAAGAGTTCGCGAAACCGGAAAGGTTTCACCAGATACGCCACTACAGGAAGTTGAATAGCTTGAATTGCGGACTCAAGCGCCGGGTACGCAGTCATTAAAATGACTGGGATTCCCCGGGTTAGTTCCGCCACCTGCTCAATCAATTCTAGCTGCTGATTACCCGGCATCTTAATATCGCTAATCAGTAAATCGTACGATTCGTCTTCTAGCAGGAGCAAAGCTGTATTCGCGTCCTGTGCACAGGTGCAGGTGTACCCGCTACGACGCAGCAGCTCTGCTGTCGTCTGCAAAAATGCTTTTTCGTCGTCAACGATCAGAATGCGACCGCTTCCTGTCATAAATCACCAACCACAAGGTCAGTACTCCACACCATCTTAAGATTTTCGCTGTAATCGTTGGTGTAGTCAACAGAACGAAACTAACAAGAAATATCTCCTTGCCCCTGCATTGTTTGGATCAGGAGAGCTATTCTTTGTCAGCAAGTCCTAAGCTCGACTTTATCCAATCACGCCGCATAGCAGACCACGTCGGTTAAGCG